>DKYP01000015.1:0-4183 GCA_002499945.1 Lachnoclostridium sp. UBA7097
GTGATTATATATAAATTTATATATTAAATCAAGCCAGTTTCATGGATTTATAAAATACCAGAGGTTGCATTTTTTTAAGTATTACTTTATAATTTTAATGAATAAAAAAAGATTTGGACGGGGGAATATATGGCTAAGGAAAATTTTACAAGCAGGTTAAAGCGTGGCAGGCTGGTCCTTGATGGTGCGACTGGTTCTAACCTGCAAAAGCGTGGCATGCCGGCAGGGGTGTGCCCAGAGGAATGGATTCTTAAAAATAAAGAGGTTCTTAAAAAACTGCAGAAGGAATATATACAGGCTGGCTCTGATGTGCTTTATGCACCTACATTTTCAGGAAACAGGATTAAGCTTGCTGAGTATGGGCTTGAAGATAATATAGAAGACATTAACAAAAGGCTTGTGGGCATTTCAAAGGAAGCTGTTGAGGAAGCTTGTGCAGGCAGGGATATTTATATTGCTGGGGATATTACCATGACAGGGCAGCAGGTATACCCTGCAGGAAGCCTTATGTTTGAAGAACTTATAGATATTTATAAAGAACAGGTAAAGTACCTTTATGAAGCAGGTGTTGATTTAATTGTTGTTGAAACAATGATGAACCTGCAGGAGTGCAGGGCAGCAGTTATAGCATCAAAGGAGGTATGTAACCTTCCTGTGCTGGTTACGCTTACATTTAATGAGGACGGGCGTACATTATATGGCACATCACCTGGAACTGCGGCGCTTGTTTTAACCGCACTTGGCGTAGATGCTGTTGGGGTGAACTGCTCCACAGGACCTGGTAAAATGGCGGATATTGTAAGGAAGATGGCACTTTATGCAGATATCCCGATTATTGCAAAACCTAATGCAGGAATGCCGGTACTTGATTCAGATGGAAATACTGTATATAATTTAGGACCATCAGGCTTTGCAGAAGGCATGGAGGAACTTATACAGGCAGGGGCTGATATAATTGGTGGATGTTGTGGAACTACCCCGGAGCATATCAGGGCACTTTGTTCTTTATTAGAAGAGAAGCAATTAAGGGATAGTGTTTCATTTACAGCACGTAAAGGCAATGTTAAAAGGCGGGCGCTTTCAACTGAAAGGGATGTACTTGATATAGAGCTTGATGGCAACTTCCTTGTAATTGGTGAGAGGATTAACCCTACAGGCAAGAAGGCATTACAGGCAGAGTTAAGGGAAGGGTGTTTTGACCTTGTTACAGAGATGGCTGAGTCACAGGAAGAACTTGGTGCTTCCATCCTTGATGTAAATATGGGTATGAATGGCATTGATGAAAAGGAAATGATGCTTAAAGCGGTTAATGAACTTTCTATTACCAGCAGCCTTCCGCTTTCTATTGATTCAAGCCATCCTGATGTTGTAGAGGAGGCATTGCGTATTTATCCTGGAAGGGCATTAATAAATTCAATTTCACTTGAACCAGGGAAGTTTGAAAAGTTAATACCTGCTGCCAGAAAATATGGTGCAATGTTTATACTACTGCCTTTGTCAGAAAAAGGGCTTCCCAAAGATATTAATGAAAAAAAGGAAATAATCCATAAAATCCTTGGTGAAGCCTTAAACCAGGGGCTTGTAAAAGAGGATATTGTTGTTGACGGGCTTGTTGCAACAGTTGGTGCAAACAGCCATGCGGCAGCTGAAACACTTGAAACAATCAGGTATTGTAAGAATGAACTTTCTGTTGCAACTGTATGCGGGCTTTCCAATATATCCTTCGGGCTTCCTGAAAGGATGTTTGTAAACAGCAGCTTTATGTCAATAGCAATAAGCCAGGGGCTTACTATGGCTATATCCAATCCTTCACAAGACCTTTTAATGCACTCTGTATTTGCAGCAGAACTCCTTATGGACAAGCCTGAAGCTGGCACAAGGTATATTGGAAGGGTTACAGGGCATAAGGTATCTGTTGTTGCCGGGGAAGTGGATGCAGGGTCAGTTGTTGTAAAGACGGGTGCAGATAATACAATTCCAGATGGAAAAGAATTTAATGGTGACATGCTTTTTGAAGCAGTTGTAAAAGGCAGGCAGAATAAAATAGAAGAACTTGTAAAGGATGGTTTAAACAGTGGCAGGGAAGCGCAGGATATTATTGATAAAAGCCTTATACCTGCAATAAACCATGTGGGTGAGCTTTTTGACAAGCAGGTATATTTCCTGCCGCAGCTTATTTCAAGTGCAAAGACAATGGAAAAGGGAATAGCTGTTTTAGAGCCTGTACTTGCAGAAAACAGAAGCAAAGAACCGCTTGGCACTATAGTTATAGCTACAGTAGAGCATGATATCCATGATATAGGCAAAAACCTTGTTGCACTAATGTTAAAAAATTATGGGTATAATGTTATTGACCTTGGCAAAGATGTGCCAGCAGAAAAGATTGTAGATACAGCAATAGCCAGTAAAGCAGATATTATAGGGCTTTCTGCACTTATGACTACTACAATGATGGAGATGAAGAAAGTAACAGCACTTGTACATGAAAAATACCCGGAATGTAAAGTAATAATAGGCGGTGCAGTTATTACACAGGGATTTGCTGATGAAATAGGAGCTGACGGGTATTCAAAAGATGCACAGGAAGCAGTTGTGCTTGTTGGAAAACTGCTTGGAAAAGAGTAAAGGGATTTTGCAGAAAGGTAAATATAATGTCAGACAAGCCAAAAGATTATAATAAACCAGAAGTAGATGTAATCATTCCAGTGTATAAACCGGGAGATGGTTTTAAAAATATTTTAGAACGTCTGTTAAAACAGACAGTCCCGGTACACCATATTTTCCTGTTACAGACACTTGGAGAAAATGACAGGTTAATGGAAGTGCCAGAAGATGGGGTTATTTCAGTGCATCCTGTCTTAAAAAAAGACTTTGACCACGGAGGTACAAGGCGTTATGGGGCGGGGCTTTCAGATGCAGGATTTATATTATTTATGACACAGGATGCAATTCCTTGTAATAACAGGCTTATAGAAAACCTGCTTGTGCCAATGGCAGATAAAAATATAGCAATTTCGTATGGAAGGCAGCTTGCAGCAAAGGATGCAGATATTCTTGAAAAAATGACAAGGATATACAACTATCCAAAAGAAAGCCTGGTAAAGTCCAAAAACGATATAGACAGGCTTGGCATAAAAACTTATTTTTGTTCTGATGTATGCGCAATGTACAGAAAAAGCGTATATGAAGAACTTGGCGGTTTTGTAGAAAAGACAATTTTCAATGAAGATATGATAATGGCATCCCGGGTTATTGGTGCTGGTTATAATATTGCATATTGTGCAGATGCAAAGGTAGTACATTCACATTCATATACATGTATACAGCAGTTTAAAAGAAACTTTGACCTCGGGGTATCACAAAAACAGTACCGGGACGTATTTGCAAGTATTTCCTCTGAAAAAGAAGGCGCAGGTTATGCAAAAAAAGTTATTAAAAACCTTATTAAACGCAGAAAAATATATAAAGCATTTTACTTTATGCTGCAATGCGTATTTAAACTTGCAGGATACAGGGCAGGTCTTAATTATGACAAATTGCCGGGGAAGTTTGTATTAAAGTGTACAATGAATAAAGGGTACTGGAATTAATCCTGTACCCTTTTTATAAATCAGTCTTCTTTTTCAATTGCCTGTAACTGTGACTGGCCTGTTGAAAGGTTATATGTATACAGGCTGCTCTGGTCAAATGTTTCATAAAACAGGTATCCAGATGCAAAGTTAAGATAATTAAAATCACCTGCTGTTATAAGTGAGCTTTCCATTGAGTTTAAATCCATCCTGTATAAGCCATTGTCTGTGCCATTATCTACCTGGTAAAATAATAATGTTCCATCTTCTGATATATTGTAAGTTGCAATACGTTCGTTTATAAGTGTTTCTACAGAAGAACCATCAAGTGAAACACGGCACAGGCTGTAATTATTATCCATATCCAGAAAATATAAATAACTTCCCTGCCTTGCAAGATTTGTACAGTTGCCTGCATATATTACCTGTGAACCTGAACCGCTGGTCCCTAGTGAATGTATATAATGGTCTTTGTTCCAGCCAGTGTAATATATTTTGTCATTATGTATTGAATAAGGGGCAGCAGGTTCATTAAGAAGCTTTTTGTCATCAGAGCCGTCTATTTTTATGGAATATAGTTCAAGCCCCTTTTTCTGGTCATAGTGCTGGTAATA
>DKYP01000015.1:4485-5131 GCA_002499945.1 Lachnoclostridium sp. UBA7097
TTTCTGGTCATAGTGCTGGTAATAAACATTGTTGCCATAAAGGCATAATACCTGTGTAGGGTCATTGTATAGTTTTTTTATGCCATTTCCTGATGTATTAATCCTGAAAAGCCCTGTTGTGCTTAGTGATATTAGTGCATCAACATCATTTTCAAGCTGGTCATTCCTTCTTGTATAGAAAATATATTTGCCAGCTGAATTTATATAACTTACCCTGTCATCAACAAGTTTTTTAACATTTGAAAAGTCATCATCCATGCTGTACAGTTTGTTCTCATCATAAGGGTTGGCAAAATATATCTTGCCTTCACTTTCACAGAAAAGCCCGCCATTTAAAAGGTTTCCGCTTGTGTTGCCAGTAGTGCTTCCGTCATCATAAAATTCAGTGCGGTTTCCCATAACTATTGTATAGATAATAAAAACAGCAGCAGCAATAGCTGCTATACCTATAAAAATCCGCCTTATAATTAATGTTTTTTTCATAATCCTTATACCTTTCTATAGCCCAAGTTTTTCAAATTCTCTTATCTAAGTATAACATATTTTATGTATTTGTGCATAAATTTCTTTAATTTATTTTAAGAAATTTTTAATAAATGTTACTATTCACAGCCATAAAAATTTTTACTTCAATTAGTCTTTTGAA
>DKYP01000054.1 GCA_002499945.1 Lachnoclostridium sp. UBA7097
TTATCTATATTTTTACTAGCTTAACAATATCTCCTCACATGAATGTTTCGGGTCATCAAACACAATCGCTTCTTCATCATCAAACACAGTTTTTTGCTTCTTCAAATGATACCTTATGTTTTTTCTGGTTTATCTGGTTTTTGTTTTCATCCCATGTGAATTTTATTTTTTTATAATTATATTATAATTATATTTTAATTATTAGTCAAATATTGTTTTAGGCCTGTCCTTATTGCAGTCCACTGGACAAGATACAGCAAAAACATCCGTACTAATATTCTATTCCCTATTGTAAATACCAAACATTGTATATATAATATAAATAAAAACCAACTTAAAGAAAGGAGTTTTACAATGGATTTAAGCCCAGTTTACGAACTACAGGAACGCTTACGTGCTACTGCTATTGCAGGCGCAAACCTCCTGCAGGAAGATTTCAGGTTAAAGCGTGCTGCTGAAGCAATTAAACCACTTGCCACTGCTTCACCTGTATTTGCAAAATTATGCCAGCAGATGGAATTGCTCCTGTCACCAGAATGTAATTCACCTGCCAGGATACTTCTTGACACAATAGCACTGGCAGATGCCGTAATATGCACACTTGCTGTTGTAGATGTAAAAGCAGGAACCAGTAAATTTACACCAGACGTGGATTTATACCCTGAAGAAAAAGACACCCTTCCAGTTAGCAACGCCCCATACTCCAAGGTTAAAGGACTAATAGATGCACTTACCACAACTGGCAGCGGAAGTTTTTCTTTTGTAAATGATATGCTTTCCACAAACCCGGAAGTTTTTAAAGACTACCGTGTAATACCTGCGCTTATAAAGTCACTTGGCGCATCATACCCTGAATTTGCAGTAGTAATTAAGGAATATCTCATTAAAAGCGGTCCGGAAATCATCCCTCTTTTAAAGAAAGGTTTTGACCCAAGAGGGAAAAAAGAAATGGTACATAGGGCAAATATAATTGGAGATATAGCTGGTGCAGCTGAAAATGATTTTTACATAGAAATGCTGGAAACTGCAACAGGGGATGTACGTACTGCCCTTATAAATAATTTGCGTTATGAACCTTCCAATTTTGATATGCTTCTTAATATGGCAAAAAGCGAAAAAGGAAAAAATAAACAATGTGTATTAAATTTACTTAGCAAAACAGAAAACAAAGAAGTATATGATTTACTTAAACAATTAATAAAGAAAAGCCCTGCCCAAGTTCTTTCAGCCCTTACTCCTGTTACAACAGAACTGGCTTCAAAGGTAATTGCAGAAACATGTATGGAACAGCTTCCTGCAGTTATACAAGTAATAAAAGATAATGATAAAGCCGGAATAGAGAAAAAACTTCCCCCATTTTATGATATAGTTGAAACACTTGTCGGGAAGCATGGCAAAGAAACCTGTGAGTGTTACAAGCAGCTTCTGTCTAATAGCAAAATCTTAGACAAAAATGGTAAATTCAGGCCAAAGCTTAATGTATTAAGCTACCCGTTACATTCATCCTGTGACCCGTCATTTATGTATGTAGGCGAAAATGATTTTAACCTTTTCAGGACAGAATACCACCCGCCAAAACCAGGTAAAAAATTAACATGGGAAGTTATAATTGGAAACCATATTGCACAATCACTTGTTATATTTCCAGACAGGCAGTTAATGGAAATGGCAGAAAAGCTATATGAAAACAGTAATAAAAACACAAGCTTCCTTGCAGCTGCGGCATTCGCCAGAATACTTAAAGATAGTAACTGCACTGGCTGGCTTGATGAACAATTTACTAATATTAATGCACTAACTGAAATACAAAGGGCATTGTCTTATATAAAATGGGACAAGGAAACAAATGGATACATAACATATATGGAATTTAGCACTTTACTATATTCAGACAGCCGCAAATCTGTTACGTATAAAATACAAATCCCACAGGCAGCAGAAATTAAAAACTGGATAATGGAACAAGGCAATGGGGCAATGGACCGTATATTATATGGACAGGGTATTAAAAAACAGGCAAAACAAGCATATAACATGGAATATGAACGCATGGATGCTATACTAAACAAATGGGTTGATACAACAGACCGTACAGAATGTGAAAAATATGGAAGTTATTTCTATAGCAAAGCACTTGCAATTCCAGACAATACAGATTACCTAAGATATATGTTAAATTGTAAATATAATAAATGCAAGGGGCTTGGTACTGGATATACCAGAAGTTATGCTAAAAATAAACATATCCAGATGTGGCAGATATCTAATTATTTATTCCATCTTCCTGGAACCCTTGAAGAAATACAGGAAGAAATTGACGCTGTTATAGAAATTATCAAGTCTGGCGAAGTAAAAGTAACTGGCTGTAATTTAGGAACACCAAAAGCAGAAAACTGGTTTAACATCTTAAAAACTCCTTCTAATTATGTAGCTTTAATTCCAGATGGTTATAATGATAGTGAGGTGGATTAAATGATAGAAATAACCGAACAGCAGATTCTGTCACTTGCAGTAAATGCAACAGCGGCAGCAAACGGAAAGAAAATTTCCCAAAAGGGGGATTTTGTTAAACTGGAACGTACCAGTGATGATACACTTTATGTTGGCGAGTGTAAGGGAAGTGGCAAAAATAATTATATTACATCCGCAGATTATATTGACAAGGCAAACCCTGTTTTCAGGTGCAGCTGCCCAAGCAGGCAGTTCCCATGTAAACACAGCCTTGCACTTTTCTAAATAAACTATAAATAAATTTCACAA
>DKYP01000117.1:0-2440 GCA_002499945.1 Lachnoclostridium sp. UBA7097
GGCGGAATGGGGATTAGTGTGAAAAATGATTATAGGACAGTAAAATACACTGTCCAACAATCATTACGATTTTTCACAAACGGGTTTACCCGTTTTGTTATTTGGGCCGCAGGAGGCGGCATGGGGATTATTATGAAGGAAAGGGAAGAAATATTAGAATATGGGTTGTTATTTGATGATGTATATGTAGACGCACCTTTTCATGATGACAACTGGGTGCTATTAAGATATAAGAAAAATAAAAAGGCTTTTGCGTGGACATATAAAAGAAATGGCTATATGTGTGTTAATGTCAAGGCAGATACCCAGTGGAGGGATTTTTGGAGAAATACATATAAAGCAGTACAGCCAGGATACCACCAGAATAAAGAACACTGGAATACTATAATACTTGATGGAAGTATACCAGATAATGATATAAAAAGAATGATTGCAGAAAGTTATGATTTAATTGTTGGAAAGAAGCATAAACTTTAATAAATATTTTATCCCTTGCCCGTCATAGAGAAACAGGCTATAATGGAAATAGCGTTTAATATTGTATTTATAGGGAGGGATATAATATGAAGAATAATGAACTTGATAATATTGACAAACAGATTATAATGATGCTTCAGGAAAATGCAAGAATGTCTTTAAAAGAAATTGCAGAAAAAGTTTTTTTATCTTCACCTGCTGTTTCAGTAAGAATTGATAACCTTGTATATAATGGATATATACAGGGGTTTCATGCTTATGTAGACCCTGTAAAACTTGGTTATCATATTAAAGCATTTATTAATCTTGAAGTATCGCCTGTTGATAAGAAAGAATTTTATCCATATATTAAGGAATGTAAAAATGTTATTGAGTGTAATTGTGTTACAGGTGATTATTCAATGCTTTTAGAAGTATTATTCCAGAGCACAGATGAACTAGACCAGTTTATAGGTGAATTACAGCGGTATGGACGGACAAAAACCCTTATAGTGTTTTCAACTTCTGTAGAACACAGGGAAATACAGATATAAAAATAAAACAGCAGATTATAGGTATTTAATACTGTAATCTGCTGTTTTTTGTTTTGTCTAAAATAAATATTTCAAAAAATTTTTATAAAGGGTATTGACAATTAATTGTTTATAGTGTATATATAACATATGAACAGTTTATATAAAACAGTTATTGGGGAGGTGGTTATATTTGAGGATAATGCAAAATTCAGGAGTTCCTATATACCAGCAGATAGCTGGACAGTTCAAGGAAGATATCCTGGCAGGAAAGTTTAAACAGGGTGAATATCTCCCATCAATCAGGGGATTGGCAAAGGACTTAAGAATTAGTGTTATTACAACTATGAAAGCATATGAGGAGCTTGAAAAGAACGGGCTTGTAACAGCAGTCCAGGGTAAAGGTTATTATGTTAATGCACAGGATAGTGAGATGTTAAGGGAGCAGCATATGAGGAAGATGGAAGAATATTTATTAAATGCTATATCAGCAGCAAAAATTGCTAATGTTCCAGGTAGTGAACTTGTAGAGATATTAAAAATGTTAATTGAAACAGAGGAAAATGGAGAATAAAAATAAGGAGAAAAAATATGTATAGAAGTAATGTAATAAATATTGACAATTTATCTAAGAAATTCAAAACTTTTGAATTAAACATACCATCGTTAAGTATTCCTAAAGGGTTTGCCACAGCGCTTATTGGTGAAAATGGTGCGGGAAAAAGTACATTTATAAATATACTTGCAGGAGTACGCCTTGATTATAAAGGAAGTATAGATTATTTTGATGGTGAAAAGGATGAGCAGGTAATACGTGAAAATATAGGGTATACAGGCCCTGGAAATTATTTTATGCCACATTGGACTATATCACAGATTGCAAGTGCAAGTGAACTTTTATTTGATAAGTTTGACAGAAGTAAGTTTTACCAGGTTTGTGGAATGCTTGGGATAGATATTAACGGGGTTAAGAAGAAAAATAAAGGCTTTAGCAAGTTATCAGATGGAATGAAGATGAAAGTAATACTTGCGGATGTATTTGCAAGGGAAACTAAAATGCTGCTTCTTGATGAGCCTGCTTCACCACTTGACCCCCTTATGAGGGATAAACTGTGCCAGATGTTAAGGGAATATATAGAAGCAGGGAATGGTGAAAACAGTGTGTTGTTTTCTACACATAATATTTCTGATATGGAAAATGTAACAGATTATGCAATTATAATGGAAAAAGGAAAAGTTGTGGAACAGGGCTTTGTTGAAGATTTAAAAGAAAAGTATATTCTTATCAAGGGTGATAACGAAGATGCAGATAAGGCAAAAGATATATTATTCAGTTTCCAGAAAAGCAATTATGGTTTTGAAGGGTTGTGCCTGGCAGAAGATATTGATAAGCTTGCAGGATTAAATGTATCAAAAGAATTACCTGGACTTTCACAGATTAGCATTGCTGT
>DKYP01000117.1:2728-3370 GCA_002499945.1 Lachnoclostridium sp. UBA7097
ACTTTCACAGATTAGCATTGCTGTTATGAAAAAATATACGCAGCTTGCATAATTGTAATACCTGGAAAGAATTTACTTAGAAAGCATCACAGGAAAGAGGTTATTTATGAAAAAGTATATAGAAAGTTACCATATGTTTTTTCCGGACAGGATATTTAGTATTTTGTTATATATGGTATACCCTTTGGTTGTATGGGGACTGTTATTTATAGAAAGTATATTTATAGATAATGGTTATAGTTATATTATTGTATTAACTGCACCAGTAATTGTTTTTTGTATAGAATGTATGGCAGATTTCTTTGTATTTGCGGGCTATGCTAAAAAGGACAATGGGAGGAATGAATATTTAAAAACATCAGTAAAGTATATGCATGTGTTAAAAAGGGCTTTAATTTCGGATATAGTAAGAAGGATTGCCAGTACATTTTTAATAATGTTGCCAGTATCAGCAGTTTTAAAAGTTCCATTTAATATAAGTATTTTTGCATTAGTTTCGGTTAATTTTTTTATAATTGTGGCACTTTGCATTTTAAGGTTTTTTGATTTTTTTACAGCTTATTATTTTATAACTAGTATTATATCAATATTATACGTTATTTTTTGTATGTTGGTATTTATGAATAATATTTTTACATGGGC
>DKYP01000184.1:0-6872 GCA_002499945.1 Lachnoclostridium sp. UBA7097
GCATACACATTGAAGCAGCAAGGTGAAACCGTGAGGTTTACCCGAATCATCTAAACATATACACTTTTGTATATGTTTTTAGTAGCAGGTTTAGAATATGTATTATACATATGAACCATATGATGTTGTTGTTATTGGTGCAGGCCATGCCGGATGTGAAGCAGCACTTGCAACGGCAAGGCTTGGGCTAAAGACCTTAGTTTTTACAGTTAGTATAGACAGTATCGCTATGATGCCATGCAATCCTAATGTTGGCGGGAGTTCAAAAGGACATCTTGTGCGTGAAGTAGATGCACTTGGTGGTGAGATGGGGAAAAATATTGATAAAACATTTATACAGACCAAAATGCTTAATTTATCAAAAGGTCCTGCTGTACATTCTTTAAGGGCACAGGCAGATAAAAAGGATTATAGCAGGGCTATGAGAAATGTTTTGGAAAATACAGATAATCTTGTTATAAAGCAGGGCGAGGTTTCAGAAGTAATTATTAGTGATGGAAAGGTTACAGGAGTGCGTACAGTTTCAAATGCAGTTTATCCATGCAAAGCAGCAATTATGTGTACTGGTACCTATCTTAAGGCAAGATGTATTTATGGGGATGTAAGCCAGTATACGGGACCAAACGGGCTTGCGGCAGCAAACCATCTGACGGACTGCCTGTTAAAACTTGGAATAGATGTAAGAAGATTTAAAACAGGAACACCTGCAAGAGTTGACAAGAGAACAATTGATTTTTCAAAAATGTCAGAACAGAAGGGTGACAGCAATATTGTTCCATTTTCATTTACAAACAGTCCGGAGGAACTAGAGCGTGAACAGGTTTCATGCTGGCTTACTTATACCAATAAAGAAACACATAAAATAATAATGGATAATATAGACAGGTCGCCATTATATTCAGGAAATATAAAAGGTACAGGGCCAAGATATTGTCCATCTATTGAAGATAAAGTTGTAAGATTTGCTGATAAGGAAAGGCATCAGGTTTTTATAGAGCCAGAGGGAAATTATACTAATGAAATGTATGTAGGAGGAATGTCAAGTTCATTGCCAGAAGATGTACAATACAGGATGTACCATTCGGTCCCAGGGCTTGAAAATGCCATAATAGTAAGAAATGCTTATGCTATAGAGTATGATTGTATTAACCCGGTACAGTTAAAAGCTACACTTGAATTTAAAAAAATCAGCGGGTTTTATAGTGCAGGACAGTCAAATGGAAGTTCAGGATATGAAGAGGCAGCAGCACAAGGAATAATAGCTGGCATTAATGCTGCTATGAAAATACTTGGAAGGAAACCAGTAATACTTGACAGGTCACAAGCTTATATAGGTGTACTTATAGATGACCTTATAACAAAAGGTACTAATGAGCCATATAGGATGATGACTTCAAGGGCAGAATACAGGCTGCTTTTAAGACAGGATAATGCAGATTTGCGTCTTACTAAAATTGGATATGAAACTGGCCTTATAGATAATAAAAGATATAATAAATTATTAGAGAAAGAAAGATTAATAGAAGAAGAAATAGAAAGAATTAAAAACCTGAATATAGGAGTTAAAGAAGAGGTACAAAAAATATTAGAAGAGAATGGAAGTACATTATTACAATCAGGAACAACAATGGCAGAACTTATTAAAAGACCAGAACTTTCGTATGATAAATTAAAGATGGCAGATAAAGGCAGGCCAGAACTTCCAGATGATGTAAAAGAACAAGTAAATATAGCTGTTAAATATGAGGGATATATAGAAAGACAATTAAGGCAGGTTGAACAGTTTAAAAAACTTGAAAATAAAAAAATACCAGAAGATATTAATTATGATGAGGTATATAGTTTAAGAATAGAAGCTTTACAAAAATTAAAAGAGTTAAAGCCGGCATCAGTCGGGCAGGCTTCAAGGATATCTGGTGTATCACCAGCTGATATTTCTGTTTTACTTGTGTATCTTGAAAAAAATTAGAAGTGGGGAATTATATTGAAAGAATTATTATATAATACTGCAAAAAAAGCTGGAATTAACCTGAATGATGTACAGCTTGAAAAATTCCAGATATATTTTGATTTGTTAATTGAAACAAATAAAATAATGAACCTGACAACTATAACAGAAGAACAGGATGTAGTAAATAAACATTTTATAGACAGCCTTACATTAGTAAATTATATTAATCTAAGTGGCGGGAGAGTAATAGATGTAGGGACAGGTGCAGGATTTCCCGGGATACCATTAGCAATAATATATAATGATGCAGATTTTACACTAATGGATTCACTAAATAAAAGAATAAAATTTCTTGACCGGGTAATAGAAGAGTGTAAAATTGGCAATGTAGTAACAGTCCATAGCCGGGCGGAAGATTTAGGGCATAATGAAGAATACAGGGAAAAATATGATTATTGCCTTTCAAGAGCTGTTGCAAATATATCTGTTTTATTGGAATACTGTATACCATTTATAAAAGTTGGAGGCAGGTTTATATCATATAAATCAGAAAAAGCAGAAGATGAAATAAAGCAATCTGTTAATGCACAAAAAAAACTTGGATGTAAACTTATACAATCATATGGTTTTAATTTGCCAGAAACAGATATTTCAAGAAAGTTTTATGTATTTGAAAAAAATAAGAAGCTGGCAAAATCTTATCCAAGACAAGCTGGAAAACCTAAAAAAAATCCCTTGTGAAATAAAAATGTTTCACGTGAAACATTTTTATTTTGACTTTTAACAGGCAAGCCTATTATATAACGGGCTTGCCTTGTTTTAATGAAAATTATGCATAAATTTAAAAATTTTATAATTTTGTTATGGAAGCCCGGGATTTATAGTGCTATAATTAAATAAGAATTACTATATTAAATAAATGTTTCACGTGAAACATTGTGAAAGGATAAAAGATATGAGTAGAGTAATAGCAATATCTAACCAAAAAGGCGGGGTGGGAAAGACAACAACCGCAATTAATTTATCAGCATGTTTAGCTGAAAAGGGTAAAAAAGTTCTTGTTATTGATATGGACCCACAAGGGAATACAACTAGTGGTCTTGGAATTGATAAAGAGAATGTAGAACATACAAGCTATGGAATACTTTTAGAAGAAACAGAAATTAATGAGGCTATTACACCATCTGTAGTAGAAGACTTGTCAGTAATTCCATCTGAAAGAGGGCTTGTTGGAGTAGAGGTAGAACTGATTGGTAGAGATAACAGGGAATATGTTTTAAAAAAACAGGTTGATAAAATCAGGAATGAGTATGATTTTATTTTAATAGACTGTCCCCCATCATTAAATACTTTAACTGTTAATGCTATGACAACTGCGGATACAGTTCTTGTTCCTATACAGTGTGAATATTATGCACTTGAGGGTTTAAGTGAACTTATGTATACCATTGACCTGGTTAAACAAAGACTGAATCCAAAGCTTGAAATAGAGGGTGTTGTATTTACTATGTATGATGCAAGGACCTGCCTTTCTTTGCAGGTAGTTGAAAATGTCAAGGAAAATCTCCACCATAATATTTATAAAAGTATTATACCAAGGAATGTAAGGCTTGCAGAAGCACCAAGTCATGGACTGCCTATTAATATTTATGAACCAAAATCTACAGGGGCAGAAGGATACAGGGCTCTTGCAGAAGAGGTAATTAAAAGAGAAAATGAATTAGGTTTATAATTGTTTGGTTTATTGGTTGGTGGTAAATGCGCTGCTTTCCATGAACTTTATTTTTACTAATATGTTTCACGTGAAACATTATGGAATTGCAGCGCAGAAATGAGGTTAAAAATGTCTAAAAGAGGATTGGGGAAAGGTCTTGATGCATTAATTCCAGAAACAGAGAAAAGTGCAAAGAAAAGTGCAGAAAAAGAACCAGAAGCCATAAGGGAAATAGTCAAAGAAGTAGTTAAAGAAGTTGAAACGGTAGATATAAATAAAATAGAACCCAATAATAACCAGCCAAGAAAAGCTTTTGATGAAGATTCTATGCATGAACTTGCTGATTCTATCAAGCTGCATGGGCTTATAGAACCATTAATTGTTAAAAAAGTTAGTGAGGATTTTTATAGTATAATTGCAGGTGAAAGAAGATGGCGGGCGGCAAGAATGGCTGGATTAAAAGATATACCTGTAATTGTAAGGGATTATAACAGCCAGCAGATAATGGAAATAGCATTAATAGAGAATTTACAGCGGGAAGATTTAAATCCTATAGAAGAAGCAGAGGCTTTTAAAAGGTTAATTGATGAATTTAATCTTAAACAGGATGAAGTGGCAGATAAGGTATGTAAAAGCAGGGTTTCAATTACTAATTCGTTACGTCTGTTAAAACTTGATAAAAGAGTAAGGAACATGATAATAGAAGATAAGATTAAAAGCGGACATGCAAGAGCACTGCTTGCTATAGAAGATGGGGATGAACAATACAATACTGCTGTAAAAATATTTGATGAAAAGTTAAGTGTCCGTGAAACAGAACGGCTTATTAAAATGATTATTAACAAAGATAAAGAGAAAAGGAAAACAAAGCCGGAAGAAGAGAATAAGCAGGAAGAACTGATATTTAAAAAGTATGAAGAAAAATTAAAGCTTATAATGGGAACAAAAGTCAATATTAACCGCAGGTCAGGTGGAAAGGGAAAAATTGAAATTGAATATTATTCTCCTGATGAATTTGAAAGATTAATTGAAATTATGTCAAATATTAATTGATATATTGTATATAATATTAATATATAGAGAAAGGCTGGCGCAAATAAATATGGAATTGTTTAATTCATTTGGAATAGACATTGGATATGTAGTTATAGGAATGGCAGGTATTATTTTACTGCTTTTTATATTACTGGTAGTAAGCATGGTTAAAATCCATAATATACGTATCAGATATAACCAGTTTATGGAGGGAGAAGATGGTAAAAATCTTGAAAAAGCTTTATTAGATAAATTTGAAGCTATTGATATGTTAAAGGATAATGCAAGTGACATTAATATACAGATTAAAGAAATAAATAAAATACTTGAAACAACATATAAGAAAATTGCATTAGTAAAATATGATGCTTTCCAGGAAATTGGTGGAAAATTAAGCTTTGTATTGGTAATGCTTACATCAGAAGACAATGGTTTTATATTTAATTCAATGCATAGTTCAAGAGAAGGGTGCTATACTTATGCAAAAGAAGTTATAAATGGTGAAACTTTTGTTACTTTGTCAGAAGAAGAGCAGCAGGCACTTGATGAAGCAAAACAGAATACCGGATTAATTAAAATGAAAGACAGGATAGAACAGCAATAGATAATAAAGCGGGTTATATATTAAATATAACCCGCTTTGCCTATGCAATGGTAATTTTATTCACTGGCTATTGAACCGTATAGTGGTTTTAAGGAATTAGAAATAGAATCAATATTTACATCAATATCATCAATTACTGTACCACCATTAAAATCTTTATGATAGTTTTGTACACTTTCATTTATTGATAGCATTTTCTGGTCAAGGAATGAAATAATATTGGCACATTCACGAAGCTCATCCCTTATTCCTTCAGGCGCTTTTCCTTCAAATTTATAATAAATTTTATGCTCAAGGCTTGCCCAGAAATCCATAGCAATTGTCCTGATTTGTATTTCTACCTTTGTATTAATAACATCGTTTGACAAAAAAATAGGAACAGAAACAATCATATGGTAGCTCATATATCCATTAGGTTTTGGATTTGCAATATAATCCTTTATTTTTAAAACAGTTACATCATTTTGTTTTGTTATTGAATCAGCTATACGGTATATATCAGATGTAAATGAACATATAATTCTTACACCTGCTACATCATTAATATATTTTATAATATTTTCTACGGTAAGTTCTTTTTGCTTTATGCGCATCTTTCTTGCAATGCTCTGTGCAGATTTAAGACGGGAAGTTATATGCTCTATTGGATTATACTGGTGTGCAAGCTTAAATTCATTATTTAAAATTTCAAGTTTAGTTGAAATTTCTTTAAGTGCTGAATTATATAAAAGTAATGCTTTACTCCATTCTTCTTCCTCATCATAGTATATTAATTGTTCCATTTTATCCTCCCTCACTCTTTTATACATACTTTAATTAAAACCATAAATTCTATTGAAAAAGTTATATCCCCATACAATTATCTTTCTGCCGGATTTACTTGAAAACTGCATAGGATATCCCAGTTTTCTTCTTGTGATATTTTTATATACAGCTTTATTCTTGTCTTTTAAATATTTCCATAAATTCTCTCTCTTTTTTAAGTTTTTTGGTGAACCTTCATTTACTAAAAGTGCTGAACTTACAATCATCATCATTGCCAGGTACTTTATCATATAATTACGTAATTTTTTATTTTTTATCTGCATTGGATTTAAACAATCAATCATAATTTTTGTAACTTTTATCTGCTGGTCAATACGTTTTGTCATAACTGTTTCGTTAACGGACTGGTCACTTCTGCCTATATAATAGCGGTATAAATCAACATCAAGATAATACATGCATTTGACATATGGTAGTGGTTTATATGCAAATATATTATCAACATAAAATGTATGCTCTGGCAGTTTTAAGTTGCATTCACGCAAAAGTTTTGTCCTGTAAATTATAGAATGCATAATAAGGTTCTGGCTCATACGGAAGTGTTTTACATCATTCCATGTAATAAATTTGTCTTTTGGTATAGCTCTGTTGTATGAGATAACTTTTTGTTTGTGGATGCTTGGTTTTTCATATACATAATTACATATAAGCATATCGAGCGGTACCGAATCGGTTATGGCTTTGCGCAGTAAATCAAGCGCTTTAACCAGGCTGTCCCCATCAAACCAGTCATCACTGTCAAG
>DKYP01000184.1:7176-7386 GCA_002499945.1 Lachnoclostridium sp. UBA7097
ATCACTGTCAAGCACTTTAAAATATAATCCCGTAGCTTTTGAAATACCTGTATTGACAGCAGAGCCATGCCCGCCGTTTTCTTTATTAATAGCATATACTATGCCTGGATAAAGTTTGCTGTATTCCGCAGCAATTTCTGCTGTATTGTCAGATGAGCCATCATTGACAACAAGTATTTCTATATCATCTCCTCCTGCAAGTGCTGATTC
>DKYP01000102.1:0-14726 GCA_002499945.1 Lachnoclostridium sp. UBA7097
ATTTGCCAGCTGATTTACTCTTTGGCTATTTTTAATAAAACACAAAACACAGCCATTAAAATTTTTCTAATTGGGAAACTAAGAAATAATAAGGCTTTACCATTAAAAAATAAGTATTGCCCAAAATAAACTAATAATTGCCATAAAGCAAAATCTCTGTTATAATTACTAAAAACTTACATAACAGGAAAAGTTATGAAAGAAAATAAATTTATCTATTGCAATTTTACATGTATTTGTTATAATTGTGTTAAAAAAGAGAATTGTCTATAATAAAGAATATTAAAAAGATTGCCGTATTGCATTTTGTGCTGCTATCATTGTAAGTGTGCCACAAATGGCAAGAAAGTTAAACTTTCTTTAACTGTTACAAAATAGGTCAAAATAGACCAGCTAATTTATATTCAATTTTTGAGGTCTTGCACAAACAAGACCTCTTTTGTCTAAAGGCAGTAAAATTATATACCAAGACTTTTCATAAATAAATCTATTTCAGCATTGACTTGTTCTGGATTATCGCCATTTGAAAAATGCCTTGCACCTTTTATTAAATGCAAGGGATATCCTGTCTGTTCTGACCATTTTTTACAATATGCTTTCACTTTGCCTGTATTGTCTTTATCCCCTATAAGTATTAATACAGGAAATTTAAATTCAACATCTTTATTTTCATATACAAAATATTCATAAGCAATCCGCATCTGTCCGGTAATTTCTGCTTTTGAAAATGGTTTTAGCATAGACATCATTTTTTGGTAAGAATATTTTGTTTTAGATACAGACCATGCAATGCTTATACGCAGGATAATATCTGGAAACCATTTTGCCATAGGTGCAACCCGCTTTAACCACCACAAATCGGATTTTGTATAATACTGCAATCCTAAAGGTGTTGTATCAAGTGCAATAAACCCATTCACCATATCTGGATAACGGGCAGCGAAATGCTGGCTTGGATAGCCGCCCATAGACATTCCAGTAAGAACAGCCTTTTTAATTTTCTCTTTAGATAGAATCGTATGTAATATCTCTGCTGTATCATGGTAAGAAAAGTTTTTATAATGCCTTGACAATCCATGCAACGGGACATCCCAAAGAAGAATTGTATATTTTCCAGAGAAAAAATCCACCTGCTTTTCAAACATTGTGTGGTCTGCTGTTAATCCATGTGTAAAAACTATACATCCAGATGTGTGGTCTGCCCTGTCAATCCAATAGTGGACTGTACCGCCCTGTGCCTGAATCTGTTTATGTTCCATGTTTAATTTTCCCCCTTTGTGTAAATCTTTCTCCAGAAATCAATCCATACTGCTATTTCCCGCTTTATATGTGGTGGCTATAAAATATTATAAACCTGTTGAATATTTTTTAAAAGGCTATGCAGGCTGTAATTTATAATTGCATATTTTGCCAAAATATACTATTATAAATTGTATAAATTGCTTTTCTGGAAAATTTTTATAAGTTTCCATTTTATGTCTGGAAATTGCCAAAATCTATGCTGTATAGCAAAATTCTGGATGTATTTCCAAAAGGCAGCTGTATGAACATACAATGTTATTTAGTCAAAGTTTTAGTGGAAAGTATTTTTTAAATTTTCAAAATGTAGATTAGCTGGCAAATTCCAAATGTGCTTTCAATGGACGGCTGTACGAAGCCGCCAGTGCTTAAGTCCCGTATTCAATGCTTCAAAAGGAACTTTTGAAGCATAGGGACTTTATGCACTGTTGCGTGCGACGTCCAAGCGGAAGCGTGCCTGTCCATGAAACACTTTGGAATTGCCAGCCCACCATTATTAAATTCCAACTTCCACCCCCTTAACTAAATAATATTGCATCAAGTCTTGCCATAGCACATTTCCAGACACCCAATTAAATTTATAGAAAGGATATATGAGTATGAGAAAAATAATGGCAACTTTGCTTTCTGGCTGTCTGGCACTCCAGTTACTAACAGGTTCTGTTGTACCAGTAAAAGCATCTGTAAACATTGCAGAAAAGACAGCACTTCCCAATGTACAGGCTGGAAAAAGCCCCATTTCTGGTTCTTTAAAAAAAGCTTCCATAAACGGGACTGGTTCATTGGAAATAGAAATACACCCGTCACTGAATTATGCCGGGAAAGTAACTGCAGAAATAAACGGTACTACAAAAGAACTTGATTTTACACCAGACAAAACTGCAGGGACGGTACGTTTTGATAAGGTGCCGGCAGGGGAACGCACTATTACTATCAAAGGCAGCCAGTTTGCAAGATATACCCAAAAAACCACTATTGAAGCTGGCTGGCTCCACAAAATCCTTGTGACCACTTCAAGGACAGAAACAGCAGGCAGCGTACATACTGGCTGGCTCCAGGCTGGTGATGTTAATGGTGACAATACTGTAAACAATGAAGATAAAGACAGTCTTTTAGATGAAATCAGGAATCCTGCTGGCAACAGTGTTTCTGATTTAAATAATGATGGCAAAACAGATATTGCTGATTTACAGCTACTTATACAAAACCTTGATGAAAACCCACAGGAATCAGTTGTGGAACAATTATGGATACCAGCAGGTGTTACTTCCCTTCCAGGAAGTAATGTAACAGAATTGCCGGGAAACCAGGGTGTTACTTTAACCCCGGCAAATGCAGATGAAGTAATTTCTGATGCTAATCCCGTAGGGCTTATTTATACCCTGGCAGATGGTAATACAAGTGGAAATTACACCCCGCCGGTAAATGGCATAAGGATTCTTTCTCCTTTTGAAACAGATAATGGCAATTTTGAAAGTGACATTAAAAGTGGCACTGTCACAGTTGAATTAGATGATGGTACAAAACAGGACATCCAAATTGGCAATGAAGTTTCTGGAAATACAAAAAAAGCCAGTGCAAAGCTTTACAAGGCTTCTGTAATATCACCATCTGTTACAACTGAACCTGACGGCTCACTTATACTTAATCTGGGGACACAGGTTGCAGTTAAAAGGGTAACTATTACAATTACTGGTACCAGGAAGAATAATAAACTTGCTGAAATTGCCAAAGTTGAGTTTGTTAATGATATGGATAAAAGGATTCCTGCACCGGATTTAAGTATCCCTTCACTTAAGACACCAGAACCTGGCAATGAACAGCTGGCTGTATCATGGACTGCACAGAATAATGTAACAGGATATGAACTTTTTGCAGAAGGTCCTGCCGGGAAATCAAAAGAAATAATAAATGATACCATTAAAGTCACAGGCAACCAATACATTATCAGTGCTATTAAGAATGAATCACTTATAAATTTTGAAAAATACACTATCAAAGTACGTTCTGTTAATGGTGACTGGAAAAGCCCGTGGTCAGATGAAGTTACAGCAAGCCCTGTACCACAGGATAAACCAGCACCTCCTGATAATGTAAAAGCAAATGGCGGCTATCTTTCACTGGATGTCACATGGAAAGATATGAGTGATTCAAGCGGCTATATGGTTTATTATAAGAAAGCAGATGAAACCAAAGACAAATACCAGCCAGCTGTTGCAGGTTTTGTACCTGATGAAAAAAATGGCGGAACTGGCATGATTACAACTAACAGTTATAAAATTGGCAATCTTGATGAGGATACTGAATATACAGTTTATGTCGTTGGATGGAACTCGCTTGGATGGGGCAGCCCTTCCCTGGAATCTGTTGGAAAGCCAAAGAACACCAAACCACCTGTACTTCCAAATTATAAGCTTTTAAATACTTCCAACGGTGAAGGGAAAGTATCAGCCCATATTGTATCAGCAAGCTTTGGCGGGCATGGTGGTGCAAGTATGGTTTCAAGCCCTCTTGATACTGTGGCTAAAAGCGCACTCGGGGTTGTAGATAATGACTACAGCTCTTACTGGAGCAAAACTGACTGGGATGATGGTGTAGCCTATCCTGCAAATGACAGGGGAATTAACATTACACTTGATAATAATTACAAAATGGGCTTTATGGCATTTGCAGCATTTGATGAAGCTGCTTCCCTTGAAACTGTAAGAATTGATTACTGGGATTCTTCTGATAGCAGCAAACAGCTTACAGTTGGTGCACGGCTGGTTAAAAAGCTTGATGCTAATGGCAGCCAGTTTTATATTGTAAAATTTGACAATACAATAACGGCAAATAAAATACGCCTGTGCGTTGGCAGGGGCTATACACGTGCAGAAATGAAGATAGGGGAGATACGTTTCTATAATTATGATTCACTTGATGATGATATTATGGGGCTTTATACAGATGAAATGCATTCTACATTAAGAGATGATGTAACAGAAGCTGTAATCAATGAATTAGAAACACTCCTTGAAACCCCTGACAGTGCAAGTGGTGAGAAACATCCCCTTTACAGTGAGTTAAAGCTTGAAATTGATACTGCCAGAAGTATTTTAAAAGACGGGCCATCCCCTTCTTATGAAGTAATTAACCAGATTACTGGAAAGAAAGACGGGCATCTTGGATTTGGCGGCTTAAATTCCTGGCAGCCACTTGGCAAAACTGTTTATGCAGGTGAAACGCTTGTTGTGTATGTCGGACATAATACAAAAAGGACTGGTGACAGCACAAACCTCCAGTTAGTAATGACACAGTACCATGCAGAATCAAACAGCCTTGCTAAATCTTCCTCTGCCCTTAAGATAGGCAGAAATGAAATTACAGTACCACAAATTGCAGATAAAAACTTTGAACGTGGCGGACAGCTTTATGTTGCATACAATGGAAATAATGCTTCTGACAAATACGCTGTACGTGTCCTTGGCGGAAGTGATATCCCTGTATTAAATGTATATGGAAAGACAGGGGAAGCACGTACCCAGGCTATAAGTAATTATATTGCAAGCCTTGAATCACATGTTGCAAAAATACAGGAAGAACATAACAAGATACATAAAGGCGGGGAAAAAGCTGTAGATTATGACTATGAACAGACAAATTGTATACTAAACGCAACTGATATAATGATGGATAAAATGATGTACTCACTGCCTGCAACACAGATACTTGCCCCATTATCAGGTAAGAGTGACAAAACAGCGGCACTTGATACTGCATTACAGGCAATGGAAGATACCATGACACTCTTCTACCACCATAAAGGTCTTAGTAATGATGAAACAGCAAAGAATAATGGCAATAATGCACTTCCTTCACAGCATTTAAATATCAGGTATATGAGAATGTTTGCTGGTGCATTTATGTATGCTTCTGGCAACCATATTGGTATTGAATATGGTTCATCAGCATTAAGCGGTGCAACGGGAATAAATAGTTTTGGCTGGGGAATTGCCCATGAAATCGGGCACGATATTAACCAGGGCACATATGCTGTTGCAGAAGTTACGAACAACTATTTTTCACAGCTTTTGACAGGCAGGGAACGTTATACATATGAAAATGTATATAAGAAAGTAACTTCAGGAACTATTGGCCGTTCTTCTAATGTGTTTACACAGCTTGCATTATACTGGCAACTGCACCTTGCATTTGATAATAATAAAGATGACCAGTATGTATATGACAAGTATACAGACCAGTTTAACAATATATTCTTTGCACGTGTAGATACATATTCAAGGAATAAGGCTAAAGCACCGCAGGAAGGGCTTTCATTGGATGGTGATGCAGACCAGAACCTTATGCGTCTTTCATGCGCTGCTGCCAATGCCAATATCCTTCCATTCTTTGAGAGATGGGGTATGGTACCTGATACAGTAACTACTGCTTATGCAGCAAAATATGGTGAACCATCTGATAAAGCAATTTATTATGTAAATGCCAGTGCAAGGGATTACCGTGTAGACCATCCTGGCGAAACAGGGACAATTAAGGATAAGGATGTTGTAACAGCAAGTGCCAAAGCTGATTCTAACCAGGTACAAGTTACTATTAATACAACTGAAAATACAGATTTAATACTTGGGTATGAAATTATAAGGAGTATGACAAGCAATGGAACTACAGAATCACAGGTAGTTGGTTTCCAGCCTGTTAATAAAAGTGGTGCTACAATTTTTACAGATACTGTATCTACCATAAATAACAGGGTAATGACTTATACCGTTAAAGCTGTTGATAATTTCCTTAATTACTCTAAAGAAGCACCAGCAGGCAGTGTTAAAATACAGACAGAGGGTATTCTTGACAAGTCTTTATGGACTGTAAACACTAATATGTCTTCTACTGGTGATACGGAAATTGAAGCTGGCGAAGATGACCCGGACAGTGGCTATGATGAGAAAAACCCTGCAAGTGTTGAAGCAAAGAAATTAAATACTATTGAAAAGATTATTGACAATAAAAAGGATGCTGCTGGCACTTATAACGGGACTGTCCCGGAAACCGGCGCAGCAGAAATTACTATTGATATGCAGGAGATAAAAGAAACCACCTCACTTAAATACTTTGGCAGTGCACTTTCTTCTGTAACAATACAGGTTAGTAAAGATGGAAGTACATGGACTACAGTAAAAGAAGTGGCAGGGCTTGATGGCACTGGTGCTAGTGGGCAGACAGTATGGTTTAACTCTGTTAATGCAGAAGAACGTGATAAATGGATTGGCACTTATGATGCAAGATATATCAAATTAACCATTAACCAGACTGGAAACATCTCAATTAATGAAATTGATATATGCGGCCCTTCTGGTGATAATATTGAATTTATGCAGACAGACAGTGGCAATCCATCTATTGGCACTCTTAAAGAAGCTTACCAGTATGGCAGCAAAGAAGATGTTATTCCTGCAGGTTCATTAATATTTACAGGAGTTTACAAAGGCAACCCTGCTTATAATGTAGTTATGCTTTATGACACCAAAGGCAATGTAATAGGTGCTAAAGATAACAAAGTTAATGCAAAACAGGTAATATTTGCAGATGTCCCAGCTAATGGAAACCTTGGCGAAACATCTAATGGCACATGGGTTTACTATGTAGAGTCCGGACAATGGGATACAGAAACCTTAAAAGCCATTAAAGGGGTACGTGGTGAATTATACCGTGTTGATAATGCCACAACCCTTGAAGGTGAACGCATTACAAGCGACACATCTATTATAACAATACCAGAAACATTGCCAGAAATCACTTTAACAGGCAAAGTTCCAGCAAATAACTAAATCTAATAACAATATTTTATAATTTATGTTTCCCATACCAGCAGCAGTTTGTATGGGAAACATAATAATTATGGAGGTAAACATGAAAAAGTGGATTAGTTACATACTCCTGTCCGCACTTCTTATTACTGCCCTTCCAACATTTACAGCCAGGGCAGCAGCAAATTGTACCGGGAATCTTACAGCTAATGGAAATAATATTGATGTAGCATTATCTTTCCCACAGGCATCAGAAGAAAATATTACATCCCTGCATTTCAGGATAAATGTTTCTATAGAGAGTGGCAACATGGATGCACCTTTATTCCAGTTTGCAGATACAGTTAAAAGTGAAGTACAGGACAGCAAAGTAATTAACAGCAGCACAGATAACAGCAGCTATGTAATTGATATTATACTCTCTGGCAAAAAGGACAAAATTATTTTCCCACAAAGCGGGCAGGCTGGCATTGGCATAATTTCCTTAAGGCCATCCAGTGATGCATATAAAATATCAGTAAACTTTACAGGTATCAAAGAAGGTTATACAAACCCGGAAGCAGAATATGTTACAGACAATGGGCAGCTTTTGCAGACAGCAGCAATTACAAATACAGAAACTGCTATAATAGATAAAATTTCCACACAGCAACAGCCAGGAAACTCATATTTCCCATATATTCCAGGTCCTGCCCCATCTGCCACTGCAACTGTTACACCAGATGTTACCACATCCCCGGCACCTTCCAGCACACCAGAAGCCACAGCATCCCTTCCGCCTGCTACAAGTACACCATCCGTTACAAGTACACCAGAAGCAACTAAAACACCGGAGGCAACTGTAACACCTTCATCATCACCAGACAATACACAAAGCCCGATGCCGCAGGAAACACCGGTAAGCTTTGACACACAGGCAAAGCCTTCGGTGTCTGCTTCATTAATAAAAGGCTCACGCAATGTAAACCTCAAATGGAATCTTGTAGAAGGTGCAGATGGATATATTATTTACAATTACACAAAACAGCCAGCAAAATACAAAAGGCTGAAAACTATTGCAAATCCAGCTGCTACATCATATAAACTAAAGCTAAATTATGCTTCCTCTTATTCATTAAGGGTACGTGCGTTCCAGACAGCAGATGATGGCAGCAGGATATTTGGAAAATACAGCAATATAAGGAAGATAACAACAGCACCAGCCAAAGCAAAGAAACTTAAAGCAAGATTTTCTGGCAACAAGGCTGCCCTCTCATGGAAAAAAGTTAAAAATGCAGCAGGATACCAGATTTATGCAAGTAATAAAAAAGGCAGTGGCTATTCACTTATTAAAACATTAAAGAAAGGTTCTGTTATAAAAACAACAATTAAAAAAGGAAAAAAGACCAGTTATTTCAGAATCCGTGCATATGTGAAAAATGCAAACGGAAAACGTGTATATGGTAACTTCTGTACAGCTGTAAAAGCAAAATAATAAAAAGAATTTAGTGCATATTTTAATTTAACCAAAATATAATATAAATAACTTAAACCATCCAGAGAATATCTGTAGAAATGAGGTATAATGAAGTCTGGTAAAAAAACAGTTATTTTTATTAAAACCATCCTTTCACTTGTTATGTCATTTTCACTTGTCTTGTGTAATATAAACCTTGCTTCTGCCACTGGCAGCAGCCCTGGCAATACTGGAGATACTGGCAGCACTGCCACACAGACAGGCGTATCTATACTTGCCAAAGCGGCAGTCCTTATAGAAAATAACAGTGGAAGGATTTTATTTGAAAAAGAAAAAGACACTGAACTTGTCCCTGCAAGCATTACTAAAATTATGACCCTTCTGCTTATATTTGAGGCACTGGATAATAAAAAAATCACCTTGGAAGATAACGTTTCCACAAGCGAATATGCCGCATCAATGGGAGGCTCACAGGTTTTTCTTGAACCTGGCGAAACACAGACTGTTGATACAATGATTAAATGCATAAGCATAGCAAGCGCTAATGATGCAGCAGTTGCAATGGCGGAATATATAAGTGGTTCTGAAACAGAATTTGTCCAGAAAATGAACGAAAAGGCAAAAGAACTTGGTATGGTACATACAAGCTTTAAAAACTGCAACGGGCTTGACGACTCAATAACAAGCGGCCATTACAGCAGTGCCTATGATGTAGCGCTTATGTCAAGGGAACTTGTAACAAAATATCCCGAAATTTCAAACTATTCTACTGTATGGATGGATGAAATTACACATTCAACAAGAAAAGGGACTACCCAGTTCGGTCTTACCAATACTAATAAACTAATACGTACATATACAGGCATTACAGGGCTTAAAACAGGTTCAACCTCCAAAGCAAAATACTGCTTTTCAGCAACCGCAGAACGTGGCGGTGTAAGCCTTACAGCTGTAGTTATGGCAGCACCTGATCCTAAAGAAAGGTTTGCAGAAGCAGCAGCCCTCCTTGATTATGGATTCTCAAACTGTACAAATTATTCTGAAGAAGCCTCTAAAATCCATATAAAACCGCAAAAAGTCATTAATGGCATAAAAGATAGTATAAATGCAGAAGTAACAGGTGATTTTTCCTATACTTTATGTGGCAATGAATCATCAGACAAAATTGAAAAAAAAATTATGATAAAACCACAGATAAAAGCACCAGTTAAAAAAGGTGATATAATAGGAA
Organism: Lachnoclostridium sp. UBA7097; assembly: GCA_002499945.1. GTDB lineage: Bacteria > Bacillota > Clostridia > Lachnospirales > Lachnospiraceae > Butyribacter. The sequence continues at coordinate 9,791 of DKYP01000102.1, forward strand.
ACGTGGTCTATATACTAAACGGAAAAGAAATAGATAAAATCCCAATACAGGCATCAGAAAATATAAAAGAAGCCGGTTATATCACTTATTTCCAGAGATTACTAAAACGGCTTCTGATGTGTTAAAAAATCCACCCTTTTAGCGCACCAGCATAATGCTGGTGTGCCTGTACTATTGAACCATCAACTGGTAATGCTTAAAGTTCCCCCACTGTTACCAGGCAATTTCTTATCTACTTTTTCACAATCAAGACCCAGCTGCCTGCGGACAGCATGTACAAAATCAACAGCCCCATACATTATATCCAGACACTGTATACATTCTGCTTTAGTTACAGTTACAAAATTATCACCCGGATATTTTGCATCAAAATAATAATCTTTAAGCATTGACAAATCTCCCCTATTTAGGGACATAACAGGATACTGGCTATATACAAGGTCATACAAAGCCCTTAAATTATGGGAACGCAAAAGCGGTTCACAATTAGTGCTTACCCGTTCAGCAACAGATTTCAGCATTTTCTCTGTAATCTGCTGTGCAGCTATAGAAATGTTATTATAATATGGTAAATCTAATGTTGCCTGCAAATATTTTAAATCTTCTATAGCAATATAATAATAATCATTTTTCATTATAATACCCTTTTATAATCTCTTCTTAAATTAATAGCGAATCTGGAACTATCATTATTAAAATATTCTCTCGTAACATAAACTATATCTGCCCCAAGGCTGTCAGCATCATCCCTCAACGAACCACTGGTTCTGCGGTCAGGTCTTTTAAAAGTAATAATACAAAAATCAATATCACTAATCCCTTTATAATCCCCACGTGCATAACTTCCAAAAACACCAACTTCTTCATAATCAATATTATAATCTTTTATTAAACTAATTACTTTATTTAATCTGGCATTGAAATTATGTTTAACATTTTCACTTACATTGTCCATAATTTAACCTGTCTTTCCTAAAATTAATTTTAATATATCACGGGCTCTAAAAGTTTTCAACATCAAAAAACCCCAACGGTAGTATAACTTTATCTAGGTATTATATAGCAGCAGTATATATTTTTAGTGCTTTTTAATACATTAATCGTATGCACTGCCAATCCTGTAATAACTATCTGCTGCCCCCGCTTTTTCCAAGTGGTTATCCTTCAATAAAAATCTATAATAGGTACTCTTTGTAACAGATGTAGATTCCTTATCTGCATATTCTTTATATTTTTCTAAAACATTTTCCGGCCACGTTTCCCCATATAAATTATATAACTGCTCTGCATCACAAATATACAGGACTTTTTTACCCAGCTTCTTATCCTTTGCAATAAAAATGCTTAAATATCCTTTTGCTTTGTAATTGCTTTTTAATCTTACCAGTTTTTTACTGCTTTTCCATCTGTAAAAAATTGCATTGCCACCTTCAAAATCCTCATCACCATACATAAGAACTGATATACATTTGCCATTTAATTTATATGTGCTAAAAGAAACATGGTTAATAAAACCGCTGGTTACTGTCTTGTTGATAAGTGTTTTATTATTACTTTTTAAAGTGATTTTTGCTTTTTTATAATTGTTTTTTAATTTTAATGAAAGTTTTACTTTTTCTTTTTTTCCATCACCATTAAAGTCTTTTTCTGCAATAACACCCTGTTTTTCATCATCCATTGTATAGACACTGGCAATTTCCCCGCCCTGTGTCCCTTCATAAGGTACCTCATACTCATAATTGCCATATACAGTATCATAATAATCTTTTGCTTCTGCATAATGGCAATCCATTACCAATATAGAAAAACATATTGTTATAGTTGCTAAACATTTTAACCCCTTTTTCATTTTATCCTCCTAATCCGGCTACAGGATACGTCCTAACTTTCTTCACTTGCACCTGTATCATCATTTATAAATGTACCATATTCAAATGGTTTTTTGCTGTCATATTCAAATATAAATTTATTAAGTGCCTCGGCATTGGCAGCTAAGTTACGTTCAGATGAAGCACCATCTGTAAGCACAAGTGATGAACCACAGGAATATTCACCATCATATGAAGTCCTGAAATAGCCTGATATCGGTATCTGCAACTGGGTAACTTCTGTTGTGCCCATCATAATTACATCTTTCATATAGCCAAGTATAGCATCATTGGTAAGGTCTGTTGTAACATATTCACCAAGTACATCATTGGCAAGCTCAATCCACTTTGAAAGCGATAATGACTTAAGTTTGTCAAAAACACATTTAATAACAGTACGCTGCCTCCATGTACGCCCATAATCATCCATAAGCCCTGTAATTGTCTTGACACCGCCTTTACGTATACGGCAGTATCCAAGTGCCTGGTTGCCATTAAGCTTCTGTTTGCCAACTTTAACAGTCCTGAAACGCTTCTTGGAAATATAATTAGTTGTATTAAGATAATAAGCTTCTGATTCTGTAAGTTCCACTTCCACACCACCTACAGCATTAACAATTTTCTCAAATGCATCAAATCCGACTTCTACATAACCATCAAGTTCAATATTAAAATTCTGCGCAATAGTTTTATATAAAAGTTCAATCCCTCCAAATGAATTGGCAGCATTCAGTTTATTTAAACCATTACCAGGAATATCCACAACCATATCCCTCATAAGGGATGTAAGCTTAAGGTTCTTATGCTTTGTATCCATAGTAGCTATAATCATTGTATCAGTAAGCCCTGATGCATCATAGCCTTTCTCTTCCCTGTAATCATTACCCACAATAAGTATATTAACAACATTTTCATCTGAATTAACCTTAATACCGCTTAAATCAACATTTTTAAGGGCTGTATCATAATCCCTGTTTACATGGTTTAAAGTATTATTAAATGTAACTTGTGCCTTTGCAACAAAAAATCCTGTAACACCACTTATAATAAGCAGCAATGTCATCATTATTTTCTTTAACATATCAAAATCTCCAACTAATATTTTATAACAATACAACTTCTATCCTGGCAGGAAATCCCTATTCTTCCTGTACCTGCCCTGGCTCTTTAAATTCAAACTCACCTTTGCCATTATAATCAAAAATAAACTGCTCTAGTACCTCTTTATTCTTTTCAATGCTCCATTCACCAGACATTCCGTTTGTAGGCACAAGACAGTCATTCCCGGGTCCAAATTCACCAGTCTCACTCTCCCTGAAATAAGGGTTATGTGGTATACGCAGCTGGTATATATCAGTAGTCCCCATTGTGGCAACAGCTTTCATATAATCAAAAATCTGGTCATTATCAAGGTCTGTAACTATATATCCCATAACCTTTTCTGCAATGCCATACCACTTTGTTAAAGGCATGGTTTTAAGCTTTTCAAATGCGGCAGTTAAAACAGCCCTCTGCCTCCATGTACGTCCGTAATCATCAATAAGCCCGCTTGCAGTAACCACAGGTTCGCCAATCATATCCTTGCCTTTACGTATACGGCAGTAACCAAGTGCCTGCTCACCATTAAGTATCTGCTTTCCAACCTTTAAACCTTTTCTGTACTTTTTCTTACGTATATAATTAGTTATACTTAAATACCTTACCTCTGTATCAGTAAGTTCAACCTCTACGCCACCCAGTGCATCAACCGCTTCCTTAAAGGCATCAAAATCAACTTCTACATAACCATCAAGCTTTATATTAAAATTCTGTGCCAGTGTCTTGTACAGGCTCTTAACTTCACCTTCATGGTTAGTAGCAGAATTAATCTTCTCATAGTTATCAATTGCCGGGACATATACACGTAAATCCCTCATAATTGAAGAAAGTTTAAGCATGCCGTGCTTCCTGTCCATCGTAGCAATCATAATAACATCCCTGAGCCCACGTTCATTAGTATAATACTTTTCATCACGTTTATCATTTCCTATAAGAAGTATATTAACAATATCATTATCAGATTTAACTTTAATCCCGCTTAAATCCACAGTAGAAAGTTTAGAATTATAATCCCTTTCCACATGGTTTAATGTCTGGTTAAACGTAACCCTTGCCTTTGCGACAAAAAAACCAGCTGTACCACTGGCAACAAGCATGACAAGCATAAAAATAACCTTAAAACCATTTTTTGCCCTGCTTCCCTTTTTCTTCTGTTTCTTTCCATTATTACCCATTATGTGCCCTCCAAATAAGATTTCTATTATACAGACTTTATTATAACCGTACATGCCCTATATTGCAACTTTAATATTATTTTTTAATATAATTGTAAAATAATTCCTGCCAGGTATCATGCCATTAAGCTAAGTGACATGATACTGGTGTTAAAAACCAATTTGTATCATATACAAATATATTGTAATTTTTTATATAGTCCTGTATTTCTACTGGCAGTTGCGTAAATGTACAGTGAACTATATAGAAGGTAACTATACTTTCTGGTATTATTTGAATATAAAAACAAGCATAAGGAGGGCAATATTATGGATTTTGCAGAAAAATTATTAACATTGCGGAAAGCTAATAACCTGACACAAGAACAACTTGCTGAAAAACTTGATGTTTCAAGGCAGTCTGTTTCAAAATGGGAAAGCGGGCAGTCAATCCCGGAACTTGATAAAATAGTGGCATTAAGTGCAATTTTTAATGTTACCACAGATTGTATATTAAAATCGTCAGAAATAGATGATTTATCAATGAAAACTGAAATACTGGAAAAACAGCAGCAAATGATACTGGTACAAGAACAAAAAAAACAGCAAATTTTCAGGAATATCCTGTATTCACTTGCCGTCTATATGGTATTTTCCGCTTTATATTTTATTGGGCATTTCTATTTTGAAATATGGAATCCGTCAGTAATTTTTTCAGGATTTCTCATTGCAACTGCTATTGTAATTTTTATATTTACTAAAAAGTGTTAATTTAAAAACCAGTTTATATTATGCCAAAATGTAAATTAGCTGGCA
>DKYP01000102.1:15098-31399 GCA_002499945.1 Lachnoclostridium sp. UBA7097
ACTTTGGAATTGCCAGCCAATATAATTTTAAAAGGCTTTATTCCTGCATCTGTGCTTTGTAGTAATTTATCAGGCATCCTTTAACAATTATATCCCTCTCGTCATCAGTAAGCCTTCCAAGTTTCAAATCAAATTCTTTCATTCCATTATTTACTACATAAGCTTTTATTATATCTTCTTTATTAATGATTGCATTTTTAATATCCTTGATAAAGATATAATCCCCATTTTTAAATGGAAGTACATCTTCTTCAAACAGGAATGGCAGCATTCCCCAGTTAATAAGGTTGGAACGGTATCTTTTTGTAGCATATTCTTTTGCTATGTTAGCAAAACCGCCAAGCACTTTCTGGCATGAAGCTGCCTGTTCACGTGCAGAGCCGTCACCTGGTTTTACTGCATATATAAGGCTTCCTATCTGTGTTTCTTCTGGTTTTGCTTCAAATTTACCATTAACCTGTTTAAATACCTCTTCCACTTCAGGACATGCAGCAAATATATCTGCTTCTGGCTTTCCTGCTGCCCTTGCTTTTTCTGCAAGCTGTACAGCTTTAGCGCGCCCTACATAGGCAGGGTCTTTGCGTGAAAGTGTATATTCTGCCAGCCCAAGCGGGTTAGAGCGGAATGAAGATGTTTCACCTGAAGGTATAAGCTCGTCTGTTGTTGTTACAGGGTCATGGATTTCTGATACAACCTTAAGCACCATATTATCTGTAAGGGCAGACATAACAGGCCAGTCCTTTATATTAGGTCCAAACTTAATTTCTGTATCCGGCTGCGGGTTTCCAACACCGTTATAAACACGGTTTTCATATATCGTACTGTCAAAGTAATACTTTGGCTTGCTAAAGTCTGTGTCAACATCCATTGCTGATAAAAGATAACCTTTATTAGCAGCTGTGGCAGCGATAGAACGTGCATCCATAAGTGCAACTGAAGCAATCTGCCCATTTGTAACCTTTGACCCCTCCCTGTTAGGGAAATTACGTGTTGAATGCCTTATTGACAAACCATTATTAGGAGGTACATCACCAGCACCAAAACATGGACCACAGAATGCAGAGCGCACTGTCGCACCTGTTGCCATGATATCTGCTATCACGCCATTTTTAACAAGTTCCATAAATACAGGCTGGCTTGACGGGTACACACTAAGTGAAAACTCATCTGCACCAATATTTTTGCCACGGAGTATATCAGCAGCGTCACATATATTTTCAAAACCGCCGCCAGCACATCCTGCAATGACACCCTGCTCAACATAAAGCTTACCGCCATGTACTTTATCTTTAAGTGTAAACTTTATTTTATTATTATCAAGGCTTACCTGTGCTTTTTTCTCAACATCGTCAAGAATATCCATCATATTACTGTTAAGCTCATCAATCGTATATACATTGCTTGGATGGAAAGGCATGGCTATCATAGGCTTTATTTCTGAAAGGTCAACATAAACCATTCCATCATAATAAGCTATACCATCTGGTTTTAATTCTTTATAGTCCTCCGGACGTTTATGGATTTCATAGAAATCTTTAATTTCACTGTCTGTTATCCAGATAGAAGAAAGGCATGTTGTTTCTGTAGTCATTACATCTATGCCAATACGGTAATCTGCCGAAAGGTTTGCAATGCCATCACCAACAAATTCCATTACTTTATTATTAACATAACCATTGGCAAATACAGCACCAATAATTGCAAGTGCGATATCTTGCGGGCCAACACCTTTCTGCGGTTTCCCTGTAAGGTATACTGCAACTACCCCTGGCATTGCAATATCGTATGTCCTGCCTAAAAGCTGCTTTACAAGTTCAGGACCGCCCTCACCGACTGCCATGGTACCAAGTGCACCATAACGTGTGTGTGAATCTGAACCAAGAAGCATCTTACCGCCCCCTGCAAGCATTTCACGTGCAAACTGGTGTATAACTGCCTGGTGCGGAGGTACATACATGCCGCCATACTTTTTGGCGCATGAAAGCCCGAACATATGGTCATCTTCATTAATAGTACCGCCTACTGCACATAAACTGTTATGGCAATTAGTCAGGACATAAGGGACAGGAAACTTTTCAAGGCCTGATGCACGTGCTGTCTGTATTATTCCTACAAATGTTATGTCATGTGAAGTAAGTTTATCAAACTTTATATTAAGGTTCTGCATATTTCCTGAGGTATTATGTGCCTCAAGTATTTTATATGCCATTGTCCCTTTTGCAGCTTCCTCTTTAGCGGGTGCTTTACCACATGCTGCATTTAATGCATCTGCTGCTTCCCCATTGTCCTCTATTATCTTGATGCCATTTACAAGATAAACCCCGTTGCCATAAAGCTTAATCATAATTATGCCTCCTTAACCCAGTAATCCTATCTTAATATAAACTGCCCTATAAGTTCTTTTAATGATGTTGCCTGTGCCGCAAGTTCTTCACTTGTAGCTGATGTTTCCTGTGCTGATGCAGAATTATTCTGTACTACACTTGAAATCTGCTCAATTCCTTTTTCGATTTCACGCATTGTATCTGCCTGTGCAAGCGCAGTATCACTTGCCTGTTTTGAAGAATTAGATAAAAATTCTATACCGTTTATAATTTCTTCCAATGATTCTTTTGTCCTTTGTGTCATTACATTACCTGCATCAACTTCTTCAAGCGCATTATGTATTAATTCCCTTGTCTTTACTGCCGACTGGGCGCTGTCTGTAGCAAGCTTTCCAATCTGGTCAGCAACTACTGCAAAACCTTTCCCTGCTTCGCCTGCCCTTGCTGCCTCAATAGATGCATTAAGTGAAAGAAGGTTTGTCTGTGAAGCAATATCCTCAATTTCAGCAATAATATTTTCAATCTGCTTAGAAGCGTCACTGATACGTTCCATTGCACTGATAAGGTTATTCATCTCTTCACTTCCATGTTCTGCCTGGCTTCTGTATTCCAGCCCCTCTTTATACGCATCACCAACTTTTTTTGCAGTATCTTCAGCAGCAACCGTAACATTTGTTACTGTTGCAGTAAGCTCCTGTACTGCCCCTGCCTGGTCTGTAGCGCCTTCTGCAAGCGCTGTAGCACTTTCTGCAAGCTGGCCTGCACCCGCATCTACCTGGTCTGATGCTTCTTCAATCTGTATAAGGGTATCCCTGAATTTATCAGTAATATTCTCTATGCCATTCTTTAAACCTTCAAATTCACCTACAAAAAGGCCCGGGTCTTTTATTTTTATCATAAAATTGCCTTCTGCAAGGGCATTAACTTCATCATCAATATCATTAATAATCCTGTTTAAATTACCAGCTACTGACTTAAGCACAACTGCAAGGTCATTAACCTCGTCTTTCGTGCCAATTTCAGGAAATCCTGAAGAAAGGTCGCCCTTTGCAAATGCTTTCATCCTGTCTGAAACAAGATTCAGCCCGTGGGAAATCTGGTTTGCAATATTCTTTCCAGCTTTTATTGAAATTGCCATTACAGCAGCTATAATAAGTACAATTATAATAATCATTATAACAGAAACTGTACTAAGGGTTGAACTAAGCCTGTTGCCCTGGGTTACATTTACAGACATTAAATCTGACAGTTCACCATAAACTTCATTATACATAGGTGCAAGTTCATTAGCTGCCTTTTCCTGCGCCCTTGCCCTGTTCTGCATGTTTGTGGTACTTTTGCCAAGTTCAATTATATCTGCATCAAGAGCCCAGTACTCTTCCATTTTCTGGGAAAGTTGTCCATATGCATCTTTCTCTTCTTTTGTAGACAATGTATCCTGCATTTTATCAAAATATTCCTGGAACTTTGCCTTATTATCATCATGTGTTACAAGGTTGGTTGAAATAAGTTCTTTATTACTATATGCAATTACTGCCCTTGTTGAACTTCTGGCATCTGCAAATGCCGCCATTGCATTGCCTATATCACCTTGTGAAAAGCCATATTGTGTAAGCGCATATGAATACCTGTTGCTTACAATTATAAGGGCAACAAGCGCAACCACTGCTGCCACCGCTGCCATAATAGTTACCATGACAAAAGACTTCTGGAGCCTTTTCCCGATTCTTTCATCTTTAAACAAAATCTCCACCTCTGTTTTCTTTATTCTGGTTTCCAGATATACTCTGGCATATCTGATATTGTACTATTTTTTTCTGTTAATGTAAAGTAATTTTTTAAATGTTTCTTGATAAGTAACCCTTCTTGTAGTAGAATTATAAAGAAGAAAATCTGTACAGGCAGGAGAAAAGAAATATGCCTGTATAATTCTAAATAATTACATTAAGGGGGATTATTAATGAAACATTTGATTAGCCCGCTGGATTTATCCACCAGTGAACTTGAAGGAATCCTTAACCTGGGACAGGCAATTATGAAGAATCCCGGCCAGTATTCAAATATATGTGAAGGGAAAAAGTTAGCCACATTATTTTATGAACCAAGCACCCGTACACGTCTTAGTTTTGAAGCAGCAATGTTAAACCTTGGCGGTAAAGTGCTTGGTTTTTCTTCGGCAGATTCAAGTTCTGCCTCAAAGGGTGAAAGTGTTGCCGATACAATAAGGGTAATATCCTCATATGCTGATATATGTGCCATGCGCCATCCAAAAGAAGGTGCACCAACTGTAGCAGCAATGCATTCCAGAATCCCTGTAATAAATGCAGGTGATGGCGGCCATAACCACCCTACACAGACACTGACTGACCTTTTTACCATAAAAGAACTTACAGGACGCCTCTGCAACCTGACAATAGGCATGTGCGGCGACCTTAAATTCGGCAGGACTGTACACTCCCTTATAAATGCAATGGTACGTTATGAAAATGTCCGTTTTATACTGGTTTCCCCAAATGAACTTAAAATACCTGACTATCTGCGCCAGGAGGTACTTATATCAGGTAATATCAGTTTTATTGAAACCAATGAACTTGAAAAATATATGCCAGAACTTGATATACTCTATATGACACGTGTACAAAGGGAACGTTTCTTTAATGAAGAGGATTATATAAGGTTAAAAGACAGTTTTATACTTGATGCCGGGAAGATGAAATACGCCAAAAAGGACATGTATGTACTGCATCCACTCCCACGTGTTAATGAGATTGCTGCTGAAGTTGACAATGACCCGCGTGCGGTTTACTTTAAACAGGCAGAATTTGGCGTGTATGTACGTATGGCACTTATTATGACACTTCTGGGTCTTAATTAAAGGAGGTACTTAATGTTAAATATAAGCGGATTAAATGAAGGTGTAGTTATTGACCATATAAAGGCTGGCGGCGCAATGAAGATTTATGAATACTTAAACCTTGAAAAATTTGACTGCCAGGTTGCTATTATTAAAAATGCCAGAAGCAGTAAAATGGGCAAAAAAGATATTATTAAAATAGAAGGGTCTTTAGATATAGACCTTAATGTACTTGGCGTGCTTGACCATAATATTACCATTAATATAATAAAGGACAACCATATTACAGAAAAAAAGACACTAGAACCCCCGGATACAGTAACTAATATAATAAAATGCAGGAATCCAAGGTGCATTACCTCGGCAGAACAGGAAATACCACATAAATTTAAACTTACAGACAGGGAAAACAGGATATACAGATGTGTATACTGTGAGTCTAAATTCAAAGGGAATTAACCTGTAAGTTTAAGCGGCAGCATGCAATGGGTTTATATCCTGTGCAATTTGCCGCATAAACTAAAGAAAAACCGTCTGTTTTTACTGGATACTTACAACTTCGTACCCTGCTTCTGTAACAGCATCTTTTAATGCACCATCATCAGTACCATCTGCTGTTACAGTTGCACTTTTTCCTTCAAGGCTCATTACAACATCTGTAACCCCGCTTACTGCACGGAGCGCCTTTTCAACCCTTCCTGTACAGTGTTCACACATCATCCCGTCAATAATAATTTTCTTTGTCATAGTTAAATCTTCCTTTCTTAATGTATTTATATTATTTTTATTAATATCTGCTGCATTAGTGCCACTTCCCGCATTTCCTTTATTAAGCTTAAGCCTTTTTAGCCTTAATGCATTGCTTACAACACATACGCTGCTAAGGCTCATTGCCGCTGAACCGAACATCGGGCTTAATTTTAATCCAAATGGCAGGTACAAAAGCCCCGCTGCCACTGGTATTCCAATAATATTGTAGAAAAATGCCCAGAAAAGGTTCTGTTTTATATTCCTTATAACAGCCCTGCTTAACTTTATTGCCCCTGCGGCATCCATAAGGCTGCTCCTCATAAGAACTATATCTGCACTTTCAATTGCAACATCAGTGCCAGCGCCTATTGCTATACCAACATCCGCAGAAGCAAGTGCCGGTGCATCATTAATACCGTCACCAACCATTGCCACTTTATGCCCTTCTGCCTTTAATGCAGATATTTTCTCTTCCTTCCCGGCAGGAAGCACATTGGCAACCACCTCATCTATACCTGTTTCCTTCCTTATTGCTTCTGCAGTAACTTCATTGTCACCAGTAAGCATAATAACATGTATCCCCTGTTTCTTAAATTCAAGGACCGCCTCTTTGCTTGTTTCCTTTACAACGTCAGCAACAGCAATTACGCCGGTTATCCCTTTTTCATCTGCAAATACCAATGGTGTTTTGCCGTCTTCTGCATAGCTGTTAATTATCTTTTCAATGCCATCATCTGCAAATATATTATTTTCCCTTAATAATTTAAGATTGCCGGCATAATATCTTTTCCCGTCAATAATGCCAGTTATGCCCTTGCCAAATACTGCCTGGAAATCCTTAACATCTGCAAGCCCTGTACCCATCTCATTGCATTTTTTAAGAATTGCCTCTGCAAGCGGGTGTTCACTACCATTTTCAAGAGAACCTGCAATCCTGTACAGTTCCTTTTCTGTCATATCCCCAAAAACAGTAATGCCAGTTACCACAGGCTTTCCTTCTGTAATTGTACCTGTCTTGTCAAGCACAACAGTGTCAACAAGATGCGCTGTTTCCAGTGCTTCGCCAGACTTTACAAGTATTCCGTTCTCCGCACCTTTGCCAGTGCCTGCCATTATTGCAACAGGAGTGGCAAGCCCGAGTGCGCATGGGCATGATATTACAAGAACTGCTATTGCTGATGAAAGCGCAAATTCAAAGCCATATCCAAGCAAAAGCCATGCAGCCGCTGTAACCAGTGCTACCATTATTACAGCAGGTACAAATACACCTGATACTTTATCTGCAATCTTGGCTATTGGTGCTTTGCTTGAAGACGCCTCCTCAACAAGCTTTATAATCTGTGAAAGTGTAGTGTCCTCCCCTACCTTTACAGCCTTTGCCTTAAGAAGCCCTGCTTTATTAATTGATGCCGCCACAAGGCTGTCACCTTCCTGTTTAATAACAGGTATGCTCTCACCTGTAACTACTGATTCATCTACAGATGATTTTCCTTCTATAACAATGCCATCTGCTGCAATGGATTCACCAGGCTTTATAATAAATATATCACCTGTAATCATTTCACTGGAATTAATAGTCTGTGTAACACCATTCCTTATAACTGTTGCCATCTTAGGGGCAAGGTCCATAAGCTTTGTAATAGCTTCACTTGTCCTGCTTTTGGAACGTGTTTCAAGGAACTTGCCCACTGTAACCAGTGTAAGAATCATACCCGCAGATTCAAAATACAAATCATGGGCAAACTGCCCCACTGTTGCCATATCACCATGCCCAAGCCCGTATACAATCTTATAAGTTGCATAAATGCCATATAAAATTGCAGCACCAGAGCCAGTAGCTATAAGGCTGTCCATATTAGGACTGCGTTTTATAAGTGTCTTAAACCCTGTAATATAATATTTCTGGTTTGCAATAACAATAGGAATAAGCAGGAATATCTGTGTTATTGCAAAAACACCAGCATTTTCATTGCCATGCAGGTACTTTGCCATATGTGCCGGCATATCAAGCCCTGCCATATTAAAAAACATATGCCCCATTGACACATACATAAGTGGTATAAGGAAAATAATTGAAACTGCCAGCCTTTTCTTCATACTGGCAATATTTTTCTTATAAACATCCTGCAGGCCGCCATTACTGCCAGATGCCGCCTTGCTGCCAGAAGGATTTTCCCTGTTTCCTTTAACACTTGCACCATACCCGGCACTAACAACAGCATTTATAATATTATCTTCACTGGTAATATCTTCCCTGTACTCCACCTGCATACTATTTGTAAGCAGGTTTACACTGACATTGTCCACACCATTAAGCTTTGATACACTTTTTTCCACATGTGCAGAACATGCAGAACAAGTCATGCCTGTAACATCAAACTTTCCAACCATTTAAAATCCTCCACATTTATTTCATAAGATTTTTAAGCAGTTCGCAAAGTTCGTCAACAGCCTCATCCTTCCCAGCCCTTATATCATCACATACACATGACTTAATATGCCTTGCCAGAAGCTGTTTATTAAAACTGTTAAGAGCTGCCTGTACAGAAGATACCTGTGTAAGGATATCAACACAATACCTGTCTTCCTCAAGCATCTTCTTTATTCCACGTACCTGCCCTTCAATTACACTAAGACGGTTCACCATGCTTTTTATCTCTTTAGTATCCCTTTTAACATGCTTTATATTCTCCTGTCCCATAAAACCTCCATTTAAATAGTATACCCCCGTACCCTATTTGTGATAATACCAAAAAAATGGAATGTTGTCAATACTTAAATTTTATGGTAATATTTATCCAAAAAACAAAGGAAGAGGTATACCATATGCTTTTTAAATATAAAAATAATGATTTAGAACCATTACCTTACTATGATTATTCTGATTTTAAAGGAAAGGAAAAAGACCTTGAAAACCTGCTGGCCAGTAACCTTGGACGCCTGTATACTGAAAGCGGCCAGCTTATGACTATATTCCAGGAACGTCCGTGGCAGGAAGAACCTGATTTATGTGCACTTGATAAAGATGGCAATCTTATTATTTTTGAACTAAAACTTGGTAATGTACAATGCAATACAACAATACAGGTAATGCGGTATGCACAGTTATTTGGGCAGAAAAAATACGCAGAATTAAACAGCATATTTAAACAGTATAAAAATACAGATGAAGAATTAAAATATATCCATGCAGAAACTTTCGGGCTGGGGGATGCCATACTTAGTGAAGAACAGTTTAACAGGGAACAGAAACTTGTTATTGTTGGCAATTCGTCAGATATTTCATTAATAGAATCTGTGGATTACTGGAAATCAAAGAATTTAGATATAGATTTCCTGCCATACCGCTTTTATAAAATTGGTGGTGATATTTATTTTGATTTCTTTGCCAAGCCATATGATTACCATATCAACCCACGTGACAAAAAAGGTATTTTATTTGATACAAACCGTTCACATAATGAAAATTCTGTATGGGATATGTTTGCAAATAGCAAAATAAGCGCATATGGCAGTGCTTCAAGGTATATCCACAGTTTTAACAAAGGTGATTATGTTTTGTATTACCATAAAGGATGGGGCGTAATCGGGGCTGGAATAATAAAAACTTCCTCCGTAAAAGAAAATCCCGGTGAAGATGAGCTTTACCATACAGTAGACCTGCTTACACCAGCAATTAAAGATAAAGATGATATAAGGTATATTTCTGCATTAGAACTACGTAACCTCTTAAATAAAAACTTTTATTTTGCATCAACAATAAAAAGCCCCTACCTTTCAGCAGGGGAAGCAGAACTAATTATTGAAGAATTAAAGAAAAAATACCAGTAATATCTGATGCCTGCGTGAAGTGCCCGCAGGCATTATAAATCCCAAATCCCACAAAACCAGTTCCCAGATACAGGACTAAAAATAAAGCTCAATCCCATGTAAAGCGTTTTCATACCCATCCTTCCCACTGCATTTTTTTAATGTAATGGTACTGCCTTGCGTAAAATACTTCCATGTCGTTTTCTTAAAAGTAAATATCTGTTTACTGCCTTTGCATGATAAAGTAACTGTAATTGGCCTGCCTGCAGGGTCATCACCATCTAAAGTCAGAATACCATTTTTAACAGTTCCTTCCAGCCAGTCCATCTGCGCTAAACGGAACTGGCTATAAAAAGCCACATATTTCTTACCACTTTTAAAAATATCCAGATATACTTCTCCTGCATCATCAGAAAAATCCCCAATAAATGCTGGTTTAGCCAATACCTTAACCGTGCACTTTAATGTCTTTTTATTTACTGTACATTTTAATGTTCCTGTACCTGTTTTTACAGCTTTGATATAACAATATGGCCATGTATTTCCAGAATTTTTATCAGTTTCATAGATTTTTATATTCTTTCCTGTCACACTCCACTTAACTTTGGAATCTGTTCCCTTTAATCCAATAAAAGCACATTGCCCTTTAATAATAGTAACTGCCCTGCTTGTAAGACAGACTTTTCCAGCCTGTGCACGCTTTCCTGGTATTATACTTAAATTACATAATAATAAACAAACACAAAGCAGACCTGTAATAATATGTTTCATTTAAAACTCCTCCTATTTTAAAATAAACCGGCTTTTCTGGTGCTTATTATATACTTTTTAATTACTTTTGTCAATAATTATTTAGATAAAATAGGTATTTACTTTTTCCCATTTTATGTTATAACTATATACAGGAGGAACATAGGTTGAAAAATGATTCTAAGACAGCAAAAAGCGCTGTCTAACAATCATTACAATTTCAACCCGGAAAAATGCAAAAACAGCATTTTTCATGCCTATTTGTGCCGTGCAAAGCACGGCATGGAGATTAGTGTGAAAAATACATCTAATGCAGTAAAAAACACTGCCTAAGATGTATTAAATTTCACACAGGAAAAACGCAAAACAACAGCATAAATGCTGTAGCGTTTTTCTAAAGCGTATTGATACGCTATACTATTTGAGCCGCCAAAGGCGGCATGGGGGATTTATATGGCAACAAGAAACAGCTTTAAAAGCGGGTCTTGTGAACTGGTAGTGCTGCATATCCTGAAACATTATGGTGATTGTTACGCATACCAGATTTCACAATATATTACCAAACTTTCTGATGGTGGTTTATCATTTCCTGAAGGTTCATTATACCCGGCATTTTATAAGATGATTGATAATAAATATATTTCAGATTATAAAAAACAGACAGGAAAGCGTCTGGTTAAAGTTTACTACCATATTGAACCAGAGGGTGAGAAACGTCTGGAACAGTTATTAAAAGATTATTACCAGGTCACTAAAAGTATTGAAAAAATTTTACACTTTGATTTTTCAAAAATAGAGGAAATACAATGAATAAAAATTCTAAAAAATATTACAGGGATATCAAATCAGTTATACCGTCCAGAGGCCGCCAGGAAAAGCGGCTTATAAAAGATTATAAAATACGTATTACAGAACTAAATGAAATAAAACCAGATATTACCTATGATGAACTACAACAAAATTTTGGAACTCCTGTAGATATAGTAACTGGATACTATGAAGGAGCAGATACTGGATATATTATGCAAAAAATCCGTACAACAAGAATTATACGTTTCTGTATTTATTGTATATTAATATTTGCCCTGGCTGGTTTCACCATCAGTGCAGGTACTAACATAAAGCTATACAATGAAATACATAATGGTATTATTACACATGAAAAAATTATTATTGAATAAAAAACTATAACTAAAACAATACTGGAGGATTTAAAACCAGCTGGCAAATTCCAAATGTGCTTCCAATGGACAGCTGTTGGTTTGCAGAGAGGCACTTTGGAATTGCCAGCCCATATATTTATTCATCCTTATAGTTAATAAGCATTTCTGTTTCCCTTAATACAAGGTTCTTATTTCTCTTCCACACATCTTTAAATTCACTTTTTGGCAGCGGGCATGGCGACCTTCCTATTTCAAGTGTAATGCTTGGCAGGTTCTTTTTATACATTACAAATTCCCGCAGGTTTCCAACGGATTTACTGTCACCATTATAGCTGGCAGCACTTGTATAACCTGTAATATCACAGGCAAGTGTATACATATCATTTATTATTTCTTTAAGAGGGCCTTCATATTCCCCAAATACTATTGAACCTGTAGCATGGTAATTAATCTGCCCCTTTACTGTTGTACTGTTCTTAAGCCTGTTAATCAAAGCCATTATTGCCTGTGTTTCGCTTTCGCTGCACCTTTTAGGCCCTGTGTAACCTTCGCTGCCACGTGTCCCCTGGCCTGCAACATATGCATATGGGTAATTCTTATTAAGGTCAACTCCCCTGGCATTAGCCTTCCATAATGAAGGGTTATCTGCGCCTGGCATCTTCAAAAGCTTTTTGCGCAGTGATTTATCATTTATTGCTGTAAATCCAAACTGCGATATTGCCGCACCGTCAGGGTTTGCCATAGGTACATAATGTATTGCCACTTTATTTAATACATCTGATACTTTGACACCGTCTAGTTCTTCATTATAATTCTGCAAATAATATTCTATCTGTTTCATGCATAACTGTGAAGTCATATATTCCCTTGCATGAAGCTGTGCAACAACAAGTACAGACTGGCCTGCATACTGGTTGCCGATTACAATATCATAAATATTCCTTCCATCTGCGGACTGCCCGATAACATTATATTTAAAATGGCTGCCATAAAGCTTGCTAAGTGCTTCTATATCGCTGCACAGTTCTTTATAGCTGTAATTTTGCAGGCTTGTATTAATCTCATCCCTTAGGATAACCCTTATATATGTATTACTGCCATATATTTTTACCTTTTCATTATCATATACAGGCAAAATCCTATAAGAATATTTTTTGTTTACTGCAACAGAATCATCATGGTATTTTGCTTTTTTTACTGTAGCCACTCTTTTGAAACGTCCCTTTCCTAATCTTCTGTACACTATAAAACTTTTAGTGCATTTCCCCCTCTTCCATGAAATATTAATTTTACGGCTTGCCACCCTTCTATATAAAATATTTGCAACATCTGCTGGTATACATGCGGTTATATTTTCCGTCCTGTCTATAACCTTTTTTCTGCCAAATATGGCTGTAACCCTGTATTTATAACGTCTGCCTTTTTTAATCTTTACATTGTATTTTAGCTGCCTGGTAGTTTTAATAACCCTCCATTTTTTAGCCCCCTGCTTTTTCTGCCATACTTTATATTTATTTGCAGATTTTCTCTTGGCCCATGAAATAGCAAGCTTCTCACTGCCTGCTTTTTTAACTGTAATTTTAAATGGGGTATTATCCTTTACAGGGCCTTTTGTCGGTTTTGGCGTTGGTTTTACTGTTGGTGTTGGTTTTACTGTTGGCGTTGGTGTTGGTTTCTGTGTTGGCTCTGTTGACGGGCTTGGTGACGGTGTTACAGTTACAGCTGGCCCTGTTGTCAAAGCTGGCCCTGTCACAATGCCTGCTGCCGGGCCTGTTACTGGGACTGCCTGCTGTGGTGTTAATTCTGCGGCGGCTTGTACACTGTTTTTTGCATATGCAAATGGTATATCCTGCATTGTTAATACCAATGCAAATGCAATTAAAAAACTGGTTAATTTTCTGTTGGATTTTTCCATATACTTCCTCCAAATATTAGTAATATCAATAAATGCCCCAACAGGATTTATTGAGGGTGCTTTTTCCTATAAGAAGAACTTCCCTATAGAGTAAAACAAGCACCATATATATTTGCCAAAAACACTAATATATATATGATGCCTCCGTTATTTTTATTAATAATACTTTATATAATCTTATATGCCAAGGATTTTCTCCACTTCCTTCTGCATATCTTCTGTTTCACACACCGTGTTATGCAGCACAGGTGCTGTACGTATTTCTTCCACTGCTTTTGGGATACCTGTCCCTGATATCCTGCTTAATTCATCAATAAGTGCAAAATCATCCATACCCTTGTACTTGCTGTCAATAGCACCCATTACGCTTGTACCGAACTTATAAGGGCTTGCTGTTGATGCAATTACAGTAATTGTATTATCTTTTGTCTTTTCTTTATAACTATGGTAAACAGCAGATGCAACAGCTGTGTGTGTATCCATTACATACCCTGTTTCTTCATATACCCTTTTAATTTCAGCGGCTGTTTCTTCTTCACTTGCCCATCCGCCTGCAAAATCTGCCATCTGCGCTTTCATATCTGTTGTAATTGTATATTTCCCGTCACTGGCAAGTGCTTCCATCATGCCCCTGGTTGCTTCTGCATCTTCTCCTGCAATTCTAAATAACAGGCGTTCAAGGTTGCTAGAAACCAGTATGTCCATTGATGGTGATGATGTAAGCATAAATTCACGGTTCTTGTCATAAATACCTGTTTCAAAGAAATCAAACAATACCTTATTTTCATTAGATGCACAGATAAGCTTTCCAACAGGGATTCCCATATTTTTAGCATAGTATGCTGCAAGTATATTTCCAAAATTACCTGTAGGCACTACAAAATTAACTGGCTCACCAGATTTTACAGCGCCATTTGAAACAAGCTTTGCATATGAATATACATAATAAACCACTTGTGGCACAAGACGCCCTATATTAATTGAATTGGCAGAAGAAAACTGGTAGTTATTGCTTTCTAATGCTTTTGCCAGTTCTTTATTGTTAAACATGGCTTTGACACCACTCTGTGCATCATCAAAGTTCCCTGTTATCCCTATAACAGATGTATTACTGCCCTTCTGTGTAACCATCTGCCTCTCCTGTATCCTGCTTACGCCGTTCTTAGGGTAAAATACAATAATCCTTGTGCCAGGTACATCTGCAAACCCTGCCATTGCTGCCTTGCCAGTATCACCAGATGTTGCTGTAAGAATTACTATCTCTTTATTAACATTATTCTTCTTTGCGGAAGTAGTAAGAAGGTGCGGAAGTATTGAAAGTGCCATATCCTTAAATGCTATTGTAGCACCATGGAAAAGTTCAAGGTAATAAACACCTGCTTTCTCTGTTAATGGAGCAATTTCACTAGTATCAAACTTATCATCATATGCCTTGTCAATACATGACTTTAATTCTGCTTCTGTAAAATCAGTTAAGAACAGTTTCATTACCTCATAGGCAGTTTCTTTATAAGACATCCCCGCAATATCTTCAATGGAAATATCAAGCCCTGGTATCTTTTCAGGCACAAAAAGACCGCCATCATCTGCCAGCCCCTTTAAGACTGCCTGTGATGCAGTAACTTTAACTCCCTTACTACGTGTACTCTGATACAAAAGTTCCATTATTTCCTCCATTCCGCTGCGTAATGCAGCATTAGAACCAACATACATTATTAATAATTTTCAATCTGTTTTACAAACTATATACATATATTCCAGTATCCGGCCATATTAATTAACATAGGCAGTTCCGCCATTCTCTGTATTATCATGGCAAGACAAATATGTAAACATAAATCCGGCATCTATTATACAATAACATGGCGCTAATTTCAAGAACCTTTGCCAAAAAGTTACTGGCAATAAATTTAAACATACTGGATAAACGCAAGAAGGGCGTACTATACAGTACACCCATACAGAACAACCATTACTTAAGAATTAAAAATTTATTTATAAAATTCATGGCAGTGGTAGCTGAACAGCCTTGTCAGGCATCTGTCAAACCACGCAGCATTGTCTGAATCTGCATACGCTCTTTCCATAAAGTAAAGTGCCCCCTGTGAAGGGTCAACACCGTTTAATGCGTCTTTTACAGCTTTTTTAGTATCATTTGATACATCTATTGTATAATACCTTCCATCATATATAGGTGAAAACTGGTACGTAGAACCCCTGTGTGCAAAAACTACCTCCTCAACTGTAGATGGAAATGATTTACTTTTAACCCTGTTCAATACAACATTAGCTACAAGCACTTTCCCTTTGTGGTCCTCACCACCCGCTTCTGCTTCAACAATCCTTTCAAGTATAACCCTGTCAGAAGCTGATACAGCTACCCCGCAGCTTTTCTTAATACGTGCTGCTTCCTGTATCTGTGCCCTTTTCTCGTGGTTGTCACTCAGTCTTTTTATTCTGTTATAATTATTAGCATTTTCCACAATACGGTTCTCGGACTGTAGTATAATAACTCTTTGTGAAGAAGCATCTTTTACTGGTGCAGGCGCCATTACAACTGATGCGTTGCTGGCCGCTGGTACAAGCGTTGCACTTAAAGCTGTCATTACCGCCAATGCCCCTTTTGCTGCTTTTCTCATAATAATCCTCCATGCCGCTTTACAGGCGGCTTCAAAAAATAGTAATGTTTAAATATTAAATATCATTAATTATTGTTACAAAACTATTACAAATTA
>DKYP01000062.1:0-783 GCA_002499945.1 Lachnoclostridium sp. UBA7097
GGCATATAAAATTTTTTAACTATTCAAATTATATTAGTTAGAAATTATACTACAGATTTATATTCTGCTTTTTATATAAAAGAACTGGAATAAATCCATACACTTCTTATTTTTTAAATCTTATATTGTTTTCATCTTTGTAAGACATCTCGTAACCTGCTGTTTCCACAGGTATTAATCCAAGCAGCCACTGTACTATAATTGTTTTTGCCATATGTTATACCTTGTATATTTTATGCACTGAAAAAAATCCTGGTTTTCGCATAATATTTAATAATATAAGTATTTGTATAAAATTATCAGAGCTTATGTATTATATATTATAACAGGGGGTTTTCTTTGTTGCAACCGTTAGTTGTGTACCCTGTCCCATTATCTGAATCTAATTGGATGGTTGTAACATTATTCCAACCTGGAGTTTCTCAATTCCTACTTCCTTAAATTTCTTAATAGTTCCAAACATTAAATCAATACAAATTATTTACAGTATATTTTTCTGTTTTTTGCAAAAAACTATACTGTCTGGCAATCTGATGCTATATAATTGCTGTACTGGCATGGATAAACAAATATTCAATAGATATTTGCAAGGCAATTTTAAAAAGGCGGGCTCTTCCATATATCTATTTGGCAGATATATGGAAATTTATGACCTGGGTGTACATATTGCTTTATCTTACATAGCCAGTATTGAAGAGTTGCATGAGCCCGTCCTGGAGAACTTGGGAGCAGTTTACCCCACGTTTTTCTGCCAGTGCCGCCATCCATGCAGGAAGTGAAACA
>DKYP01000062.1:1059-2995 GCA_002499945.1 Lachnoclostridium sp. UBA7097
GCCATCCATGCAGGAAGTGAAACATTTTTACGTATTGCCTTGGTATCAGTTGCTGCACGGTATGCGAGTGTATCAATACATATGATGGAGCAGATAGCATTATCAGGAATATCCAAATCACATTGTGGAGTTGTTTCTGGAATGCTGTTTCCTTCATCTTCTGCCACTACAAGCCATCCACTAGCAGCATCAGTAATCATTTCAATGGCGTCCTCAATACTATTTCCTGTTGTAATACATCCAGGCAGGTCAGGAACACGGCAATAGAATTTTGTTCCATCTTCATTTGGTATAAATGTTGCAGTATAAATATATTTCATAAAAAACCTCCTTTGCAGGCAGTGGGGGGTTTTATGCTCTCTCGCCTTGTTTTATTTCCTTGCGTATGTAGCGTAAATCGTCTTCATCAAAGTGCCCACGCTTTAACGGTATAGAATGTTTTGTATCTGGGTTATAGTAGATATCATGGTTTCCGCCACTACGTTTAAATTGATAGCCACTATTGTTTAGGTCTTTGACTGCTATGTTCCGTTGATTCATTATATTCCCCCTTATAAGAGTATTATACATAATATTGCATAACAAATCAAGGGAATTTACACAATATTACACAAAAATTTTATATAAAACGGATTGGATATATAATATACATTTGCTGCATTTACAAATTATAATTATGCGTTGTGTATTACTGTTAATTAACAGAATACTATAGAAAAAAATTCTAAGAATGGGTTAAACTTAAGAAAATAAATATGTTTTCATTATTAAGATAATTATAAAAATCCTTCAAGTAAAGTTAAAATATCTTAAATTATAATGGCATTGACAAGTGCGCATAAAGTGTGTATTTTATATAGTATAAGAAGGAAATATTATTGGAGCAAAAAGATTTAATAAAAAACTGGAAAGTGCTGGATTTATATTTGAACGGCATGGAAGCAACCATAATATATATTCAAGAGGTATTGAGAAAGAAGAAGTACCAAGACATAAAGAAATTGATGAACGGATGGCTAAGGCAATAATAAAGAAAAGGGGATTAAAGTAATTATCATTTTTGTATTATATTAGACAAGGTTTTAAGATTGGAGGTTAGCAATAGATAAAAATAACTTATAAAAAGTTATAAATATATGTTGGGTTTTATAATGTTTGTAAAAGGATTTGCAGAAGGTGGTGAGGATATAATGATAAAAACAATCCGTGTAATGCTGCTTCCAAATAACAAACAAAAGACTAAATTATTCCAGTATGCTGGTGCTGCAAGGTTTGCTTATAACTGGGCACTAGGCAGGGAACAGGAAAATTATAAAAACAGTGGTAAGTTTATACCAGACAGCAGTTTACGGAAAGAATTTACACAACTAAAGAAAACAGAAGGATATGCCTGGTTAAATAAAATTTCTAATAATGTAGCAAGACAAGCTATAAAAGATGCCTGTGACGCATATAAAAAATTTTTCAAAGGGCTTGCAAAATTTCCACGTTTCAAAAGCAGGAAACATTCACCACCAGCGTTTTACCAGGACAATATAAAAATCCAGTTTACAGGCACCCATGTAAAAGTTGAGGGGTTTGCTGTTTCAAAAAAGAAGAATAAGCAGAAATTAAACTGGATAAGGCTTGCGGAGCATGGACGTATTCCTGTTGGTGGTATGAAATATTATAACCCACGCATTAAATTTGATGGCTTGGACTGGTATATTACTGTTGGAGCAGAATATAAAGACATTGCTGTCCTTCCACCGGATGAAGGCATAGGGATTGATTTAGGGATTAAAGAGCTGGCAGTATGTTCTGACAGGAATAAATACAAAAACATAAATAAAACAAAAAAAGTAAAAAAACTGGAAAAAAGAAAACGCAGGTTACAGCGTTCTGTATCAAGAAAATATGAAAAGAATAAGAAAGGGGGAAGTTACTGTAAAACAGG
>DKYP01000017.1 GCA_002499945.1 Lachnoclostridium sp. UBA7097
TTATATACAAATAATAAAGACCCATTGTCCACATAAAATGACTATGTGCCATATCATTCTTTATAATATCTTCTTTATATTTATTATAAATATAATCCAAAGCTTTGAATTTTTTCTGTTTGCTTGTAGAATTAGTTATACTGTTTTTTTGTTCATATACATTCATTACAGGACGTTTTAGAAATCCAACAGAATAACTTTTACATATTTGAAGTGCAAAATCCCAATCCTGGTAACGTGGCAAATTCACATCAAACCTTATTTTTCTTATTATATTCTTATGTACCATAATTGTACAAGTAGCAACACTATTTTTATATAAAAGTTGCTGATATATTTCTTTATTAGCATTTAAATCATCTGGCATTATAATTGTTTCACCATGGGAGTCAATACTATAAAAAAAATATTGTGCAAAACAAGCATTATAATGATATTGCTTAAAAAAATCCAATTGTAATTCCAATTTTTCAGGCAGCCATTCATCATCACTGTCTAAAAATGCAATATAATCACCAGTAGCAGCATCTATGCCTTTATTTCTTGCAACACATGCCCCTGAATTTTTCTCAAGAACTATTACTTTCATTCTTTTGTCATTTATTTTTTTTATTTCTAATACTGAATTATCTGTAGAAGCATCATCTACAATAATCAATTCAATATCTTTATATGTCTGGTTTAGAACACTTTTTACAGCTCTTGGAAGTAATTTTTCCCTATTATAGTTAGGAATAATAACTGAAACCATTTTATCCTCCATATAAGAACATTTATAATTTTCTTAATAAAACTTTTATCTGGTATGTTAAATTTATTCCCCTGTCACAAAAATCAATATAATTTTTATCTAACAATTTTTTTCTGTATACTCTGTTACTCTTATACATTTTTATACACTGAACCAGTTCTTCATATTCAGGAACAATCTTTCCCTTGTATCCTATAATCAGTTCATCTATTTGTTTTTCTACTTTATAATCAAAAATATATTTTTTAGCCCTGTTAAGTTTTGCAACAAATCCAGTTCCCAATCCTATTGTATTATTCCCATGTTGTCTGTATTCCATATGTGCTTCTGTATCTACATGTACTTTTCCACCAACAGCAAGGCATACTTTTAAAATCCATGTGTCATGCATGAGCATATAGCTTGGTTTATACATAACTATAATATCACGTAATTTCTTATTTAATACTGTTGTACACCCTGCAATATCAGACAATATAAACCTTGCTTTCATAGAACGAAACCCATTAAGCTTGTGAACACCAATTAATTTATTTTTTTCATTCACCAAACGTTGCCCACAATAATACAATAATGGAGTAGTATTACTATTAGGACTTAATGCATCCAAAGCTATTTTAAGTTTATCAGTATCCCATATATCGTCTTGGTCACAAAATGCAATATAATCATATACAAAGTTTCTTGTTCTTTCTAATAATTCATAAAAACCAAAAGCCACACCTAAATGTTTTCCTTGATACCATTGAATCTTTCTTTTTTTTCTGAAATCTTCCAATATACCTTGTGTTCCATCCGTTGACCCATCATCACGTATTAAAATTTCAATATATACACCTTCCTGTCCAAGTACACTTTCTATCTGTTGTGTTATATATCCAGCCCCATTATAAGATGCCATAAGAACCAGTACTTTTTTCATTTTTCCACCATAAAACAGCCTTTAATAAAACAAATTGGAACTATAATCTCCAATAACTATAATTTCTACATTCAATTTCCTCTTTATTAAATATTCCTTTTACATCAATCAAAACTTTTTCATTATTATCTAAAGTTTTTCTAAAAAACTTGTCAAATTTATCAATTCCCAAAACTTTAAATTCATTATGTGCAACAGCAATAACAATACAATCCATGTTTTCTATATTTTCAATTCTTGTAAGCCTGACACCATATACACTAAATGCATCTTCTTCAGAAGCCCAAGGGTCACTAACCATGGGATTAATTCCATATTCTTTAAAACGTTTTATAATATCACCAACTTTAGAATTTCTTGTATCTGGACAGTTTTCTTTAAATGTTAATCCAAAAATCACTACTCTTGCATTACGCACAGCTTTTCCTGCTAAAATCATTTGCTTAATTGCAGCATCTGCAATAAACTCTCCCATACCATTATTGACCTTACGACCTGCTAAAATAATCTGGCTGTGATATCCAAGAAGTTCTGCTTCATATGTAAAATAATATGGGTCTACACCAATACAATGCCCTCCTACAAGTCCCGGACGGAAACCAAGTGCATTCCATTTTGTATCCATACCATCTACAACCTCATTTGTATCAATATTCATACGGTCAAATACCATTGCCAACTCATTCATAAAAGCAATATTGATATCTCTCTGGCTGTTTTCAACCACTTTAATTGCTTCAGCTGTTTTTATTGTAGATACAGGATAAGTTCCCGCTTCAATAATAAGGTTATATATATTTTGTATTTCCTCTAAGGTTTCTTTATCCATGCCAGAAACAATCTTTTTAATATTTTTAAGTGTATGAACTTTATCACCTGGATTAATACGTTCTGGACTATAGCCAACTTTAAAATCCTTACCACATTTTAAACCAGATTCTTTTTCTAAAACAGGAATACATACATCTTCTGTAACTCCTGGATAAACAGTTGATTCAAATACAACAATTGAACCCTTTTTTAAATTCTGACCTAAAATCTTAGAAGCATTTTCAACAGGCATTAAATTCGGAGTTTTATCTTGGTTAACAGGAGTTGGAACAGCAACAATATGAAATCCTGCTTCATATAATTTTGAAGCATCTGTAGAAAACTCAACAGTTGTATTTTTTATTTCAATATTTCCAACTTCGTTGGTTGAATCAATGCCCTTTTTATATAAATCTATTTTTCTATCATTTAAATCAAACCCTAGTACTTTTACCTTTTTTGCAAATTCTATAGCTAATGGCATTCCAACATATCCAAGCCCAATTACTGCAATTTTTTCTTTTCCATTTATAATATTCTCATATAATGACATTTCTTCATTTCCTCCTAAGCTAGATTTAAAATTGTTTAAATTAACTGTTTTACGATTTTGTTAAACTCTTCACAAAACCTTTTGTTATTGTTTATTGTACTATTAGTCATGCTAGAAACAATAACATCATAATTTACAATAATTGTACCTAGTTTATTAATATCAATTACAGGAATAATTATCCCCATTCTTTTTGCAACTGCTTTAGTAAACTCTAACTGATGGTTATTAATATGTTCATGGAACTCAAACTGTCTTGGAACAACAACTGGAATTTTACCTAGTTGTACAGGCATAATAAAACTAGCTGGTCCCCCATGAGATATAACGATTCTTGCTTGTTCCATTTTTTCTTTCATTTCTGTATAAGTAATAATATTACTCCATTCACAATAATGTGGCTTATATGTACTATAACCACTTTGTATAAACACATCTTCAACAATTTTTTTATCTTTTTTTAAATCATCTACACATTTAATAAGTCTGTTAAATTGCTGTTCATGTGTACCTACTGTTACAAAAATCAATTTTTCACCTCAATTAAAAACTTAAAAAATACTTCCTAAATTAATTGCTTTTTTATATACTTTTTTCTGCTCTTCCCATTGAACAATAAATTTATCAGAAACGGGATATACCATTTTACCTGTTAAGGTTGGCTTGTCAATTCTATCAAAAACTTCTATATAAATTGTTTTAGACCCTAAAATTTTTCCTATATAAAAAAATGGAACTGCCACTGCTGCACCAGAAGAAACAATTAAATCTGGTTTTTCTTTTTTTAAAATTTCAACTGCTAATTTAGTATTCTTTATAAGTGCTTTAATACTTCGGTTAGTCGGAAAATAACAATTATATATTTTTTCACCATTTAAAAGACTCTTCGCATCCTCTTTATTAAATGTAACCCAAAACCGTTCCTTATCTTCCCAAAATGGTTTCAACATATATAAATGAGTTAAATGTCCACCAGACGAACAGACCAGGCACACTTTTATTTTTTCTTTATGACCTTTTATATTATTGCTTGTTTTGTGTTTATATTTTCTTAATTTCACTTAACTTTTTCCTTTCCAAAAACTATCTTTCTTATAAAATAAATAACACTTAATATTTTATAATGTACAACAGCAGCACTGTGGCTACTTAAAAAATATAAACCCCCTTATAAACAACATTCCAAATTTAAAAATTTCCTATCCAATCCCTTTTAAAAACCCATCATTCCTTACCATCCACTGCCCATACCTGTCACACAATGCAGGCACTCCTGTACCCATTATATATGCCAGGCTGTACACATCTCCACCAGCCTGCAGGCACATTACTGCAAAGGTATCCCTTAGTATTTTAAATGTAAGCCCTTTTATCCCTGCTTTTTCCCCAGCTACTTTTAAACGGTATTGTAATGTCCTTCCATCTGGGGCATCTTCTGGCATGGCAGCATTTCTTTTTCTTCCAGCCTTTTTATCTAATTCTGCCACATAACTTTCTGATGCTGGATTTTTAGCACATAATGCTATTTTTAATAAACTGGCAAGTTTTTCTGGCATTATAAATTTTCTGCGCATATTTTCTGGAAGTTCACATTCTGCCATGGATGTTGCCATTTCTTTGCTGTCCTTATTACCCTGGGATATATTATTCTGTATGCGCACAAGGTTTCTGTGTACATTAATTTCCCCTGTTTTTATATTAATATCTTCCCATTTAAGCCCACACAGTTCTGAAAGTGTAATCCCTGCATAAAGTGGCAGGAAAATTTGCAATTTTAAATCAATCCCCTGCTCTTCTGTTATATACAAAAGCTGTTGTACTTCAAGTTCAGTAAGTGGCATGGTTTCTTTTTTCTTAACTGTTATAAACTCTGCTTTTCCAAATGGAACTTCTGGTACCAGCTTTTTTTCTGCACCATAATGAAACATTGAATGTACCATGCTTTCCATAAGATATACTGTGTATTGTGATAATGCTTCTTCTTTCCCGTTATTACCTGTATATAAACTTCTAAGCACTTCTGAAAGTATACTGGCATTAAAACCAGCTGCAGGCATCCCTCCTATATGCGGAAGTATATATTTTTTCGCATAATTCTGGTAAAGGGCATATGAAGATGGCCTCATAACACTTTTTATATCAAGAAACCATAGTTCCGCCAGTTCTTGTACAAGGATTTTGTTATTACATAAACCAGAAGAAAAATTATCATTATATATTCTTTCTTTTATACTGATATCAGGTTTTAATCTTGTTCCTGGCATAACTGGCTTTCCCTTTCTTTCCTTTAATAAAACTCTATACATAAGTTATTAGGTAGTATTTATGTCAAATAGTGTACTTTTTGACATTAGTAAAATTAAAGCCTATATGCCCTTTGTTAAATATAAAATTATGATATTTAATTACATATAAATACTGCTTTTGGGATATTTACATAAAAAACCATTGACATATTAAAATTTTGTGATAGAATTAGAAAGCGTAGAAACCGTGTCAAAAAGTACACTTTTTGACACGGTTTTATTTAAATCCAGGTTTGTATTTATATGCCCGGATGCTATAAATCCAAGCATAATATAAAAAGATAAAATAAAGAATCCCACCAGTATACCATGTAATAATTTACATAATATACCAGTGGGCATATGTCCTGTCTACTTATTATATTTTTCAATCACACAATTGTGTTCTTTAGTTTTCTTATCATAACTGATACCAACTAATAAAATCCTGCCAGTATAATTTTCAACAGAAACTGGATACTGTTTCTCTTTTATTTGCTGTATGGCTGTCTGCGCATCCTTGTTCCATTTAAGCTCTATAACAAGTGCTGGATAATCATGGATATATTCTGCTTTTGGAATAAATACGAAATCTGCAAATCCCCTGCCTGTTGGAAGTTCACGGACTTGTGCTTCCAACTGCTGCTGTAAGCTCCTGCCGTATTTCTTCATTTGGAACAAATGCTGTTTTCTGGTACTGGTCATATCCAAGATACCCGAGATGGACCAGATAGGTAAGTACATCATCTTTGTTTGCAAAACTGATTGTGTCATTCTGGAAAGACTTGGTATTTATTTTTACAGATGAACCTGAAAGCATCTCAATAATTGCAGTTTTTAATCCGTCAAAATCCATATTAACCAATGGTACGATTGCTTCATAAGTACCAGTTAAAGACCAGTAACTCTGGAACTGGTTCCATCTTAGGACTTTAATAACTGCTTCTGGATTATATACATGGAAACCTTCCAGAAAATAACCATCATACCACCGTTTTACTTCATTGAAATTACATCTATACTGGTTGCAAAGCCTATAAACTTCCTCCTCTGTAAATCCAGTGTATTTTGCAAATATCTTTGGGTCTATCATTGTAAACTCATCAAAGTTATTTAGTGCTGATTGTGTTTTTTTCTTTTTGACTGGAAGAATGCCTGTAAGATAGGCAAGCTGGATATATTTAATTGGTTCAGTGCCTTTAAACATTCCACGCAGGAAATTAATGTAACCAGCTTGTACTTTCTGGCTGGTGGCCTCATCCCGGATTAAGGCATCCCATTCATCAATAATGACAATAAATTTTTGTCCTGTTGCTTCTTTAATACGGGAAAGTGCTTCTGGCAATGTAGTAGTATCTGCTAGAAGATGGCCTGGATATATTTCCATTAGTTCGGTAATTATACTTTGTGTAACATATGGTACTACGCTATCTGTACTTCCTGCATTTGACATAAACCATTGTATATCTAGCTGGATTACATTATATTTATTGAGATGCTTTTTAAATCCTTCTTTCTTTCCAATCTCCAGATTTGAAAACATTTCTTCTGAATCACAGCCTTTGCTATAATATGCAGCCAGCATATTTGCTGTAACAGACTTGCCAAACCTTCTTGGACGGCTGTTACAGATATATCCCTGCATTGTGTTTAATACTTTATTGATATTATCTATAAGTCCAGTTTTATCCACATATATTTCTGAATTTAATGTGACCTGGAATGCGCTGTTGTCTGGATTTACAAACCTTCCCATTTGTTCTATGTTCCTTTCTGGCACTACTATTTTTGTTGTATACTATTTTATCATTGATATGTACAAATGGCAATATGGCACGGTTTTATTCCTTTTTATTGACTGGAATATTAATATATATTATTATGAAACTATAGCAATCCGTTTTTAAAATGAAAGGAAATATGGATATGGCATTACCAGATAAAACAATTTACACAGAAGATGATTATTATAATCTCCCAGAAACCATAAGGGCAGAACTTATAGATGGCAAAATATACTATCTTGCAGCACCAAGCCGTATACACCAGAAAATTTCCAGTGAATTATACACTTTGATTAACCATTATATCAAATCCAAGGAAGGGTCATGTGAGGCTTACTATGCACCATTTGCTGTAAAACTCTGGAAAGACAGGAATACCATAGTGGAACCAGATATAAGTGTTATATGTGATACTGGTAAACTTACAGACAAAGGATGTACCGGGGCTCCTGACTGGATTATTGAAATAATATCACCATCAAACCCTGGTGATGATTATGTACGTAAACTGAATCTGTATATGGATGCAGGAGTACGGGAATACTGGATTGTAGACCCACGTACAGAAAGTATTCTTATTTATTGCTTAGAACAAACAAACTTCCAGGTAGAAAAATATACTTTCAATGATAAAATTAAAGCTGGTATTTATAATGATTTATATATAGACTTTGCGGGACTGGATTTCTGAATATTATCCCACATCTGATATAATTTAACCTGTTGTGCCAGCTGGATTTTAATAGCCAGGTTAAAAGGAATTGGATTAACCAGCACAACAGATTAATTTATATTATCCATACTAAATATAATACACCAGTGGATATATGTTTTGTATGGTTTTATTTTGCTTTGCTTTTTTTAAGTTTATATTTTTGTACTTTTCTATAAAATGTTGACCTGCTTGTATTGCATTTTCTGGCGGCTTCCTCTGTTGTAATCTTTTTTCGTTCCCATTCCCTTATAATTTTAGGGAAATCGTCTGGCAGTACTGTTTCCGGCCTGCCAAATTTTACTCCTTTTTCCCTGGCTGCGCTAATCCCCTGCTGCTGGCGTATTCTTATATTATCACGTTCTGATTCAGCTACAAATGATAATATTTGTAAGACAAGGTCTGCAATAAATGTTCCCATAAGGTCTTTTCCGTTTCTTGTATCAAGAAGCGGCATGTCAATAACACATATATCAATTCCGATTTCTTTTGTAAGCCTGTACCATTGTTTTTGTATTTCCCCATAATTACGTCCCAGGCGGTCAATACTTAATATGTATAGCAAGTCACCTTTTTTTATTTTTTTTAAAAGTTTCTTATACTGTGGCCGGTTAAAATCTTTCCCAGACTGTTTATCTGTATAAATATTGATTGCTGGTACATTTTTTTCATGCATTGCAATTAACTGCCTGTCCTCATTCTGGTCTGTAGCCGATACACGTACATATCCATAAGTTTTTTTCATTACAAATTCCTCCGTTAATAAAAAATATTAAATGTGGCACATTCCGTTTTGCCATATGGATAATATTTTATATTTATACAACAGGAACTAAAGGTAATTTTTTATACAGGTTAAAAAATAAAGTATATATAAAAAGCAGCATCTAAGCTATATATGGTTTAGATGCTGCTTTTTAGTTTTTATTCCTCCCTGCCAGTCTGCGGGGTTTCCCCATTTTACCCTTCCCCGCCATCTTCTTCTGGTTCTGGTGTATTTGTAGTTCCTGGCTGTATTGTGCCAGAAACGGCAGGCTGTTCTTCATTACTGTCTTCTGGCGGCTCTTTGTCTTCTGGTGGTTCTGTCTGCTGCTCTTCTTTATATATACGTACCTTGATTTTTCCTGTTTCTACTACAGAGCACGATTCATCAAGGCCTTTAACAACAACAGGAAGTGTATAAACACCTTCATCAAGCCCGCTGCAATTTACATATGCAGTAATATTACTGCTGTTTATACTGTTAAGTACGGAAACCCTGCCGGATATAACCAGGCTTGCTTTATCAGTGCTGCCTGTAATCCCTGCTTTCAGGCCGTTTGCAAGTGATGAAAAACCTATTGAGGACGCATTTATATCAATGGTCTTTCTGACTACCTGTTCAAGGGTAATCCTTATTGAAACTGTTTCAAAGCCGGCAACTGGCGTTATTCCGTCCGGCAGGTAATCCGATATATAAATATCCTGTTCAAGTTTTGAGGATGCCGCCGTCATTTCTGATATATCTATAGGTATAACTACAGAAGAGATATGTGAAAGCTTTCTTGATGTGCCTGCTATTTCAACTTTCTCTGGAAGGCAGTCTGTAGATACATACTCATAACCGCTAGCAGGCTTGCCTGTAATTTTAACCTTTACTGGCACTTCTTTGTCTTCAAGTATCTGTGCGAATACCCGCACAACACTGTTACTAAAGGAAAGTGTCGGGGATTCAACCTTATTGCCGTCCTCATCATATGCAACGGGTACGAGCTTTTTAGCAAAATCCTCTGTAGCCCCGTTCACATTCAGGAATACCCTTACAGATGCAATCTGCCCGACAGCAGACTCACCCCCTGCTACCTCAACCATATTAGGCTTTGCACTACATTCACCAAGGGTATACCCGTCCTCTGGCTCACCATTTGAAATAATATCTACTTTAAACTGCCTGCTTTCCTTATTTTCAAGTGATACACGCAGCACCTGCCCGCACTCTAAGACTACATCAGAGGATAAAATTTTACGCAGGGAGGGCTGTATTGTAACAGCATTTACTGCTGAAAGGCTGGCAAGGTCTGCTGTTGCCCTTATGTCAGAACTGCCAAGTTTGTCTACAACACTTTTCTTGCCTTTAACTTTAACGGTTGCTGTACTGCCCTCAATTATTTCATAAACCTTATTAACTGAATTAAGGGCACTCTCATTAATTGTTTCAACTTCAACATTAAATGACCTTGTTTTATAAGGGTCATCTATATTTATAATAACTGCCCACACAATTATAGCAATAATAACTGAAGCTATTTTTATGCCTGTATTATTTAAAAAAAACTTGCGGAGCCTGCTGTCTGCCTGGTTTTTTATTTCCCTGGAAGAAGTGTTGTCATTCTCCTTTTTCACCTGAACCCCTCGCTTTCAAATTAAAGCTGAACCGCTTCTTTTTGTCCTCCACAGGATTTCCCTGCATCTCTGCCATCTTCTTTTTCAGAAGTTCCCCGTCAATATTCCTTAAAAGCTTTCCGCCTGTTGCAATAGATATCTTTCCGGTTTCTTCTGAAACTATAATTGTAAGGCTGTCACTGGCTTCACTTATCCCGACCCCTGCCCTGTGCCTCGTCCCAAGTTCCTTGGAAAGCCCCAGGTTATCTGAAAGGGGCAGGTAACAGGTAGCTGCCACAATCCTGTCCCCCCTTATAATTACTGCCCCGTCATGGAGTGGTGTATTATGTTCAAATATATTGATAAGAAGCTGGCTGCTTATGGCTGAATCAATATTTATACCTGTCCTTTCATATTCAGAAAGTATTATGTCTTTCTCAATAATAATGAGTGCGCCTGTTTTTGCTTTGGCAAGTTCAACAGTTGCCCTTGTTATTTCATTAACAGTCCTGTCGGTAAAGCGCCTGTTCTTATCTTTCTGCTCATCAAAAGGTATTATGGACTTTACAATATTCTTGCGGCCAAGTTCCTCAAGCGCCCTTCTTAATTCCGGCTGGAAAACTATCATAACTGCCGTAATGCCTATTGCTATTGTCTTATTAAAAATCCAGAGTATAACACTCATATCAAGCAGGTATGCAAAAAGGTAACATAAAAACAGCACAAGTATTCCTTTGACAAGGCTCCATGCCCGTGTGTTTTTTACCCATAAGATTATACTGTATATAGCAAATGCAATTAGTAATATTTCGAGCAAATCAATTATTGTCATCTTAGGTATAGATAAAAAGTAAATATATTCTTTTAAATCCTCAAAAAATGTACCCATTACTCCTCCTGCAGCCCATGTTGCTATTCCTTTTTTTCCATTTTCTCTATTTCTTCTAAATCATCTTTATCAAGTGAAACTGTAAACCCAAAATCATGCCTGGCTGTTATGTCCATATCCTGTTTTAAAATGCCACCGGCTGGCATGTCTTCTTCCTGTCCTTCTGTTTCCATGACACCGTCGTCACTGCTGCTATGGGAATTAAAGCGTTTGACCTTTTTCCTTGCAGCTGTTACATTCATTTTTGGCACTGCCCTTACATAATAATAATACTCATCATCTTCAAACTGGAGGTTTTCTGCACCTGCATAGTTAAGCGGAAACCTGAAGAACTGGATAATCCAGGCAGCCAGGCAGGACAGGGCAATACCTGTTAAAAACTGCATTATATCTACATTAATATCCATAAAGTAATCAACGCCAATAAACAGGATTAAGTTAAGAAGTGAACCTGCAAATACTGCAACCTGGAATGAATAGTCTGTTTTCATGTTCCTTATAAAATAAACAACTATTATTACAATAGCAAATACCAGTATTGACACATACATCTGTGTATCAGATGCAAGCTGCTGCAAGACAAGCTTATACATGTTAATGGAGTCTTCTGTTGAAGTGCTTATTACATAAGCAGTATCTTGTATAAAGTAATATACAATTATGCCAAAACTTACTGGTATAACTGAAACTGGTACTGACACCAGCCCCATAACCACAGGCATCATATATGGTATATTTAATGTATATAAAACAGGCATTGCAAGTATAACAAATCCATGTTTAGGAAGAAACCGTATATATATAAAATATAATACTGCAAAAATTAACGCAGTTGTAAAAGCTAAGTAAACTGATACATATGCAATCTGTAATACAACAAATACCGCTGCCAGGAACAACAGTGCCTGTACAGGAAAAACCATTGATATAAAGCCAGAAACTACTTCCGCCCATGTCTGGTTTAGCAGTGGGCTGTACCCTATAACACGGTTTACTGCATAAAAAGTAATATATCCAGCAACAAACCTGGATAACAGGTTTAAAACTAAGGCATATTTCTGGTAAAATTTCTGCAAATGTTCCTTAAGCACCAGTAACTGTGTCATCTGCTGCCTCCTTCCCGCTGTCTGTATAATATTTCCCAAGACGGTCAAGTTCTGTATAATACTTTTTAATCTCTTCCCGGTCTCTTTTATATTTATCTGTAAAATATATAGTAGATATAAATACACATATAATTATAACAGAAATGTATGGCATAAAAATTTCAATAAACAGCCTGGCATAATTTATTGTTACAAAATTTAAAAATATATAATCAATATTGTATAAAGCTATAAGCACAAGAACCAGCAGGTATGCAGTTGAAATGCCAAGTACAGCAGATAAAGTATGCATGCGTACATAATCTGTTTTATAATACCTGCCTTCATTTATAACCTTTTCCCCAAGCTCTTTTTCATACTGTGCCACTTTAATCATAATACGTGTTTTCTCTTCATTAACCACAATTAAACAGAGTACCTCCTAAATCAATGTTAAAATAAAGGTGTTGAAAAATATCTTTCTGCTGTATCAGGAAGCACAGTTACAACAGTTTTGCCTGTTCCAAGCTGTTTTGCAAGGCGTATGGCACATGCAACATTAGTA
The DNA here is from genome assembly GCA_002499945.1 of Lachnoclostridium sp. UBA7097. Taxonomy (GTDB): domain Bacteria; phylum Bacillota; class Clostridia; order Lachnospirales; family Lachnospiraceae; genus Butyribacter. Next base: position 12,718 of record DKYP01000017.1, read on the forward strand.
CCGCTTGAAATACCGCACATAATGCCTTCTTTTGAAGCAAGCTCTTTGGCTGTATTTATTGCCTCGTCATCTGTAATTATGCATATATCACTGTATATTTCCTGGTCTAAGATTGCAGGTATTACACCATCACCAATCCCCATCTGTATATGTGTGCCAATTGAACCGCCAGAAAGGATTGCTGCATGTTCAGGCTCTGCTGCCCATATAACTATATCCGGGTTAGCTTCCTTTAGTACACTGCCAATACCAGTAATTGTACCTCCTGTACCAATGCCAGAACAAAAACCGTCAATAACCTTTCCTGCCTGGCTAAGTATCTCAGCCCCTGTCTGGCTTCTGTGTATCTGCGGGTTGGCAGGGTTTTCAAACTGCTGTGGCACAAATACATCTGGTTCATTTGCTGCCATTTCCAGTGCTGTATTTAAACATTCTTCTATACATCTGCCAATATTGCCATCATCATGGATTAATATAACCTCTGCACCATAATGCTCTATAAGCTTCCTTCTCTCTTCACTTACAGAATCAGGCATTATAATACGTACCTTATATCCTTTGACAGCACCTACAAGTGCAAGCCCTATGCCCTGGTTGCCGCTTGTAGGCTCGGCAATAATTGTATCTTTATGTATTATTCCCTTTTTTTCTGCCTCACATATCATATTATAAGCAGTTCGTGTCTTAATAGAGCCTCCTACATTAAGCCCTTCAAACTTAACAAGAATTTCTGCTGCACCCTCTGGTACTATGCGGTTAAGTCTTATAACAGGGGTGTTCCCCATAGCATCTAAAATATTATTAAAAACCATTTTGTCCTCCATTTATCTGGAATTACACTATTCCTTTCTAATATACCATATATGCAAGCAAAAAAACAGCCCTGTATATTATTTTCCAGGATAACCGCATAAAAATTTA
>DKYP01000103.1:0-183 GCA_002499945.1 Lachnoclostridium sp. UBA7097
GCCGCCAGCCAAGGGCGGCGGCATAGGGATTTTTATGGAAAAAATATATATTACTTATTACTTAAGGCAGTAAGTTCATTTAACATTTTTGGAAGCTCTGTTTCCATATCTTCATCAGAGAACTGGCATGTCCCAACCTTTTTATGCCCGCCTCCGTTATATTTAAGCATAAGGCTTCCAACA
>DKYP01000103.1:504-626 GCA_002499945.1 Lachnoclostridium sp. UBA7097
ATTTAAGCATAAGGCTTCCAACATCAACAGTACACGTCCTGTTAAGGATGCTGTATCCAACCGCTGCACTACAGCCTTTGCCGCCGCGCCCGCTTACTATCCATGCGGAAATATTCTGCTCC
>DKYP01000103.1:916-1324 GCA_002499945.1 Lachnoclostridium sp. UBA7097
GGAAATATTCTGCTCCGGGTACATGCTGTAAATCATAAAACGGTTTCCTGAATATATAGGGTTTACACCACGTAAATCAGATATAATAAGCTTTCCATCTGTCCTTGTATACTTCTGTACCATTTCCTTGAACTTCTCTGTCTGCTCAAAATAAACTTCTATACGCTCTTTAACATCAGGGAGTGCAAGTATTTCATCTGTAGTCATGGTACGGCAGGCATCTATAAGCTTCTCCATAAGCTGGTAATTTGAAATGGTAAATTCACGCCAGCGTCCAAGGCCTGTACGCGGGTCCATAAGAAAACCTATTAAAATCCATCCCTTTGGGTTTTGTACTTCATCAATCGTAAGATTGCCTGAATCAACCTTATCAACTGCTTCCATCATATCATCAAACTGCGGGAATCT
>DKYP01000103.1:1596-2564 GCA_002499945.1 Lachnoclostridium sp. UBA7097
CCTTCAAGCTTAAGCCTTTCATGCTCACTTGAATGGTGGTCAAACCACAAGCCACATCCTTCTACATAAGGTACATTGGCAAGACAGTCATTTTCATCCACCTCAACAAGCCCGTCCTGTAAATCCTTTGGGTGCGCAAACTTCCAGTTATCAATTATACCTGCCTCCTTAAGAAGTGCACCACATGCAAGACCATCAAAATCTGAACGTGTAATTAATCTCATTTTAATTCTTCCTTTCCCAGTTATTCTTTTTATAACAAAATATTATTCTTATTATAACATACTGCCATATTATCTGCACCACTTTTTTCACAACCAGTCTTATTTATCCTGGTCCAACACTACTGCAGCATCTCCTGACTGTACAGTTACCCAGCCATGTTTTAACCTTGCCTCTGCTTCCTTCATACGTATAAGTTTATCAGTAATTGAATCTGCTTTTAATTTATTGGCTTTTGCCTCTGCTTCTGCCTGTTTTATCTTAATATCAGCCTCATTCTGTGCCTTAATAAGGGCTGTTTCAGCTTCAACTTTAGCCGTTTCCTGTTCAGCCATTGCCTGCTGCTTTTTCTGCAATGCAGTAACACGGTTATTAATAGCCTCTTTTAACTGTTCATCAGGATGGACATCTATAACAGATGCATCTAAAACCTGTATGCCATATGAATCATCAAACTGGTTATTAAGATATTCTGTAAGTTTATTATTAATCTCACTGCGGTTTCCCGAATAAATATCCATCATGGAATAATCAGTAGTAACCTCTGAAACTTTAGACTTTAAAACAGATTTTACACGGTTATTTACAATTGTTTCCCCGTCCATCCCACGGAATTTTTTATATGTATCAATAAGTTTTGTTTCATCAAACTTATATGTCATTTGGAAACTGATTGCTATACTTGCATCATCAGAAGTTGATACCTTAAATGATTCATCATCTTTGCTGCCTTCCCTGCTGTCCTG
>DKYP01000103.1:2885-12501 GCA_002499945.1 Lachnoclostridium sp. UBA7097
GTAAGCAATAACTGTTCATTACTGATTGTAAAAATTTTTGCCTTTTTTGTTGGTGCTATAATATGCCACCCCTGTGTCAGTGTTTCATCCTGTACACCGCCATTTACAGAGTACACAACTGCTTCATAGCCAACAGGCACTTTTTCAATGCACATTACCAGACAGATTAATGCAATAAAAATTATTGCCCCTGTAATAATCCCTCCAACCAAACCTGATTTTCTCTTACTCATGCTTATCCTCCTTTTCTTCTTCATCATTTAAAATCCCCATTACATTATCCCACTTTTTTAAAACAAGCCTGCCAAGCGGAACAAAGATAAAAGAAATTATAAACCATAATAAAACCGCCGCCAATAATATTAATATCCATAATACAGGGTTCATATTTACCACCTTTCCAATTATTTTATATGGCTGTTTAAAGATTAATATTATTCTAACAGAAAAAAAGCCCTTTAGCAATGAACTTTACAAAATAATAACAGCCCCTGGCTACACATAATATCTTGTGTAACCAGAGGCCGTTTGCCTGGCGGGGTTAAAATATGTTTAACACCCACATCCGCATCCCACGCCGTTTTTACGTCCTGGTTTCTTCTTGCTTGCCAGTGGCATGCCACAGCCAAATCCTGCGCCGTTTTTGCACCCGCAGCCACACCCTGCACCATTCTTATTATGTTTTTTCTTTGCTTTGGCAGCATCTCTTATAATTTTCATATCCTGCACCTCCTTCCATATATTTCTGCACGTTTTCTTACCTGCTGCCCATAAACACTTTTCCTGCCTGTTTATGGGCATGATGTATAATATTTTGCCTGTGTATTATAATACTTTGCATATTCACCATTCTTTTTTATAAGCTCATTGTGCGTGCCGCTTTCACACAGTTTACCATCTTTAAGAAATAATACTTCATCTGCAAGAACCGCAGAACTTAACCTGTGTGAAATATAAATTACAATTTTATTTTCTGATATTTCCTGGAAAGACCTTAAAAGTTTATCCTCTGCTACAGGGTCAAGTGCTGAAGAAGGCTCATCAAGTACAAGTATCTGCGGCTTATTAAAGATTGCCCTTGCAAATGCAAGTTTCTGGTTTTCGCCGCCTGAAAGTACAACGCCATCGTTATAAAATATTTTATCAAGATTAGTGTCAATCCCGTTTTGCAGCAATTTTACCCTTTTTCCAAGCCCTGCAGCCTTTAATGCCTTTTTTATTTCCTCCCTGGTGTCCTGGTTTCCCCTGCTATATTTATCCAGTGCCACATTTTCCCCTATTGTAAATGCAAAATATTTAAAGTCCTGGAATACAATGCTAAAAAGGCTTTTATAATCTTTATCATTAAAAGTATTTACATTTACCCCGTTTAAAAGAATTTCCCCGCTGCATGGATTATACAGCCGGCTTAAAAGCTGCACCATTGTAGTCTTTCCTGCCCCGTTTTCCCCGACAATGACATAGACTTTTCCCTGTTCAAATGTATAGTTTATATTATCTAATACAAGACCGTCCATTCCTTTATATTTAAAATCCACATGTGACATTGAAAGTTTTAGGCGTCCTTTTACTGCCTGGTCAAATTTCTCTTTGCTTATGGTGCTGTATTCTTTATGGTTTTCTGGCTGTAATTCCATAAAATCCTTAAAACTGCTGATATATTTTCCATTAATATTTAAATCCATAAAAAAACTGGCAAATTCTAAAATACTTTCTGAAAACTGGCTTGCAGCATTAAAATACTGTGAAAACCCTCCTATGGAAATTTTTCCTTTATAAGCAAGCCATGCAAGATACAGATAAATCCCGTTGCTTTTTAAATTTTCAAGAATAATCCGGATTATTGTAATCTGCAGGCTTTTATTATACAACTTTTTAAGCCTTATGCGTAAAACTTCCAGTGTTTTATTATATTTGCCCACAAGCCATGAAGCAAAGCCATAAAGCCTCATTTCTTTTGTACATGACTTATCTCCCATAATGCCAATATAATAATTTAAAACCCTGGTAAGATAAATATTTTCCTCTCTCTGCCCAAGCTGCCAGTTCTCCATTTTTAAATTTGAAATTACAGAAAAAACTGCAAAAACCAGAATGACAAAGAGCAGAAAAGCATTTGCATGGACAAGGACTATTGCAGTTGCAGTAATTGATACTATACTTGTAATGGCAGTAAAAAAATTATCTATTAAACCAATTCCAATCCCTTTATATATTATATCCTCTGCAAGTGCCGCCTTCTGGTGTACCTCCGGGTCATCAAGCTGTGAAAGCCCGAGTTCTGTTTTTTTATGGTTAATCATAAATAAAAAATGCATTGAATAAATATGCCCGTTTAAATTAATATAATGTTCTGTTATAAATGCTGTTATAAAAGAACCTGTAAACTGCAATATTACATAAACCATTATATAAAAAACAATTTGCTGGAAAGAAACCCTGTAAACCAGCCCGTCCACTAAAAGTTTGGGTATAATAATATCTAAAAGCGGCATAAGCCCGTTTATTATGGCAACTATTGCTTCACCAAGTACATAAGCCCTGCTGAAATTAAATACATATTTCAGGAAATAAATGTCATTTTTTATAGATTTAACCATATTGCCCCTTTTATACATTATATGCAATTAAAGCCGCAAGCTCCTCTTCCTGCAATTTTCTGTCACATCCAAAAGAACCACCATGTACAAGCCCGTTGACACACCTGCCTCCATAACATAGCGGAAGTACGCGGCACTGTTTGCACTGGCTGGCAGGCTGTGTCTTTTTGCCCACCCACTTTGCATGTTTGTAATCATTAATTTCCATAGTGCCATCTTCATATATTTTCCCGATTTTATTTAAATCATCATCAAGTGATAATGTGCATTTTAAAACACTTCCATCATAATCTATTAAATAATCATTATGCTTTGTAGCATAACAAACCCTGCTAAAAGGCATTGTCATTTCATCTATAACATCATTTTTAATGCCAAGTTCCTTTATATACGCTGCAATATCTACAGAGCTTTTTGAAACTTCATTTTTATCCAGTACATTTAAACTTCCATCATTTATGCCGCCAAGTTTCTTAATCCCCTCATAATATACATGAAACCTGCTGCCAAAATTTTTTGCAATAAACTGGTAAAATTCTTTTGCTTTAGCAGAAATTTCTTTATTAAAATTAGTCCGGATTGTAACTTCAAAGTCATAATCTGTACTGTCCATATACTTAAGGTTTTCTATAATTTTTTTAAAACTTCCCTTGCCATCTGCGCTTTTACGGTATAAATCATGTGTATCTTCCAGGCCGTCTATTGTAACCTGGTAGTAAGTTACACCAAGGCTGTATAATTTTTCAAAACGCCCTGGTGTAATTAATGCCCCGTTACTTGTAGCGCCTGCCCCGTATGGCACATTATATTTATTACAAATCCTTTTCACATCTTCAAGAAATTTTATTATATTATTATATTCAATAAATGGCTCACCACCGAATAATGTAATATTAATGCCGGAATATTTATGTTCTTTTAAAGAATCTTCAATATATAATGCAATGCTTTTATAAACATTTTCATGCATAATAAGGTTTTCATGTTTCTCATAGCAGTATACACAACGCAGGTTGCATTGCCTTGTAGTAATTAACATAAGGGAAAGGACATTGTTTTTTACAACTTCCTGTTCATATAAAAACTGCAGATATTCAAGTTCATCTTTGTCTGCTTCCACAAGAATCCCTTTTTCATATAAAACACTAATTACTTCATCATTTTTATTATAAGCAATCTCCTTGCTTCCTAATATTCCCCTTATTCTTTCTAGTTCTTCTGGTTCTGTTACCGAAATAATTACGCCAGATAAAGAATTATATAAAATACATCCCTTTTCTCCCTGTTCCAGAATAAAATTATAATAACTGCATTTTAGTTTTTCACCATTATCCATATAAGCTTCCCTCCCTTACACACCTGATATTATATTAAAGAAATGGTAAAATCAACTAATTTTGCAATAATTAAACTTTTCTTAAACTTCTTATAATCTTTTCTTAAACATTACCCCTGTTTTTTTCCTGTAAGGTAATAAACTGCCAGTGCCGTCCTATGGGAAAGGTTTTCTTTTGCAAGAATGGAAGTTATATAATTTTTAACTGTACCCTCACTTATAAAAAGTTTTTGTGCAATTTCTTTATTGGAAAGCCCGTCTGCAACTGCCTTCACAACTTCAAGTTCCCTGGCTGTATAGCCCTCCGGGTTAAACCCGCCTGCCAGCGCATGGCTGTTTCTTGCAAGGTTAAAAAGCATTCCCTCCTCCATTACGCCAGTACCATTATTAACTGATTTAATCATCTGTTTTAAATGTTCCGGGGTATGGTTTTTAACAAGATACCCTTTAGCCCCGTTCTGTAATGCCTGTTGTACAAGCATATCATCATCAAATGTTGTAAGTACCAGGACTTTTCCAAGATTATTTTCTACAATCTGCTTTGTTGCCTCAATACCATCCATTACTGGCATCTGTATATCCATAAGAAAAACATCTGGCGGGCACTTTCTTGCAATCTCTATTGCCTCCATTCCATTTGAAGCACAGCCGAGCACTTCAAACTCCTCATCCACTTCAAGTATAATCCTCATTCCTTCCCTTACAAAATCACTGTCATCTGCAATTATTACTTTTATTTTTTCCATATAAATCCCCTTTCTTTTAAGTGTTTTCTTTTGTGCCAGCTTCTTTATCCCAGCCTGGAAAAAGCATATTTATCTTAAATCCCATATTTGTTTCAAAATCCAGTATTCCATTTACTTCCCTTACCCGTCTTCTCATGCCAGCAATGCCCATTCCATCAGTAAAGCCATCACAGCCTGTACCATTATCAGAAACCACACAGCGTATAACCTGGTTCAGGACATATATTTTAATCTCTATTTTTGTGCATTTTGAATATTTTAATGAATTAGATACTGCTTCATAAGCATTATCCAGTATTATATCCAGGTACTTTCCAGGTACTTTTTGCAATTCCCCTTCTGTATAAATTCCTGCTTCAATTCCCTTCTGCCTGCATTCCATACATAATTTATCTAACTGCAATAATGCCATCTCATGCTTTCCAGGGCGTTCTTTTCTTAAAATAGCCCGTATTTCATCCATCCCGCCACGCAGTTCATTAATTACTGCCTGTATCATTTTCTTTGCTGCCTGTGGTTCTTTTTCCATAATTACTTTAACTGCTTCAAGCTGGTATACTGAACCATTAATTGCATGCCCAAGTTTATCATGCAGCTTCTGTGATAATCCTTCCCGTTCTTCGAGCAGCTGGTTCTGTGCCTTTAACATTTCGTTGTTTATTTTTTCCTGTAACTTATGTTCCCTCTTATTCCAGTCTTTTTTTAATATCTGTCCTTGTGCAAGGTCTTCTTTTGTCTGTATTTTATAAGAATTAACAACAAAATCATTTTGTATATAAAATATCCCCATTAAAAGTGTTACAACTAACTGTACCCCTGTATCTGCCCATGCTGGCATACATGCCAGGACAAGCGGGATAAAATACCAGATAAGCCCTGGTTTTATTAAGGAAAGAATTTCAAATACCAGATAAATCCCAAGCAAAATAAATTCTTTACCAATAAAAACTATTATACATATACATAATATACATGATATCCCTGCCATAAAAATCCTGTATCTTTCTAATGCAAGTTCTTTTAAAACAAGCATTCCTGTAAATGATGCCAAAAGCAGGAGCATCATTGCAGATGCCCCTGTTGTTATGTTGTGTGTTAAAATAATATATATTTCAAAGACCAGCAGTAAAATCATACGTACTGCCAGAAAAAAGTTTTCCCTGAATTTATCTGTCATAACTTTTCCCCTTAATTATCCTGGTGTCTTATTTTAAGTCCAATACTGCTAAAACTTATAACTATAATAAGATATGCTGCTGTTACACATAATAACATAGAATATGCCCCATTGCCACCAGCAAGTAATATTTCTGCAGCTTCCATAAACCACTTCTGTGGCATAAGGAATGAAGCTGCTTTTAACACTTCAGATGTAGAATCCAGTGGGAAATATAAACCAGCTAACATTGCTGAAACTGACCATATTGCAAAAACTGTATAATTAGCACTCATTACATTCCCGGCTATTATTCCTGTACAAAGGCTTATTACACTAAATACCAGCCCCAGTAAAAAAATAACTAACAAAAAAGAAAAAATATTTATTCCAAATCCAGGATTTCCTGTTACAAACAGGCATATTCCAAGTACACCTGTCTGTAATGCTGAAATTGTTATTGCCATAACAAATTTAGCGGCAATATATTCAAGGCTTCCAAGCCCTGATAACATCATTCTTGTATACACCCTGTTTTCCTGTTCTTCAATAATTGTATATGCCACACAGACACCACAGAATAAAAATCCCAGTGTAATAATAGCAAATGCATATCCAACCCTCTCTTTTGCAGCACCCTGTTCTTTATTTAATACAGCCTTTTCCCCTGCATTTATAACTTTTGTTTCTTTTACTGGAAGTCCATTTTTTATTGTTTCCAGTATTCTTAATGTTTCTTCTTCTCCCATGCCCGTTTTAAACAGGCTGTAAACCTGGTTTAAAGAAGAAGAAAATGCGTCTTTAAAAAATTCTGTCCTTCCGTCTTTTGATACTTCATATGTAACAAAAGCATTTTTTATATCCCCCTCAGTTATAGCCTTGTTAAAATCTTTTTTCAGGTATAAAAGAACCCCTGCCCTGTCATTATAAGCATCTGCTTCTGCCTGTGCAAGCACCTCTTTTTCTGTCATTCCAGAAGCGTCCATACGGCATACACAAAACATTCCTGATGATACAAGCTCATTAAGCATATACTCTGACAATTCTGTTTTTGAAGCATCATAAACCTTTATAATATATACAGATGCCATTGAACCCCCTGCATAAATTGCCTTTTCATTACTATCTTTTAACTCATGTATCTTTGTTCTTATATTTTCTTCTTTATATCCTGCTGCGGATTCAGTTTTAAGTCCCAGTACAATAACTGAAACCACAGGTGTAATTATAAGAAAAAATAAAAAACCCTTATTTCTCAAAAGAAGTTTTATATTCATTTTTAATAGTGTAAAAAAACGGTTCATCTTCTCCCTTTACCTCTCTTTCCAGCCCAGTCTGCCAGTACAGCAATAACTGTACAAATTATAATTATTGCAGTAAAGTATAAAATACAACTGGATGTATACCCGCTGTGCCCCATACATGAATGTTCAACTAATGCCCTGTTTACATGGTAAACTGGCGAAATATTTTTAAGTGTTTCTGGCAGTCTTGAATACATATATGTTTCAAAACTTCCGCCAAAAAATCCCATAAAAAATGTTGATGTAAATAATATGATAACTGTTACTGCCATATTTTTAAATATAGCATTAATCATTAAGCCAAATGATATCCCTGCCATAATAACAAGAAGTACCAGGATGGCAGATATAACCAGGTTTCCCCAATGTATTCCAAACAGGACAGACGATATTACAGAAGCAGCCAGAATCCCTGATGCCATAATTGCTACTGCTGGTATCCATTTTGCAAGGTAAAGCTTAAAACATGATAAAGATGTTATCTGGAATCTCTGTATTATGCCATTTTTCTTTTCGCTTATAAATACATTTGCTATGCAAATAACACCTAAGAAACCAAAATATACCATTTCAATTATTCCATAATAATCACTTGCATTAACTGCTGGCATATAATCAAGCTTCTGCAAAGATATCCCAAAATTCCCACTGGCAGCCCCGGGGGCTTTCAGCTGCACTGCCTGTCCTGCACTTTCCTTTAAACAGCGGCTAAAAAAATATTCTAAAATTATTCCTTCTGTTTCTTTATCTTCATTTTCATATATAGTATATTTTTCATTGCCAAGTTTTACAAAACCTGAAAGAATACCACTTTTAACAAGTTCTTCAGGATTTCCGTCAGGGTATTCTAAAAATATTATTCCTGACTCCTCTCCCGCTTTCTTAATGGTTTCCATATTATTTTCCCAAAAACTCCCCCCTTCAACCTGGTAGCCTGCTTTAAATTTTCCTGCTTTTTCATAAGATTTCATTAAATCATCAAATGCACTTGAAAGCATTGCAATAACAAAAACCGGTCCTAAAACCATAGTTGCAAGGATTGCTTTATTTCTAAACATAAGTTTTAAATTATTTTTTATTAAATACCAAATCATAAAAATCCCCCACTATATATAATCCCTTAACTGTTTTCCAGTTAAAGTTAAAAATACTTCTTCAAGTGTAATATCTTTATCCCCGTTTGTTACAAGACGTTTCAGTTCTTCACTTGTGCCACAGGCAATAACTTTTCCATTATCCATAATTGCTATACGGCTGCATATTGCCTCTACTTCTTCCATATAATGGCTTGTATAAACCACTGTTGCACCATTTTTATTAGACTCCTTTATCTTCTCAAGGATAAAATTCCTGGACTGCGGGTCAATGCCTACTGTCGGCTCATCAAAAAACAGAAGTTCCGGGTTATGGCCTATTGCACATGCAATATTTAAACGCCTTTTCATACCACCAGAAAAGTTCTTTGCATATTCATTTCTCTTGTCCAGAAGCCCCACATATTCTAAAGATTTCTCTATTGCTTCCTTTAACTTTTGTCCCTTAATTCCATAAAGAGATGTAAAAAGCTCTACATTTTCCCATGCTTTCAGGTTTCCATGTACTGCCAGTTCCTGTGGTATATAACCAATCCTGTGTATTACCTCCTTTTTCTGCTTCCATGGGTTAATCCCCAGCAAGCTTATGCTTCCCGCTGTTGGTCTTGTAATAGCACAAACCATATTCATAGTTGTACTTTTACCTGCACCATTTGGCCCTAAAAGACCAAAAATTTCCCCTTTCCTGATTTCCAGGCCCAGGCTGTCCACCACTGTCTTGCTCTGGTATTTCTTTGTTAAATCTTTTGTTTTTAATATAACCTCTGACATAAATACCTTCCTTTCACCTGCTATTGTTTTATTTATATAATTTTCTCTTTCCAGGGATATAATAGCAGATTTATTCTTATAAACGGAAGTGAAAAAAGAACGGTTGTAGGTATGACTAAAGTCATATTTTACATATATACAAAAATAAAAAAGCCATATACACAGACTATACTGTATGTATAGCATATTTCATCTGTCCTGTTTGCTGTTATATGTTATATTGCATGTCCCATAAATCTGTCCAGGTATTCCTGTGCCTTCTGCAAAGATACATTTAATTTACTTTGCAGCTTGCTTAAAATATCTTCCTCAGAAGCCCCATATTCCAGACCTGTTACAATAATTCCTTCCGCCATTCCTTCTTCCCTTGTCTTTTCAAATACAGTACACATATCAACATCAGCCTCCTTATTAATATCATTATAATCTATAACACAGTTTGCTGCGCCTGCTGCTGTCATTATTACAGATTTTTCTACTTTATGCTCCTTTGTATAGTATTTTTAAATATATATTCCAGTTTATACTTCTGCCCAGACAGATTTTCCATATACCTTAATGCCATTTATATTTTTATAAGCCCTTATATGTATATATCCTTTATCTTTT
>DKYP01000101.1:0-1607 GCA_002499945.1 Lachnoclostridium sp. UBA7097
ATCTAATCGTTCGTGAGTATAACAGTAACACATTAATAAAGGGGAATTAAAAATGGCAGATGATACAAGAGGCGTGCCACGCCATGTAGCCATTATATTAGATGGCAATGGAAGATGGGCAAAGAAAAGGCTGCTCCCACGCAATGCAGGACATGCAGCAGGAAGCAAAAATGTTGAGAAAATATGTGCTGCGGCATGGGATATGGGTATAGAATATGTAACAATGTATGCATTTTCCACTGAAAACTGGGCAAGGCCAAAAGATGAAGTTGACGCCCTTATGAAACTGCTTAGCAGTTATCTTAAAGACTGTATAAATACAAGCAAAAAGAACAATATGCAGGTACGTGTTATAGGTGATATTTCACGCCTTGATGCACGTCTGCAGGCAAGGATTAAAGAACTTGAAGAAGTTTCCGCACATAATACAGGGCTTCACTTCCAGGTTGCATTAAATTATGGAAGCCGTGACGAGATTAAGCGCTGCATTAGAAAAATTGCCAGGGAAGCTAAAGACGGGCTGCTTGATATAGACAGCATAGATGAAGAAGTGGTATCATCACATCTTGATACATACGGAATCCCTGACCCTGACCTTATGATAAGGACAAGCGGTGAACAGAGGCTTTCTAACTATCTTCTATGGCAGCTTGCATACTCAGAATTTTACTTTACAGATGTACTATGGCCGGATTTTGATAAAAAAGAACTTGAAAAAGCTGTAGAATTTTACAAGGCAAGGGACAGGCGCTTTGGAGGGATATAGGAGGATTTAATAAAATGTTTTGGACAAGACTTGCCAGTGGAATTGTTCTTATGGCAGTTACAATAGTTCTTATGGTTTACGGCGGTTATCCGTTATTCCTGGTTATAACAGCAATTTCCCTGATTGGGCTTTATGAACTGTACAAAGCAGTACAGATGGAAAAGACAATCCCTGCATTTGCCGGGTATATTTCAAGTATTGTTACAGATATACTACTTTTAAATAATGAATATGAATATCTTATAATGTGGCTGGTATTTACACTTATGGTATTTATGGCATGTTATGTTATAGCATATCCAGAGTTTAATTCAGAGCAGATAACAATGCTGTTTTTTGGAATTGTATATGTAACAATTATGCTGTCATTTGTATTTAAAGTACGGTTTGTACAGGACGGGCATCTTCTGGTATGGTTTATATATATAGGTGCATGGGGTTCAGACACTTTTGCCTACTGTACAGGAAAACTTATAGGAAAGCATAAAATGCCTTCCAAATTAAGCCCTAACAAAACTATTGAAGGCTGCCTTGGCGGCGTTTTTGGGGCAGCATTAACAGGTTTTATATTTGCTATGGTATTTTATAATGATAAAAACATATGGTGGCAGCTTCCTTTAATTGGTGCAGTTTCTTCAGTTATATCACAGATTGGCGACCTTGCAGCATCAGCAATTAAAAGAAACCACAATATAAAAGACTATGGAAAACTGATACCAGGGCATGGCGGGATACTTGACAGGTTCGATAGCATTATATTTACTGCACCAGTAGTATATTATCTGGTTAAATTTATCATATTAAAGGTGTGAAAGGTGAAGTTTGAAAGTTCCTTTCAAAC
>DKYP01000101.1:1902-5394 GCA_002499945.1 Lachnoclostridium sp. UBA7097
ATTAATGCTTTCTCAATTTTGGGAAAAACATTCAAAATTGAGAAAGAAGGGGTGTAAAAATGAAAGAAATAGTTATACTTGGTTCCACAGGTTCTATCGGGACACAGACGCTTGAAGTGGTAAAGAACAACAATGACCTGCACGTAAAGGCACTTGCAGCCGGGAGTAATATAGAGCTTCTTGAAAAGCAGATAGAACAGTTTATGCCAGAAATGGCATGTGTGTATGATAGCAGCAAAGCCCTTGAATTAGAAAATCGGCTTTACGCAAAAGGCGGGGATTACAGGCATATAAATATTGTAACAGGAATGGACGGACTGGCAGAATGTGCAGTAATAGACGGTGCAGATACAGTTGTTGCTGCTGTTACAGGCATGATTGGCATAAAACCTGTAACAGAGGCAATTAAAGCTGGCAAAGATATAGCATTTGCCAATAAAGAAACCCTTGTTACAGCAGGGCATATTATTATGCCTATGGTTAATAAATATAAAGTAAAGCTTCTGCCAGTTGACAGTGAACATTCTGCAATATTCCAGTGCATTAACGGGCAAAATGGCATAATGCCGGTTAAAATACTGCTTACTGCATCAGGCGGCCCTTTCCGTGGCATGAAAAAGGAACAGCTTCTGGATATAACACCTGCTGACGCCCTTAAGCACCCTAACTGGTCTATGGGCAGGAAAATCACTATTGATTCATCAACAATGGTTAATAAAGGGCTTGAAGTAATTGAGGCAAAATGGCTTTTTGGAATGGAGCTTAAAGATATTGAGGTGGTAATCCAGCCACAGAGCATAATACACTCAATGGTAGAATTTAAAGATGGTGCAGTAATCGCACAGCTTGGCACACCTGATATGAAGCTTCCTATACAGTATGCACTATGCTATCCGGAGAGGAGGCATCTTCCAGGTGAACGCCTTGATTTCTATAAAATGTCACAGATTACATTTGAAAAACCTGATATGGAAACATTTGAGGGGCTAAAGCTTGCATATGAAGCAGGGGAGGCAGGCGGCAGTATGCTTACAGTATTTAATGCTGCCAATGAAAAAGCTGTTGCAATGTTTCTTAGCAATAAAACCAGTTTCCTTGGGATAACCCAGATTATAAGGGAATGTATGCAGGCGCATAAAAACATTGATAATCCATCATTAAGTGATATACTTGAAATAGAACAGGATGTTTACAAGTATATTGAAAGCAGATATTTATAAAATATGGAGGTTTTATAATGAATATTATTGTAGCGTTACTTATCTTTACAGTGATTGTAGTAATACATGAACTTGGGCATTTCTTTCTTGCCAAAAAGAACGGCATAGGTGTTCCTGAATTTTCTGTAGGAATGGGGCCCAGGTTAATAACATATGCAAAAACAAAGGAAGAGGGGCATGTAATAAAGCTTCTATGTTCACAGAAGGAATTTGAAAACAGGAAAAGCTGGCAGGATGTAACAAAATATTCATGGAAGCTTTTTCCGATTGGCGGTTCATGTGCAATGATTGGTGAAGATGAAGAAAACAATGCTGAAAACTCATTTAACAGCAAGGGCGTATGGGCAAGGTTTTCAGTAGTATTTGCAGGGCCGTTCTTTAATTTTATACTTGCATTTGTATTTTCAATAATAATACTTTCATATTCAGGAATTGATTACCCCATAATAAGACAGATATACAATAACCAGCCAGCAAGCCAGAGCGGGCTTGAAGAAGGTGATGTGGTTAAAAGCGTTAATGGCAAAAAAATTACAATAGGGCGTGAAATATCTACTTATACACAGCTCCACCCGCTTACAGGTGAGAATGTTGAAGTTGTAGTAGAACGTAATGGTGAAACAAAGACATTTAATATTGACCCGCATTATAAAGCATATCTTTTTGGTTTCACATACCCGTCTAATGAAAAAGAAAGCCCGCAGATAAGCCAGGTCACAGAAGGCGGTGCATTTGAAAAGGCTGGAATCCGGGCAGGTGATATAATTAAATCAGCAGGAGGCATAGATATTGCCAATGCTGGTGAACTTGGTGACACCATGAATACAATAAATAAAGATGGAAGTGAAGTTAAATTTATAGTAGAGCGTGATGGCAATTTGCAGGAATTTACGGTTACACCTGTAGAATATGAAACATATACACTTGGCTTTAATGCAGCATTTGATGAAAAGGGTGGCAATGCTTTAGATGTAATTAAATACAGTTTTGTTGAAGTAAAATACTGGATAGTAACAACTATTGCAAGCCTTGGGCAGCTTGTTACAGGGCATCTTTCAATGAATGATGTATCAGGGCCTGTCGGTATTGTAAATGTTGTAGGAAGTGCTATTGACCAGAGCAAAAGCCTTGGCATTATGGCTGTAATTATGCAGATGCTCTATATGTCGGTGCTTCTTAGTGCAAACCTTGGTGTTATGAACCTTCTGCCACTCCCTGCACTTGACGGCGGAAGGCTTGTATTTATACTGATAGAAGCTGTACGTGGAAAGCCTGTTGACAGGGAAAAAGAAGGGTTTGTACACTTTGCAGGACTTGTAGTCCTTATGCTTTTTATGGTATTTGTAATGTATAATGATATAATTAAAATTATTAAATAACATCTGGGAAGGGGATTTCTATGTACAGGGATAATACAAAGGTAATAAATATAGGCGGTGTAAAAATTGGTGGTGGCAATCCTGTGGCAATACAGTCCATGACCAATACAAAAACCTCAGATGTTAATGCAACCACCAGCCAGATACTTGCATTAGAAAAGGCAGGGTGTGACATTATAAGGTGTGCTGTACCAGATATGGAAGCAGCACTTGCGCTTAAAGAAATAAAAAAAGCCATACACATCCCGCTTGTAGCTGATATCCATTTTGATTACAAGCTTGCTATTGCTGCAATAGAAAACGGTGCAGATAAAATAAGGATTAACCCGGGCAATATAGGGGATAAAGAAAAGGTAAAAGCTGTTGTGGATGCAGCAAAGGAGAAAAATATACCTATACGTGTTGGTGTAAACAGCGGTTCACTTGAAAAAGAAATAATAAAGGAATATGGCAAGGTTACTGCGGAAGGGCTTGTAAAAAGTGCACTCCTGCAAGTGAAAATAATTGAGGAGATGGGATATAGCAACCTTGTAATCAGTATAAAATCCTCAGATGTGCTTATGTGCATAAAAGCACACGAAATTATTGCAAAACAGTCAGATTACCCGTTGCATGTAGGAATTACAGAATCAGGCACATTGTTAAATGGCAATATTAAATCTGCAATAGGGCTTGGAAATATTCTTTACCAGGGTATAGGTGACACAATACGTGTTTCACTTACAGGAGAACCTGTCTGTGAAGTTAGTTCTGCCAAATTAATTTTAAGGACACTAGGACTTAGGAAAGGGGGCATTACAGTAGTATCATGCCCGACATGCGGACGCACCCAGATAGACCTTATAAACCTTGCAAACCGGGTTGAAGACATGGTAAAAAACATTGATACAGAC
>DKYP01000081.1 GCA_002499945.1 Lachnoclostridium sp. UBA7097
TTTACATAAGTTAGTATACTCTAACGTCTATTAGTTGTCAATAATTATTTTAAATTTTTTTAAGAAAATTTAAAACCTGGTTATTATATAAATAATAACCAGGCAGAACTTTTTCTATATATTGTAACTCTCAATTTTTAGTTTTGTATTTTGTATTTCGTTTTATTTACTGTAACTGACTGGATATTATCTGTATCCACTAGGCGGTTAAACACAAATATAAGGTTATCCTCTGTAGTGCCGCAGGTATAACTTGCATTATCTGTTTCTTCTTTGCATGAATGTATTCCATCCATTTCATGTTCATGCACAACATATTTTGTCCCATCTTTATAATTTATTGAAACATAGTATGCATTGTATGGGTCATATGCTTCTTCCTTAGACAGCCCAAGCCCCTTTTTCATATCAATTTTCATTGATAATGAGGAAATCTCTATAGTTCCATTGTCTTTATTAACAAATACAGATTTATCTGCTTTTGTCCCGGAAGGGACAGTAATGGTGCTTTTCTTTGTTTTATCCATGTATTCCTTATACTGGCTGCCATCAGATTCCCACAACTCTTTCCTTGTACAAGGATATTCCTCTATATTAAGTATTACATTATCTGTATTTCCTGAATATGAATTTGTCATATAATAATAGCAGTAAAGCATGTCTTTTCCAGACTTATCAAGGTCTACATATATTTTTCCGTCATAGCCACCAAAGTCAAAGTAAAAGGTTGATTCATCAGAGAAATCCGCACCTTTGGTTTCATTATAATTTTCATTGTAAACCAGTGCATCCACGCCACCTTTTCTTTCCAGTGTAAACTCCGCAACAGCGGCATTGCCATCATGGACAAATGATAAAACTGATAATTTTGTATCACCGATTTCCTTAACAACCGGGTTGTAGGATATATTATCACCAATTAATTTTTCAGCCTTATCCGGGTCAATGTCCTCAAATTCCTGTTTTGGGTAAGTTACTGTACATGATGTGCCCTTTTCATTATCATATAACACCTCTTTGTGCTGTGCTATATTTTCCCTGCCTGCGCTTCCCCATATCCTGTTAAAAAATTCCCCGCCTGTTGCAGCATTGGTTATAACTGGTGCAGATACAATTAATAAAGCGGCAGCCACGGCAGCTTTTGTGTATTTTTTCTTTGATGGCGCGTAAATCTTTTTGCGGTATTCTTTAAGAAGTTCCCTCTTATTCTTTTTGTATTTATCTGAAAATTCATGTTCTCCATCCAAAGCATCAAAATCTTCAACAGAAATATCAAACTGTTCCATATACATTACTTCCTTTCACTATAGTTTTAAGCATTAACTTTGCACGTTCAAATCTTTTTCTTACATTTGCTTCAGTAATACCAAGCTCACTGGCAGTTTCTTTTACTGACAAGTTTTTTATTGCAAGGCAGTTTACAACTGAATAATATTTTTCAGGCAGGCGTGAAGCTAATTCCTCTATATCCCCATATTCTTCCACTCCATCTTTAGAAGATATATTTTTTATATCTGTATCACTGCCCGGAAAATACATGATTTCCTGTTCCTTTTTCTTCTTATTGTAAGTATTTATTGAAGAATTTTTAATGACAGTTATCATATATCTTTTGCAGTCATCTGATTCTGGTTCTGCAAAATATACATTATGTTTCATTAATTTTATAAAAGCCTCCTGTACTGCGTCCTCTGCCAGTCCTTCGTCATGCAGTACACTATATGCCACATGGTACATTTTCTGCTCATATAATTTATAGGCTTTCTCAATAAACCTTACTGATGCCTTTTTACTGTGCATTATTACACCTCCCTTGTATACTGCTGGCATTGCAGCCTTTTTATTTTGCTTACACTATATATAACCATTCCGGAAATGGATTTGTGACATTTTTATTTAAAAAAGACGGAAAAAATATTCTCCGTCTTAAATCCCTGTATATATTTAATTATTAATCCTGCCCCGGTTCTGTCCCTGGAAGGTATCCTGCTATTTCACCATAGCTGAAGAAATCATCATCTTCAAGCCCATATGTCTTATCTGCATAGTATTCAAGCCAGTCAAGGAAATCCATTGTCTTTCCTGTAACCGGGTTAATTAATGGAAACATCCCTGCATCATTGGCAAAGTCATAATACCAGACAGTGCCATATGTATCTTTATCATCTGAATTTACAACTAATATGCTGTACATCCCGCAGCCCTCATGGCACAGGAATAGAAATCCTGAATATTTGTCTCCGGCAAATTCATCATACTCTTCATCAGAAACCTTGTAGATATCAAACGGCTTTCTTACAGTACATGGGAATTTCCCGCTGATATCTACATTATCAGAATAATCTGCCCGCCTGCCTTCAGAAAGGCTGTAGAATCCATAAAACGGCTGTGAGCCGCCGTCTGCCACTGTTGTTATAAACCTTCTGTAATCTTCTGGCAGCCTTATTCCATACTTTTCTTCAAATTTTGCCACCCTTTCTTCTTTAACTGGCTTATTCCACTCTGGCGGAAACTCACCACATGAAAATTCAGGGTCTTTTTCTTGAAGTTTTTCCATTTTATCCATTATTATTTTTATACGTCTGTCAATATCCATTTTGTACCTCCATTCCACTTTTTATTCAAACATATATACATATTCTTTTGGCACATGTGCTTTTATATATATGCCGTCACTGCGGTAATCTTCCTCTATTATCTGCCCTATATTGTGTATTTCATTAATTTTGGCAGCTTCATTATAGGAAAATGTCCTGTCAACAAGGCGCTTCCTGTCCATTATTACTTCTTCTATTACCTTTAAAAGTTCTTCTGTCCCTGTGCCATCCTTTGCAGAAATCATTACCGTTTTATCTGCCCTTAAATCTTTAAGTATTATGCCATCTTCCGCAAGGTCAATTTTATTAAATGCTGTAATTATTTTCTTATCACCAATACCTAACCTGTCCAGTGTATCATAAACAGTATGCATCTGTGCATCCATATCCGGATTGGAACAGTCTGCAACATGAAGTATTATATCTGCATATTTAGCTTCTTCAAGAGTGCCCCTGAATGCCTGTACAAGATGGTGCGGTAGTTTCCTTATAAACCCTACTGTGTCTGTAAAAAGCACCTTTCCACCATTTTCAAATTCATACTTGCGTGTTACAGGGTCAAGTGTTGCAAAAAGCTTGTCCTCTGATAACACCCCTGCACCTGTAAGTTTATTAAGCAGTGTTGACTTTCCTGCATTGGTATAGCCTGTAATGGCAATTACCGGCACATGGTTTTCCTGCCTTTTCTTACGGGTAAGCTCCCTTGTACGCTTCACCTGTACAAGCTCCCCACGTATCTGTGTAATCCTTTGCTTTATAATACGCCTGTCCATTTCAAGTTTCTGTTCACCAGGCCCTCTTGTGCCTATGCCGCCTCCAAGGCGTGAAAGCCCGCTTCTTGTGCCTGTAAGGTGTGAAAGCCTGTATCTTAGCTGTGCAAGTTCTACCTGCAGCTTTCCTTCACTTGTAGATGCCCTTTGTGCAAATATATCAAGTATAAGGACTGTCCTGTCAATAACCTTTATATCCAGTGCTTCCTCTAAATTATGGTTCTGTGCTGGTGACAGTTCATCATCACATACAACAGTATCTGCATGTGTACTATATATAAGGCTTTTTACTTCTTCTATTTTTCCTTTGCCAATATATGTCCCGGGATGTATCTTCTCCCTGTTCTGTATAACCTTTCCAACCGTTTTTGCACCGGCAGTCTGTCCTAATTCTTCAAGTTCAATAAGTGACTGCAAAGTATCATCATTGTCTGAGGTTGCAACTGCAACAAGTATAATTCTCTCTTCTTCCAAAACATTCTCCTTTATGGATATTTTTATTATTGTTTCTTTTTATTATCTTTGGCAAGCTGCAATGTTTTAATACGTGTTTTTATAAATCCAAGTTCTTTTTCCATATCCTTGTCACCCGGAAATTTCTTTAAATATAAGTTTGCAGACTTTTTTGCCTTTTTATACTTTCCCATCCTCTCATAAAGTATTACCCTGTTCTTTAAAAGCTGCATATCTGCACTTGAAATCCCAAGTGACAGCCCTTTGTCAATACATCCTGATGCACTTTCAAAATCCCCAAGTTCTATATAGCAGCCTGCCATCTGGTTATATGCCTCTGGTGCTTTTTCTGGTGCACCTTTATTTATATATTCATTAAACTGGCCTGCTGCCTGGCTGTAATCCCCCTCTGCCATATACACAGTGCCAAGGTAATACAATGCTTCATTACAGCCATCCTTTGCAGCTTTTCCAAGGTTTGCCACGGCATTTTTATAATCACCCTTGTAATAATACATCCTGCCAAGCTGCATTACCTCTTCTGCTGTCTTTGCCTCCATACCTGCCAATTTATTTAATATTTCTTCTGCCTTTGCATTATCCCCAAGGCGTGTATAAACATTATACAGCGCAAAATATGCATCATAACACTTGCTGTCCTTTTCTATTGCATCCAGGTAATCCTTTACAGCCTGTGTATCATTGCCAAGCATTTCATACAGCCTGCCCCTTGCCTTATATGTATCTGTACTGCTATCATCTTCTTTTATAATGCCATTATAAATCTCCATGGCAGTATCTGTATTTCCAATAAGCATATTAATATTTGCCTGGAAATTCTTAATCTTTATATCTACAGATGGTTCTTTCCCATACTCCAGCGCCTTGCCACATGCTTCCAGCGCTTTTTCATTGTCATTCATCCCATAATATGAAACAGCCTGTCCGAAATAAAGCCTTTTATTATTCTGCCTTGATATCTGGTTATCTGTATCCTGGTATGCCATGCCAAACTCTTTAACAGCCTCTTTATAACTGCCAATTTTATTAAGTGCCATGCCATATGCTATGTAATATTCCGCTTTTTCATTATTCTCCTTAATTGCATTCTGGAAATGCCCAAGGGAATCATTATACTTCCCGCTTTCCATAAGCTCTACAGCTTTATCGTACTCTTTCCCGGCTTTGCCGCACCCTGTAAAAGAAAAAACTGCACAGCAGAATACAAAAGCTGCAGCAAAACACTGGCAAGTCTTATGACCCATAAACCTGGCCCCTTTCATAAATCATTTTAAGCCATTCTCGTTACTACTTCTGTTATTTCCTTCCTCTGTTCTTCTGAAAATGTATTTTTATCCATAAGTTCCTCTGCAAACTCTTCTATATCACCGTCATTCCAGAATTGTAAATCCTCTTTAATCATACGGCACCTGTAATCATGCCTTGCCACTAATATATGGTAATAAAAATACCTGCCATCCCTGTACTGTTCAAGAAAACCCTTTTTGACAAGCTTTCCAAGAAATGTTGAAACCGTCTGCGGCTTCCAGTTCTTTTTATATTTTCCATTTGCAATCTCCATTATATGGGCAAGCCTTGCCCCGTCCCCTAAATCCCATACACATTTCATAATTATCTTTTCACTCTCTGTAAGTCCATTTACCTTCATTAAAAGCACCTTTCCCTTTCTGTTTGTAAAATTCTGTTGTTATGCAGTATACACATGATAACAAATACAATCTGGCTTTTCAATTAATTTGATAAGAAATTAAGAAAATAAATGGAAAAGAAAAGATATTGCCATATTAACGGCAATATCAAGTACTTGTTACTTTATAATCTAAATAATCTAATGGTTTTTAAGTGCTTCTTTTAAATAATCCTCATATTTTTTCACAATAAGCTTCCTCCCGCTCTTCCTTATCGGTATCATCTGGTCATCAAGCATTATAAAATCAGAATCCACAATTCCTGCAACATACTGCATATTTACAAGGTAACTCTGGTGGCATCTCAAAAACCTGCTGTCTGAAAGCTCCTGCTCAAATGCATCAAGCTTGTTATATACCTTTACAGCACCTTGTGTTGTAGTATGGATATAGACTACTTTATTATCAGATTCCATATGTATTATATCCTTATAAGGGATAATAAGCGGCTTGCGCTTTGACTTTACCTCAATGAAGTTATGGTTCTTCTGTGGATGTTTCTGTACATAATAATCAATTACTGCACCAATCCTTAAGATTTCATACGGCTTTAAGAGATACCCCATAGCATGTACATCATATGCCGCAATGGCAAAATCCTTGCTTGATGTGCAGTATACTATCTCTACTTTATCATCCATTTCACGTATAAGCCTGCCTGTCTCAATTCCATCAATATCATCCATAAGTATATCAAGGAATATAATATCTGATGGATGGTTCTTATACCCTGCCACAAGCTCCCTTCCGCTTGTATATGAATTTATATTATACTCAAGACCCCTGTCTGTAAGAAGAAAACTTATAATTTCCTTAAGTATATCCCTGTCAAGTTCACTGTCTTCACATATTGCAGCCTTAATCATCAGTTAGTTCACTTTCCTTTCCCACTACTAAACGCTAATTTAAATATATCAAGGATACAAAAAACAGCTGTTTTTGTCAATAGTAAAATTACAATGCAGCCATGTCCTCTTTTACAACACAGTTTTTGCCATGGTTTTTACCATAGTAAAGCCTGTTGTCAGCACTTTTTATTACATCCTTTATATCTTCACCCTCACCAGGGCCTGCAACCCCGAATGTCATGGTAATCTTTACTTTAGCACCATCAGGGCTTATAACCAGTGTCCCCCTTATCCCGTCTGCTATCCTTTCTGCTATCTGTGCTGCTGTATCCTTGCCACACTTAGGGAGCATTACAAGTATCTCCTCGCCTCCCCACCTGCATACAACATCCCCGTTCCTTACGGACGTTTTAAAAACCTCTGCTACAGATTTCAGCACACTGTCACCACATACATGACCATACGTATCATTTACATGTTTAAAATCATCAATATCACCAAGAATCACAGAATAAATTTCATTATTCTTTAATATCTCTTTATACCTTTCATTTATGCTTCTTCTGTTGGAAAGCCCGGTAAGTGCATCTTGCGTTGAAAGCACTTCAAGCCGCTGGTTCTTCCTTATCATAAGTTCTTCAAGTGTCCTTATCTGTATAAGGAATGTGCTCATAAATGCAACAATGGTAATAACAACAAGCAGGTAATTTATAATATATACAATATCCATAAAGAAACTGTTGCCAATATGGTACATAGGTTCAAATGCCCAGCTTGCACACTTTGAAATTACAAAAACCAGCATTGTAACCAGTACATACACAACAGGGCTTACAAAGTGCCTGGAATCCCTGAAAGAATATGCTGCATAATAAGCTATTGGCACCATGCATACCATATACAGCAGGAACCCGCAAGAACTGCCTACTGCAAATGTTGCAAGCATTGCATGTATTATTACTTCTGCATAGCAAAGGTTAAATACCACATACGGGCTTTTTTCAAGACGGAGCCATATAAAGCATCCTGCATATAAAGATATGCTTACTGTATTGACCGCTGCCATCATATATACATCAAAGTATAAAAATAATATAAATAATAGTGTATGTATACATGCCATGACTACTGTAAGGTACAGAACCACCTGCTTCATTGTAAGCGCAATTTTGGATTCCCCTGAAATATAATCCCATAAGTTTTTCATAAACATTCCCCGCATCCGGCATAGCCACAGTTTCTGTAAAATATAAAAACCCCTCCCTTTACAGGCTGGCATAGCATATATAAAAAGTTTGGCAAAAAAATAAAGCAGATAACGGGAATCGGACCCGCCTCTCCAGCTTGGGAAGCTGGCATTCTACCAATGAACTATATCTGCATTGGTATTATTATAACACATATAAAATATTTTTCAAGTACTTTATCGGAGAAATTTTATAACATATCCGGGATATGGTAACAGATACCTTTTCATTTTCAAAAAAACTGGTATTTCCCCTGTCAGGCAGGGTCTTTATAATGTATAATTATTATATAATATCCCTTTTAGCCCTTTCTGTTTTTACAGCAGGCTGCCAGGATACTAAGAAAAAAGATACCAACCAGGATTCTGGTACAACAGAAGCCCCGGAGGATACCGCTTTATTTACAATTAAAGATGGTGAAGCCATTATTACCAAAAGCACCGGGCATAACCCTGTTTGTGGCGGCAATGGCACAGGGGATTATATATATGGCGGAGACCCTTCTGTATTAACTGACGAGGATACTGTATACCTTTATACAGGACATGATATCTCAACTGATAATGAAGTTTCAACATTTTATATATCAAAGCAGTAAAACTACTTGACGCTCTTTTATTTCTATTATAAAATTAAATCATCTTATAAACAGTAACCGTTTTCTTTCCTTACAAGGCGGGGCTGGTTACATAGAACAATTATTTTGCCCTATATTAGAATAGGAGAATTGGAACAAGGAAGGGATTTGATTATGAAAAAAAGTTACGAGAAACCAGCAGTTTTAACAAATGGCAGCTTTACAGAGGGTGTATATATGGCAAGCGGGTGTTATACAGCTAATGCTTATATCCACCAGACACCAGAAACTGGCAGGGAAACTTATGTTATGCAGGTAAATGGAAGGCATGAAACCACCCATACAGTTGACAAGCAGACTCTTACAATTTCATTTAACCAGGTTGTTACATATGTTTCAAGCCAGGGTAAACTTATATCTGGTGATGGCACTAATACATTAGTTATTGAATATGGATATCATAATAATCCTACAGACAATATAGGGCTTGGCGATTTGGAAGTCAAAGCTGGTGACGGCCTTGAAATCACAAATGTTTCAATTACAGATGACCCTGCTGACTGGTATTAAAAGGTTTTTATAAACAGGTATATATTAATTAAATGGGCTTTTACAAAATAGGTGTTTCTATCTATAGCGTGAAAGCTCTGTTTAGTTTTACAATGGATTCTGCATATATTGTTAAGGACTAAATCTGATGGGTAAAAAAATACAATACTATATAAAACGCATTAAAGAGGGGATGCTTAAAGACATGTGGCAGGAAACCCTCTGGATTTACCAGTATGCAAGGCATTACTGGAAGCAAATGGCATTTTATACAGCACTTGGGCTTACAGGGACTGCCATTTCACTAATCTCAAGCCTTATATCAAGGGATATGGTTGATATTATAACAGGAAAGCAGACAGGGCTTCTTGCAAGGACTTTCTGCTTCTACATAGGATTTGCAGTTGGCAACATATTCCTTTCACAGATATCAACATACTTTTCTAATAAAATAAGCATAAGTGTTGACAATGAAATTAAAGCTGATATCTTCAATAAAATGCTTGTTACAGACCTTGAAGCAATACAGAACTACCATACAGGCGACCTTTTAACCCGGTGGAGTTCTGATGCTTCCAATATATCCAACGGCATACTTAACTGGATACCAAACCTGGTAATATTCACTGTACGTTTTATAAGCACACTTATACTTGTATGTTATAATGATATTATTTTTGCAATGCTGGCACTTCTTGGCGTACCTGTAAGTATGCTGATGTCACGCAGGCTTTTAAAACGTATGCGTGGCAATAACAAGCGCAGCGCCGCAATGAATGCCAGGATGTCAGGCTTTAACCAGGAGGCATTTTCAAATATACAGACAATTAAGGCATTTGGGCTTATAGAACTTTACAGCAGGCATCTTAAAGAACTACAGCAGGATTATTTAAATATGCGCCTTGAGTTCCAGAAGCTTTCCATGGTTACATCTGTTATAATGTCAATCACGGGGCTTATGGTATCTTATAGTTGCTATGGTTTCGGGATATACCGTGTATGGAGTGGTGCAATAACTTATGGAACAATGACTATGTTCCTCTCCCTTTCTGGTATGCTTACCGGCACATTAAACCAGCTTATTTCACTTGTCCCGTCAGCTGTTTCACTTACAACATCTGCAAGAAGGCTTATGGACATTATTGATATGCCAAAAGAAGATTTCTCAAAATCAGGTGAAGCAGATTTATTCTTTGAACAGAACAAAGAAAACGGTATAAGCCTGAAATTTACTGGTATTTCATACTCATATAATAACGGGAATGAAATCTTTAAAGGTGCTTGCATTGATGCGCACCCACATGAAACCGTTGCACTGGTTGGCCCTTCTGGCGAGGGCAAAACCACAATGCTGCGCCTTATACTTTCCCTGCTGCACCCACAGGAAGGCGAAGCGGTCCTATATGGCAGCAACAATGGCACATTTAACATTTCCCCGTCATCACGGAAACTCTTTTCATACGTGCCACAGGGGAATACAATGTTTTCAGGGACTATCGCAAGCAATATGCGCAATATAAAGCCAGACGCTACAGATAAAGAAATAATAGATGTCCTTAAAATGTCATGTGCATGGGATTTTGTCAAAAAGCTTCCTGACGGTATATACAGCAAAATAGGTGAACGCGGCGCAGGCTTTTCAGAGGGGCAGGCACAAAGGCTCTCAATAGCACGCTCACTTATAAGGCATTCACCCATACTTTTGCTTGATGAGGCAACTTCTGCGCTTGATGTTGCAACCGAAAGGAATGTGCTTAAAAACATTATGAATGACAGTTACCCAAGAACATGCATAGTCACAACCCACCGCCCTACAGTGCTTTCAATATGTAACAGGGTATATGCAATAAAAGATAAACAATGCGTAATGCTTACAGATGAAGAAATAGAAAAAATGGTACACAGTTTTTAACGATTTTTAATGCGTAACCCCGTCGGCATCCCTGCATAAAATAACTGGTAATGTATATTTTATAAAGGTTGTGTTTGTAAATTGGATATATTAGCAGGTATTTTAATTCCATTTATAGGGACTATGTCTGGAAGTGCAATGGTCTTTCTTATGAAAAATAAAATTAATGGCAGGCTTGAAAAATTACTTCCCGGTTTTGCATCAGGTGTAATGCTTGCGGCAGCAATATGGTCGCTTATTATGCCAGCTATTGAAATGTCAGAAAATATGGCAGTTTACACATGGTTTCCGGCAGCCGCCGGCTTTCTGGCAGGAATTATATTTTTAATCTTCCTTGATAATGCAGTCCCGCATATGCGGTTAGATAATGATAAACCGGAAGGACCTGCCATGCAGATTAAAAAGTCCACAATGCTTGCACTTACAGTTACATTCCACAATATACCAGAAGGAATGGCTGTCGGTGTTGCACTGGCAGGGGCACTTTCACCAGATACCGGCATTACAATGGCAAGCGCACTTACACTTGCAACAGGCATAGCAATACAAAACTTCCCTGAAGGCGCAATAATATCAATGCCACTTAAAAATGACGGCATGCCCAAAATAAAAGCATTTATATATGGGACAATGTCTGGAATAGTTGAACCTGCTGGTGCTATAATAACAATACTTCTTACAGGGCTTGTCGTACCAGTCCTTCCATATCTCCTTGCATTTGCAGCAGGGGCTATGTTTTATGTTGTAGTAGAAGAACTAATACCAGAAGCACAATCAGACGGAAGCTTTAACATTGGCACAATAGGGGTTGCATCAGGGTTTGTGGCAATGATGGTACTTGATGTTGCCTTTTAAACAGTTACATCAAAGGAGGAAAAAATGGATAATAAGGCAAAATGGATAGTGACGACTGAAAAAGATTACTGGACTAATAAAGAAATTATGTATATTACAGAAGAAAATATAAATGCAGATATTATAATTAACGAAAATACCTGCTACCAGACAATGGATAAAACCCCTTGGGGAGGCTGTTTTGCTGACAAGGGCTATATGGCTATGGAAAAGCTTGGAAAAGACAAGAAGCGTGAAATTATAAATTCCCTGTTTAGTGATGATGGACTGGGATTTACCACGGCACGCCTTCCACTTGGCAATAGTGACTTTTCAGATACCCACAAATCTTACAATGAGAATGATAACGACTATACAATGGAAAATTTCAGTATTGCACCAGATGAAGCTTATCTTCTGCCCTATATTAAAATGGCACTAGAAACCAGGCCTGGCATTACTTTCTTTGCAACACCATGGTCACCGCCATCATGGATGAAACACAGCCATTCAATACATGGTATAGATGATAATAATAAAATTGTCTTCCAGCCAGATATACTTGAAGCATATGCCAGGTATTTTACCAGATACATTAAAGAATATGAAAAACAGGGGATACATATAGGTGCCATTACACCACAGAATGAACCTACAATGAATACCCTTTATTCCTCTTGTGTATGGACAGGTGAAGAACTAAATATATTTATAAGGGATTACTTTTATCCTGCAATGGAACAAGCAGGAATCTACAATACAAAAATATGGCTTGGTACATTTACAGATTCTAATGCCGCCCTTGCAATACCAGCACTAGAGGATACACAGACAAATAAAATAATAGATGCTGTATGCTTCCAGTGGTGGGGGTCTTACCTTGCCAAAGCAGTACAAAAAGGATATGGAAAGAAAATTATACAATCAGAAACTAAATGTGGTGATGGGAAAAATAACTGGAGTTACGCCGAAGAACAATTTGACTGTTTCAAAGAATTTTTAGAAGCAGGTGCAACACGCTATTATATATGGAACATGGTACTTGATGAAAAAGGGGAAAATACTGCCAATCCCCCTTGGCACCAGAATGCCCCTGTCATTGTTGACAGCAAAACCTCACAGATAACCTTCTGTCCAAGTTACTATCTTACAAAACATTTCAGCCACTTAATAAAAGGAGACGCAAAACGCATAGATGTACAGGGAAATTATATAGGTGCAGATATAATTGCATTTAAAAACCCTGGCGGGGAAATAATAACTGAAATAAAAAACGGCTCTGGAGAAAATATAAAACCTGTAATAAATATATGTGGCAGGATACTAAAGCCAGAAATCCAGGCACATTCAATAAATACATTTATAGTTTAAAAAATGGGAAAACTCACAAAAATACTGTTTATAATATAGGATATATCCTATATACTATTGCCAGAAACACAAAAGAGGATTTAGTTATGCCAGTTATTTCAAGGTTTGAAGGAATTGTCATCAAAATGTATTTAAGGCAAAAAGAACATAATCCACCACACATAGAGCATTACAGGGACAGGTTAATAGCTCTGTCCGGCCATTAGAAAATTTTATATTATTAGTTGTATTCCAGAATGGTATAGAGAAAAAGTATGATATGGGTAATTTGTATCCTGTCTTTCCACAATTCAGGGAATTTGAAAATGTACCTGGCCTGTTCGGGCAAGTAAAGGTTGATGCTGGAGGATATGGGTTTTCATGGAATGACGGGCTTGACCTGGATGCAGAGGATATATGGGAAGATGGCATAGAAACAGGAATCCAGCATGAAATTGACATTGCCTGTTCATTGGCTGTAAATCTTGCAAGGTCAAGGGATATGGCAGGCATGACACAAAAACAGCTGTCAGAAATTACTGGAATATACCAAGGGGACATCAGTAAAATAGAAAGAGGAATGGCAAATCCATCATTGTCTACTTTAAAAAGGCTGGCGGATGGGCTTGGTATGAAACTGGAAATCAGATTTACAAAATAATATTTTTTAAATCATGTAAAAGCCTGCATAATCCAGCATTTTGCCTCCAGAACTATATCATTTAATTAAAGGGGGTTAACTTTGCCAAAGAATAAATTGCCAGCCAGTTATCAAAACTTATCCACATCAAAAAACAAAAAGGCTTTAAATAAAATCCATTATCGACATCTGGTTGCTATGTGGCATATCCCCCATCAGCCCCAAGTCTGCCATTGCTTCTACTACTTTTTCACTTACTTTGCAGCGGTTTTTAAAGTCTTCACGTGAAAGGAATTTCCCTTTTCTTGCCTCATCTTCTATCATTTCTGCCGCCTTATCACCAAGCCCGTCTATTGTAGAAAATGAAGGCATAAGTTTACCGTCTGTAATCTGGAACCTGTTTGCTTTTGCCCTGTACAGGTCAAGTTTTACGAAACCGAACCCTCTTGCATACATTTCCTGTACTATGCGCATATCTTCATATGTATCCTTTTCTTTATCTGAAAGTTCATTTTTACGTTTGCGGTAATCTTCCATATAATATTCAAGCCTCTCCCTGCCAAGGCACATAAGTTCATAGTTAAATGATGTTGCACGTATGCTGAAAAATGCGGCATAGTATGCAAGCGGGTAATATACTTTAAAGTATGCAACCCTTATAGCCATCATAACATATGCGGCGGCATGTGCTTTTGGGAACATATATTTAATGCGTTTACAGGATTCAATATACCATTCTGGCACGTTGCATGCCAGCATATCTTCTTCCATATCAGGTGTAAGCCCCTTGCCTTTACGCACACTTTCCATTATCTTAAATGAACGTTCATTCTCAACCCCCATACGTATAAGGTATGTCATTATATCATCACGTGTACATATTGCGGTTGAAAGCGTACAGTCACCATTTGCAATAAAATATTGTGCGTTGTCAAGCCATACATTTGTACCATGTGAAAGCCCTGATATGCGTACAAGGTCTGAGAAATTCTTTGGCTTTGCTTCTGTAAGCATGCCATGTACGAACTGTGTTCCAAATTCAGGAAGCCCCAGGCAGCCAAGTGTACAGCCGCCAATATCTTCTGGTTTTATTCCAAGGGCTTTTGTATTTTCAAAAAGTGACAGCACTTTTTTATCGTCCATCCTGATTTTTGAGGCGTCAACATCTGTAAGGTCTTCAAGCATACGTATCATTGTAGGGTCCTGGTGTCCAAGTATATCAAGCTTTAAGAGGTTGGCATCTATCTTGTGGTAATCAAAATGTGTTGTAATTATTTTGGTTGTCATGTCATTTGCAGGATGCTGTACTGGTGTAAATGTATAGATTTCTTCGCCCATTGGAAGCACTACTATACCGCCCGGGTGCTGCCCTGTGCTTCTGCGCACACCTGTGCAGCCGCCAGAAATACGTTCTATCTCTGCTTTGCGCTTTGTTTCCCCATGTTCCTCATAGTATTTCTTTACATAGCCATATGCTGTTTTGTCTGCAAGTGTGCCAACTGTACCCGCCCTGAAGGTATGCCCTGCACCAAATATGACTTCTGTATAATCATGTGCGTTGCTCTGGTATTCGCTTGAAAAGTTAAGGTCAATATCCGGCTCTTTATCACCTTTAAAACCAAGAAATGTTTCAAATGGTATATCGTGCCCGTCTTTTTCAAGCATATGCCCGCATTTTGGGCATTTTTTATCTGGCATGTCACAGGCAGAGCTCCCGGCAAATGCCTTTACATCGTCCGAATCAAAGTCATAGTAATGGCATTCCGGGCAGTAATAATGTGCTGAAAGCGGGTTTACTTCTGTAATTCCTGCCATTGTTGCAACAAATGATGAACCTACTGAACCCCTTGAACCTACAAGGTAGCCATCCTCATTTGACTTCCACACAAGTTTCTGTGCAATTATATACATAACGGCATAGCCATTGCTTATAATTGAATCCAGCTCCCTTTCAAGCCTTTCTGTAACTACAGGCGGAAGTTTGTCACCATATATTGAATGTGCCCTGTTATAACATATTTCCCTTAAATCATTATCTGAATTTTCAATTTCAGGCGGGCATTTCCTTGGGCTGCACGGGCTTATATAATCAATCATATCTGCGATAAGGTTAGTATTGGTTATAACAACTTCTTCTGCTTTCTTAGAGCCAAGATACTGGAATTCAGATAACATTTCCTCTGTAGTCCTGTAATAAAGCGGTGCCTGCATGTCTGCATCAGCAAACCCTTTTCCAGACATTATAATGCGCCTGTAAACTTCATCTTCTGCATTTAGGAAATGCACATCACATGTGGCAACTACAAGTTTATTATATTCCTCACCTAGCGAAACAATTTTGCGGTTAATCTCCATAAGGTCATTTTCATCCTGTATATGTGGGAACTTATTATTGTCACGCAGCATAAATGCATTGTTGCCAACAGGCTGTATCTCAAGGTAATCATAAAACCTTACAATCCTGTCTATTTCTTCTTCAGGACGCTCTTCAAGTATTGCCCTGTAAAGTTCCCCTGCCTCACAAGCAGAACCAGCCATAAGCCCTTCACTGTATTTAAGGTACAGGCTTTTAGGAAGCTTCGGCCTTCTGTTAAAGTATTTAAGGTGTGATTCCGAAACAAGGCGGTATAAATTTACACGCCCTGTTTCATTTTTGGCAAGTATTATAGCATGGTATGACGGGAGTTTGCGTATTGTTTCTTCATCCGGCTTCCCAAATTCATTAAGCCCTGCAAGTGTAGTTATGCCTTTGTCACAAAGCCTGTTTAAAAGCTTTACAAATATTTCTGCTGTAGCACCTGCATCATCAACTGCACGGTGGTGGTTTTCAAGTGAAACACCAAGTGCCTTTGCCACGGTATCCAGCTTGTATTTCTTAAGTTCCGGCAGCAGTGCCCTTGACATTGAAACAGTGTCTACAACAGTAAAATCTGTGTGTATGCCCCTGTCCTTTGCTTTCTGGAAGATAAATCCTGTATCAAATGAAGCATTATGTGCTACAAGGACTGCATCTTTACAAAATGCAAGGAAATCTGGCAGTGCTTTGTCTATGGATGGCGCATCTGCAACCATCTGGTCATTAATGCTTGTAAGTTCCTGTATATTATAAGGAATTGGCCTTCCTGGATTGACAAATGTACTGAACTTGTCTGTAATTACCTGGTTTTTAACTTTAACCGCACCTATCTCTATTATTTCATTGCTGTTTACACTTATGCCAGTTGTTTCAAGGTCAAATACAACAAATTCGCCGGTAAAATCCTGTCCTTTATCATTCTTTACAGTATCTATAAGGTCATCTACAAGGTAAGCTTCAACACCATAAATAATCTTAAGGTTGTCACCAGGTTTCAAGGCATGTTCAGCATCAGGGAAAGACTGCACAACACCATGGTCGGTAATAGCTATTGCACTATGCCCCCACCTTCTGGCAGTATCTACATAATCACTTACAGACATTACAGAATCCATTTCGCTCATCTGTGTATGCGCATGAAGTTCAACACGCTTCATTCCCTGGTAATTGTCCATGCGCTTTACACGCCTGTCTGTGCCTGGTTTAATGCCACGTATAGAAGAAATTGCAATTTCCCTGCTGTACGTATCATAAAGCGGTACACCTTTAAGTTTAATAAACTTTCCTTTTTTAATGTTATCACGTACTGCATCCGCTTCATCTTTTTGAATAAATATTTTGGCTTGTATTGTATCTGTAAAATCAGTTATATTAAACATATAGATAATTTTTTCATTTTTAATTTCACGTTCATCTGTAGAAACAACCTGTCCTTCAATTACAACTTCGCCGACTTCACCCTGTATATCAGCAATTTTAATAATCTCTCCCTCACAGTTCCTTCCATAAAAACACTCTGCATCAGCACCTTTGCCAGAACCTGCCCCTTTATACCTGCCTTTTGGCTGGCTGTTAAACTTCCTGCCAGAGTCTTTATTATTGTTTCTGGCATTAGCATTATTACTGGTATTGGTATTATTTTCTTTTTTATTAAACATTTCACTTGCAAGGCTTGCACCAGCCATATTAGCATAGTAACTATCTTCTCCAGTATTAACATTATTTTTAACATTAACCTTTGGAGTTTTTGGATTATTGCCATTAAAAGGCTTGCCTGGAACATCTGCCACCCCTGGCATATAATGTACATCTGCCTTGCCATATGTGCCAGTTGCAGGAAGTTCATTTATAGAAACAGGTTCTGTATATTTTATATTTACAGATACTTCAAATAAAGCCTTATCACGGAATATACCGCTTATAACCTCTATAAGCTTTTCTTCCCTTGCCCTGTACATACTGTCATCTTCACATGAAATATTTATTATATTCCCGATAATTTCTGCTTTGCCACTGTATAACATATTAAATTCAAGAATATTTTCTTCTTTTAAAATAAGCAGTATACTGTCCTTATATTCATTCCAGAAATTTTCCGGGGTATATTGTGAAGATAAATTAAACCTGTCATAAACCTGTACTTTATACCCTGCCTTTCCAAGCACTAAGGCTAAAGCATATTCAAGCAGCCTTATTTCGCGGTATGCAATAATATGGCTGCTTTCTATATAAATTTCTATTTTTTTAGTTTTTCTTATTACAACGACCTTTGAAACAAGTACATCTTTAAAAATCCCCGCCTGCCTGTCAGTCAGGTTTAAATTATCAAATGTTTCAAGTAAAGGCTTAAACATCAGAGTCCCCCCTAAACTTTAGCTATATAATAATTATGCAGGAAATACTAAAGTACAGTTTTCCAAATCCTCTGTTTCATTTTCTGAAATATATATTTCTGCACTTTTTGATAAATCATTGCCAAGAAATCCTTTTTGCCTGAACAACTTTACAATATCAGGATAGTTTTCCCTGGCATTTTCTGTATTAAGCCAGATACCAAGTAAATTACTACGGGAATCTTTATCAATATAATCATATCCATTATCTGTTATCCTGCCATCTGTAACCTTTACAATACTGTCTGGAATCTTATAACGTAAATCAATGTCAGGGTTTGCAAGTTTTGCAGGGTCTAATAAAATAATAATTGTCTGCATAGGCGTATCTCCTCCTGTCTTAGTAAACCATAATATATAATATATTAATTATAACACGCTATGCTATCTGGCAGCAACAGTAAATTCATACTGGTATTCTGTCCTTTCTTCGTATGATAACCTGTTTTTACGTCCTCCATATGTACCTGTACGTGACATGCCAAGCTTTTCCATAACTTTATATGACGGGATATTTTCTGCATCACAATGCGCAATAAAGTGTTTTACTTTAAGTTCATTTATTGAAAAATCCATCAAAGCCCTGGCAGCTTCAAATGCAAATCCCTGTTTCTGGTATTTTTTATTTATAATCCAGCCAAGTTCACCAGACAGGCCATCTTCTAAATATATACTGGCAGCCCCTATATGCTTGTCCTGGTAAATTATTGCAAATTCATAAAATGATGGTGCAGCACTCTTCCATTCAGCATCTGACCTTTGGAGAAATTCTTTTGTTTCTTCAATATTATTATTGGGTAAATGGAGCATGTATTTTGTATTTTCAATATCAGAAGAATACTCATGCACAGATTCAATATATTTCATTCCTAATGGTTTTAAAACCAGCCTTTTGGTATTTATTATCATATGAATTTACCTCCTTTTTTGCTGTCAATTACATTAATATGATGCCCAAATTCATATTTTAATATATTAGAAGAAATCTTAATCATTATATTTTTCCTCCAGCCAGTCATCCACTAAATCATCATAATCTTCCAGATTAAAATTTATGCCATCTTTTTGTAATTTTAATCTCCGCAAATAACGTTCTGGCAGATATCTGTATGTAAGTACAGTCCTGTCATAATATTCACAAAAATCTGCAACACATTTAAAAGCATTATCCCCACATTGCGTGACATTAAAAACTATTTCTGGATACAGCCATATAAGTATTGCTGTTTTACAGCCTGTACTTAAATATTCAGGCGGGATTATCCTGCCAAGCCTGTCTTTTAATACAAAGCCATCAACCAGTTCTGTCCCGTCAACATAATTCATAATTACCTGTACTACTTTATCAGTAAACCAGAATTCTTTTTTGTTTATAGAAAAGAAATTTCTGGAATCAATATAAACAGGCATTGTTGTTTTTCCCTTCTGGAAAATTAAATTAAGCATAAAAATAACCATGCCTTTCCAAATAACTGCATTAATATTTATCCTCTTTTTGAAAATGTTCCACATATTTGGTA
This sequence comes from Lachnoclostridium sp. UBA7097, assembly GCA_002499945.1. GTDB lineage: Bacteria > Bacillota > Clostridia > Lachnospirales > Lachnospiraceae > Butyribacter. The sequence goes on from DKYP01000081.1 coordinate 19,756, forward strand.
TATGTCTTCTGCCAATATCTAAATTACCGCCCGTTACCACCAGGCACACCATCAATTTCTGCTATTAATGATGGGTCAATATATCCTGATTCTTTGTTAAAACAATGTTGTTCTATGTAATTATTTACAGTATCACAGTCCATTAAACATAATTCACATTTTTTACGGTCATACATGAAAGAAAACAAACTTAAAATATCCATTCCCAATAAAGCTTTGTTTCCAATATCTTCTGAAAAGGCTAATTTTATTTTAGGAAAAACTATATCAGGTGTTAAATAAAAATCATCAACTACGGCTTCACGGTAACTAATTTCACCACCAGTTGCACTTTCTAACCTGCCACTGTAAACTGGTTCTTGTAAGATAATTTCTTTTATTTTTTGACGGATTTTAGCATTATTAATTCCTATCACAGTTCTAGAAGCACCTGTATCAATTTTTACACTTATATTTGCTACAATATTCATCAAGCTAAAAGACACCTTAACAAAGTATGCCCTTCTGTCATAGTTGCCCCTGGTATTTTCTACACGCTGGAAATAAGACCGGTTTCCATTAAATTTTATCATGGTGCTTCTCCTTTTAAAAATATTGAATCTATTCCATTATCTTCTTTGTAATTATGGTCATAACCGGCGTAACAATATGGTTCCAGGCCTGCGGCATCAGCTATAAACTCTATCTTACTATGTTCTTCATCAAGAAAAGGCGTAAAATAGTAAAGAGTACCCTTCTCATCTATAATCCAATGGCTGTCATTTACTATATCTTCTGCATCTTTATAAATTAAAATACATTGGTCAAAACAATCTTTAAATTTTGTTAAACTAATTTTCTTTGGATTTAGGACTTTATAGTAACCAGGTTCTACTTCTTCAATTTCTAAACCAAACTTCCCTGCCACTTCTTCTACAGTCATAGTAAATTCCATTACATCCCCGGACCACATATTAAACCCTCCTTTGAATTTTTGCTAGTAATCAATGTGAACGGATATTTTCCAGGTTCATTCCATCTATACAGTTATTATATAAAAATTGTTTTATTGCAGATGTATTGTTTGTTTCGTAAAATTCTATTAGTAATTTATAAAATTCTTTTATATCTTTTTGTTTTACTGATATAATTCCCTGTCCTTCTGAAATCATTATTTTATTGCCAATAAGCATTGCAAGCCTTTTGTTCCCGTCATAAAATAGCTGTGCCCTCATAAGATACAGTGCCAGGTCAAGGGCTTTACTAAGTGGTATAACCTGGCTGTTATAGATTCTAAGGATTTCATAATTAACTTTCTCTTTATCTGGTATTTCTGGAATCCATTCTGTTCCGCCAATACGGACTTCTTCACGTCTTAAGCTCCCGGCATTTATGATTGTAAATTTTCCTAATAACATATGGACTTTTTCTATAAATTCCAAATCAAGTTTATCATTTATATGCCCAAGCAAAAACTGCCATGCATATTTTAAATCATTTATGGCATTTATTTCATCTATTGTATATCCAGATACAGCCATGCCATTATAAATAGCCTGGGTATCTGGATATGTCACCCCTATACCTTCAAGATTGGCGCTTTTCCATATATAGTCTACAATATTTCTCTTTGCAAGGAATATATTTTCCTCTTGTGTCATATTGTATTTTGGTTTCATATATTAATTCCTCATTCTGGCTTTGATGGCTCAAATAAAAAGGTGGAAGGGTTTTTCAACCTATAAACCTGCCTGTATTCTACATATTTTTAGCATATCCTATTGAATACCCTTCCTCTTCTGCCAGCTTGTTTAATTCCTCAAGCTGTTCTATAGGACATGGGAACAAAAACAGGTCATCACCATCAAATTCAATGTCAGCAATACAATAGCCTTCGGATGCCCAGTACCCGTCCAGTACCTCGCACCATTCAAAGATTTCTGCATCTTCATCAAACCAGTCTTCATTTATTGGAAGGTTATTGCTTTTTGTTCCATTGAAATCCTGTACAGTATCTATAAAATCTTCCAGGAAATCACTGGTATCAACTTCCCAGGCATAGTTATATTTCTGCAGGATATCAATCATTCCAAGCCATCTTAGTTCATCTTCCTCTATTTCTGCTTCTTTTATAACTTCCGTTGTAATACCACGTTCTTCATAATTGACAGCATTGTCTTTGAAATATGTATCTGTATCATGGACACAGATATCTATTTCTTTCATTACATCAGCATCATTATTTGAAATTATTTCTGCTATTTTTTCAATTGGACATTTTTCTGGCATTTCTTTTAACCACTCCTCTATATTTATTTATTATTAATTCCAAGTTCTGAATAAATTTCTTCTTTAAGTACATCTAAAAGTTTATCCTCAGGTACTTTTTGTATTATTTCACCTTTTTTAATTAAAAGCCCTTCGCCCTTGCCGCCTGCAATGCCAATGTCTGCTTCCCTTGCCTCCCCCGGGCCGTTTACGGCACAGCCCATTACGGCAACTTTAAGTTCTTTGTCTGTATCAATGTTTTTTACCAT
>DKYP01000094.1 GCA_002499945.1 Lachnoclostridium sp. UBA7097
ATTTTATTTTAAATTTTATTAATAATTATTATAATATGGGTCTGTCAAAATTCCTTCTTACTTAAAATGGACACACTTGCTTTAAATGAAATAAAAAACACCAACACGGAAATACAATATACTATTGCAACTATAACTTCTGTACTTAGTTTTTGTAAATTTTGGAATATAGAGATAAAACTGGTATTAAGCTTTTCTATGACACCTGATACAATAAAACATACAACAACTACTGCCCCGGTTAATATCATAATTACAATCCTTAATTTCTCCCCTCCGAATTTTAACTGTAAAGGAAACATAACTGCCAATATTATAAATAATACAGGTAAAATTGTTAAAGCAACCATTATTGTATATCTGGCTGGCACTGTATTTCTTATTGCACCTGCAATAATGGCAATTACTGTTGAAAGCAGCCATAAACCCCCGCCAGTTAAAACGGCAAAACCATACTTTTCAATAACATATTCTTTCCTTGTAATTGGAAGTGAAAATAAAAATGCATTTCCATTATCAAATTCATCATAGCTAATAGTGCTTAAAGTAAATATACTGCCAACAAATGTAAGATATCCAATAATAAATGATGTATCCTCTATAACCACGGACATCCCGGCAGCTAATATGATAATATACACAAAAAATGATGTCTGGCACTTCATTAATTTAAAATCCTTAACCAGTAATCCTTTCATAAAGATTCCCCCTTTGCCATCATTGTAATTACTTCATCAATACTGCCCTTCTCAATTGCTAAACCAGGATAATTATCTATATAATACTGCCTCTGGTTTGTAAGGCAGTTGTAACCATAGCCTTCCTTTTTAACACGCAGTATATACTGTTTATCAAGGTCTTTATACTGTTCTGCGCCGGCCTTTATTAATGCATATCCACTTAATAAAATATCTGTGTCCTCATGCATTATGATTCTTCCATTATCTATCATATAAATATCATCACATAAACCTTCCAAATCACTTGAAATATGCGAACTTATCAAAATAGAACGTTCTTCATCCTCCTCCATAAACTCCCTTAATAATTCCAGCAATTCATCCCTTGCAATAACATCAAGGCCTGCTGTTGGCTCATCAAGTATTAAAAGTTTTGCATTATGGGAAACAGCCACAAGCACTTTTAACTTTGCCTTCATGCCAGTTGAAAACTTCTTAATCTTCTTATTAAGTGGTAATTGCAGTTTCTCCAGCTGTTCCATAAAAAATACCTTATCAAATTTCTTATAAAGATTCTTTAAGACAGGAATAATATCATTAATTGTTAAATACCCGCTAAAACCGGAATCAGACAATACAACCCCTAATTCCTGTTTATCCATATTATCCAAATCATTTATATCCTTGCCCAGTATATTTACTGTCCCGCTTTCAAATGAAATAAGACCCAGGACTGCCTTAAATGTTGTGCTTTTTCCAGCGCCATTCCTGCCTATAAGCCCCGTTATACAGCCCCTGCCAACTTCTAATGAACAGTCTAATGAAAAACTTCCATAATTCTTTTTCAAATGTCCAATCCTTAGCATAGTCATTCCTCCAAAATTAATTCAAATAAACTTCTGATATCCTCATCACTTATTCCATACCGCCTGCCTTTTTGTACAGCCATCTCAAGGGCAGCTTCCACCTCTTTTTTCTGCTCTTCAAGTAAAATTTCTGCATTAGCTAATGATACATATGTGCCCTTTCCATGTACTGTTACAGTAAACCCTTCACTTTCAAGATTATCATATGCCTTTTTAACAGTTAAAGCACTAATTTTAAGTTCCCTGGACAAAGAACGCACAGACGGCAGGATGTCATTCTCCTTCAGTTCCCCGTTACGTATAAGCATCTTAACCTGCTCTGTAATCTGCTCATAAATAGGAACCATAAGTGAATTGTTTATAATAATATTCAATTCCCTGACCTCCTCTATCTGATAAACAGTATATAACAGTATATAACTGTTGTCAAGTAAATAAAAAACAGGCCTGCCAAATATAAAAACAAGCCTGCCAGATTTAATATTCCCTTTCCACTGCCGCCGGACCGGTATAAATACTATTTACCAGCAGCATATAAGTCCCGTTTTGTTAGTTTATTTGCCCTGGCACGTGGATACCATACACAAAAAGAAGCCTGTATTTTCCACAGCCATCTTGGCCAGTCTGGTGAAAAATATATATCTTCCCCTGCCTTCTTTCCCATTATATTAGCAGAAAAACATTCCAGCACATTAAAAATACTTTTATTTGGTCCATGTCCCATTGGTATATCTTTAAGCATAGGAATCATTTCACCAGCACCAGCCCCTATAGCCTGCCCCCATACAAGCCCGGTTCTTTTACACCAGTTCTTTACCTGCATTGTAGCAATACGGTTTTGTTTTCCTTCAAAAAAACCGTTATTTATAATACAATATACCATGGTATTTTTTGACGCAAAACCACGCTCTTCCAGTTCTGCCATAAACCTTAACATATGTGACGGAATGCTGTCAACATATAGCGGGAATGCCAGAACCAGCACATCACAGTTTTGTATCTTTACAAACTGTCCTTCCTGCAAATTCCCCCTGCTTATATTATATATTTCCAATATATTACCTTCAGATATCCTTGGTACAATCAAATCAATTATATATCCTGATGTGCTGTGTCCCGGTTTCGGGCTGCCATTTATAATACTTATTTCCATTGTGCTGCCACTTCCCTTCCCGCCTGCTCTGCCGTATCTGTAAATACCACTTTATATTCTGCTACATTAAAATTAATTCCATTTGCCCTTACAAGATTCCTTGCTGTTTCCATTTCGTCCTGTGTAACCTGTTCCCCATAAAAATATACATAAAGCCTGGTTTTATTTTTATAACGCTGTTTATGGTGTGTTTCATTATTCTTTATTTTAAAAAATGGAAGCAGGTAAGAAATGCTGCGGTCAAGCACATTTTTAACAAACGGGCTGTACCCTCCATAATAACACCGGCTAAATATCAGTACATTGTCTGCCTTAGAAAACAGCCTTCCCGTATTTTCATAGCCATCTTTAATTACACAGGTTCCAGGAGTTTTAATCCAGCATCCAAAACAGCCAGTACAGCTTTTAATACTGCCATTATCTGAAATAATATAATTCTCCCTGTCATTAAAATTAAATATTTTATTAAACGTCAGATTCTCCAAATCATGTACTATAAGATTCATAATCCCTTTTACTTTTCCTCCCTGTTATATAAACCAATATAAATTTTGTTATTTATAATTAATTGTTTTAAGAACGCCTGATATAATATCAGCTTTATCCAGCTTTGCTTTTAACTGGCAGGTACTAAAATTCTGACAGGAACCACAAGATAACATACGGTTAAAACAAGCAGGGAGTGAGCTTTTATTATAATTGATTAATTCTTTTAACCTGCTTTCACATAACAGTTCAACAGAATTAAACTGGCAATGTGTATCATCAGCGCCATATACCTCATTAAAAACAGGTAATGCCAGCAAATAAGCCTCAAAAGATTCCCAGTCTAAAACCTTAATTTTTTTGTGTTTTTTCTGGCACTCTTCCAGAACCTCAAGGAGCAGCGGATAAAATGAAGCATATGCAGACGAATCATAAACCACTAAAATATTATCCTTGCCATAATTAATATCCTGTAACAAATAATTATGCAGCTGTGAATTATCCCTGCTATGTTTTTTGCCATCTTTATTAACAAAACTGCTACAGGTTTCAATATCCGGAAAATTTTTAACAAAAAACTGCCGTCCTCCAGAACTGTCCTCTGTTAAAATATACCGGATATCCCCAAAAAATCTTTCGTTAAACTTACTATAGGCATTTACATTGGTAATCATCCTGCCATTTCTGGCCAGATTATAAACTGACTGCACATTAACAGGTAAAAAACCATAAACCTTCCTTGAAATAAAGATAAAATAATTATCTGATTCCATAATAATGCGTCCAAATCCTCTTTCTTTATGGATTTTACAAAATTCATCTATAATTACAACACAATTATGTATATTTTGTAATTTCACAATATAAGAATCCAGATTATTCTTATTATCGAAAACTAATATCCTTTCCTGTGTAAGCACTTTTCCATCAAGCCTGAAAACCCCTTTAGTCCTATGCAGCCCATCAAGGTAATTTAACGCAACCTCCGCCAGATATGATTTATGCCCTCCTGAATCACCAAGTATAAAGTTTAATTTTCCATAAAACACTAAATTAAACTTAAATTTCCTGTTCTCAAGACTAATCTCCAGCATTTTATACCTCCTCTGGCTCAAAATCTTCATATGCCCATGAATGAAATCCATATTCAAGAACCTCATTTTTATAATCATGGTAATCACAAAACATACGTTTACTATGACAGCTGTAAGCCCTAAACTCTTTAGGAGGGAATTTAAGAAAATGTTCCAGTTCTAAAGTAATATTCCTTTTCTCTGCAATTTTTAACAGCCATTTAGAACAGTTATCACCAAATGCCGTCCCCCATATCCTGATGCTGTCATACTCCATCATAAGCAGCATTATTAAACCTTTTGACCCGGTAGATAAACCACTGATAGGAAATATAATTGAAGGGTCAGTACAATCAACACACATAGATGATTCAAAAACACAATTATCAATATCACGTATTATTTCTAAAACAGCAGGTTCTTTAAACCACCCAAGTTCAAGTTCCTCCGTAAACTCCCTGTCAATATAATAATAACAGTCCTTTGTAACTCCCCAGAAAATACTTAACATAATACTACAAAATCCTCCTTATAAACCTGTTATTCCCCCTCCTTGTCCAGCTCCTTTCCAAGCCATGCAAGATAATATATAAATACCATAATATTAACAATATTAAAAGTCCCAAAGAAAGCTCCCATCCAGCCCATCAGTACAAGGTTATCCAGATATTTTCCTGCAAAACTTTTAAATAAATTATGGATTTCACTTCCATCAAGGTTTTCTATCGAAGTGCATATTATCTTCTTAAATTCAAAACAATCCATTATGCTTCTGAGGTCTTCCTTATCAATATTTTCTGCTATACCTCCCAGGCTGTTTTTAAAAACTTCTGCTGCTGCTTTGCTTTCAAATATCCCATAACCATCATTGCATAAAATATCTATTATACCATTAACAGTATTTTCAAAATTTTGTTCTAAAACTTCATTTTCCATAATATATTTTATAAGGTTGTTTACACCCCTGCTGGTTTCATCTTCATTGATAAGGCTGGAAATATATATTACAGGCATATCTTCAATACAACTGGATAAATAATGATTCACTGTGCCGTCTTTAAGTGCCATCTGAAATATCCCTGACACCTGTTTTGAAATTTCTTCTCTATCTGTATTTCTGGTAAAATCACTAATTTCCAAATCCAGATAATTATTTGTAATAATTTTACCAAGCAGGGCACTTATTTCATCTTTTAATATTATATTCCCTGAATGTAAATGCTTTTTTGCATTATAAATTACCCCGTTTATTTCAGTGGCAAACCTGTTATAAATATCCATGGAATTATTTATTTTCAGCAGGCCAAGCAAGTCACCAGCACGGATATTCCTTCTGGAAGCCGTATTAAACAACAGACTGGCAGCTTTTTCCACCATGCCTTCAATAGTATCTTTATGCTCTGGTATCTTTTCAAAAAACTTATTAACAAGGCTGTCCAGTTTTATTTTATTACTATCATTAATTATATCTGGAATCCTGGTATTAAATATTTTTTCAAAAACATTGTCCCTAAAAAGATTTTTAATTTTTATCTCATTTTCTTTAAGAAGCCTGTCAAAATCATTTTCAAAAAATAATATTAACGTTTCCTTGATAAGATTGTCTAAATCAATAAAATATCCTCCAATTTTTTCAAGTAATTTCTGCTTTTCTTTCATATCTTCCACAATGTCATGGCTTAATTCATCTATATTAATCCGTTCCTTTATTTCAGATATTATTATATCAAAAATAAAATCTATATTATCATTTACTAATTTTTTAAACACCCCGCCAAAAACAGTCCCTAGTGTTTCTGTCTTGTTAAACCCGGTTTCAAAAATATTGTTTAAAAATTTTTCTACAAGCAGTTTTGCTTTCGTTGAAAAAACCAATCCATTAATTAAACTGCACAAGTCATTTTCATTAAATAAATCTGTAATTTTCCTGCTTTTTAAACTGTTAAAACTGCCATCCATTTTTTTAAATATATCTTTAACATATTCTTCATTAAAAATATTTTCTTCAATATATTGGATAATTTCTTCACTCGATTTATCTGCAATTTTGCCAGCATCAATTAAACTGCCCAGTTTTATATTAGGTAGTTTTCCTGCTATAAGCCCGGCAAAATAATCTGTATGTCCTTCTAAAAGCCCGGCAGAAAAATTTAAAATTCCACCAGTATTTTTTCTAATAACCTCATTTAATGTATTTTCCCTGGCATAACCATATACCTTTCCAGCTGCCATGTCTGCAATGGATTCTGTATTGCAGTTAAGTTTTTTACATATCCAGTCTGTTATTTTCTGCTTGTTATTTTCTGTCTGGTTCCTTGCCATAGCAAAATTATTGCTGCTGTAATATTTTACTTTATTTTGGAGCATATTCTTTAAATCCAGTTCTTTTCCCAGAAAATTATCATCAATAAAAACAGCTATCCCGTCAGCACACCTTTTCTTATTTTTCTCACGGCATATATATCCCTGGAACCACTCCATGCCAAACTTTTTCTCATAAGGCTGGAATAAAAAATAAACAGCAAAAAAGTTTGTAATAATGCCTATTAAAGCAAATATTAAAATTGATAAAATAAATGGCAGGATTCCGTTAAAATCCAATAACAGCATACCTGCATTTTTTACTTCTGATTTAAAACAATAGTGCTGTATAGCCCAGACAGCTATTCCAAATACTGCCCCCATTACTATGCCCATTCTCTCCAGCGGTTTCAGTTCCCTTCCAAAGAAATCATTCATTTTATTGCATAAATCATCAGTATCCATTTCCCTGACACCATTATTAACCATCTTTTTAACAGGAAGAAATTTTATAATGCCACGGCTTAAAAAACTTCTGGACTCCTTTTTTCCAAAAAACCATAATAAAATATCCCGGATTTTTTCATGGTACAGCTTTTTTATAAGTCCTCTGGTTTTATTTGCAATATTTCCAGCTAATTTTGCAACAGCCTGTTTTCCCAGGATATCTTTTACAGGTTTCCTGTATAAATTACCAATAATAAACTCTGTAAGTTTATCACAGATACCTTTTGCTTCAATATTAACATGTAAATTATTTCCGCCGGTAAAACTATAAATACTTTTTTCGCAGTATTTGTCAAACAAAACTGTAACTTTATCACTTATCCTGCCAGCAGTTTCTTTTTCCATAATTTTATTGCCAGCAAGCTGGAGCACTTTATTTTTACCAGTATTATATAAATTATTAATATTTTTTTCTGATAAAAATACAGATAAGGAAATATTTCCCATCTTATCAAAAATAGATGCCAGGATTTTATTATCACTGGTTTTATTAATATTCCTACGCACTATCTTATATATAAATTTTATATATTTGCCAGAACTTTCCCCATTATCAGTTAAGTTATTAACCAGTTCTGCCACTGTCATACACCGGAATTTACTATTTATAAAATCCACAACTGATTTCTTTATTTCAGTATCAGACTTTTCTTTAATTGTATCATTAATCTTCTTTATAATCTTATATTCACTACCTGTTTTATCCCATATTTGCTTTATAATTATATTTTTTGCAAGTTTTCTGGTTTTATTAGCAAGCCATCTGCCAGAAGTTTCTTTTTCAATAGCCTTTTCTAAGGATGAATCAATAGCATCAAGGATAATAATTTCATTTTCATTGATAAAATCCCTGATTACAGGCACTATCTCATCTATCTTTCCAGGCAGGACTGTATTTATACTTTCCCAGAAACCATCAGGCAATATATCCTCCATCTTTAAATCAATACCTGCCAGCCCCTCATACAATACCCGGGATGTATTTCCATCTTTTATAAGATTTTTAAAACCATCAGAAACAATAAAATCTTTTATAAGGTTTAATATGCTGTTATTAAAATCAACATTACTGGTACTGCCAGATAAACTGTTTACTTTCCTTTCTGATATCTGGTAAAGCAGTTCTTTTATATCCTTTTCAAATCCGCCCTCATAAATAATATTTTCAATTATCCTGATTATCTGCGGCATATCATTTGCGATTGTATTATCCAGTGCATCTTTTGTAATATTATTAAAACTTTCTTTTACACCAGAATAAATCTCTTCCCCTAATAAAGTTTTAAAATCCAGCTGCTGGTTATTTTCCAAAAATTCCAGCAGGCATTTATTAAAATTATCATCAGAAATAAATATTGGAATTAACTGCCCTAAAACATTACAAACTGTTTCTTCATCAATTAATTCATCAAAGCTTATTACAGACAAAACATCTTCAACCAGGCAAGTAAGATTATCTGAAATAATTTTACCAGTTGTCTTTTCCAGTGCCCTTTCAAAATATCCGTCTTTGTCAAAGTCCGCAACAGACTTTCCTAAAGATTCTGATTTCCCGGCTTTTAATAAAATTTTTTTAACTTCTTCATCAAGCAATATTTTGTTTCTTTCCCCTGCCGCCAGCATTTTTTCAGGTGTAATAATCTTCTCTTCCACCAGACCAGAAATATTTTCTGCAAGTTCATCTCTGGTCCTTGCAATAACAGATTTAAACGGTTTAAATTTCCTTCCAAAAAAATATATATTTTTAAACAAATGTGAGATTGCAATCTTATTCGTTATAAAACCTGCAATCCCTCCAAAAATAATAAATAAAACCAATGATAAAAAGTCCAGTAAATCCACGCACACACCTTCTACCTTATTCCCTTGTCATATATCTTAAAAATGAAACTGCATTATCAATATTTTCTGATGTTGAAGAAATTCCTGCAACTGGACCAGGTATATAACCGCCAAGTTCTTCTATATATTTATCTGTCCCTGTAAGATATATGCCATAGTTGTACAACTTGCCGCCATCCTGCCCTTCTGTATCTTCATCTATATATTTTGAATAGTATTTCTGTTCTTCTGGAAAGTCATTATAAAATATTAATTCTTCTTTGCTTTCTGGTTCTGAAAAACATCCTGCCTCTGCCCATTTCTGGAACTTTTCTGCTGGTGATATTACAATATCTGCCCCTCCTGTATAAAGAAGTGTCTGTAACTGCCCGTCATCTGCAACACAGAAAATATCCACTCTTTCATGTTCTGTATCAATGTTTAATTCATCTTCTATAATTTCCGCAAACCTGGCTAACTGTTCACTTTTTACTGCATCGCCCTCTATAGCAACTGACAGGACTGTATCCAGCTTTGAAGATTTATCATGTATAAAATACATAACACTTACTGCTATAACAACTGCTGTAATAACAAATTTTAAATAATAATCTGCAAAATACCTTCCCTTTTTACGTCCTTTAAGGTTTTTAACATATTCTGCATATGTTTCTTCAGTACGTTTTGTATAAATTTCAGATTTATCATTTTTTATTTTTTCTTTATCTTCTTCTGAAAAATTTATTGCCATAAAAGCCCTCCGTATTACTTTCCTGTAAAACACTTTACACCCCTAGTATATATAATATCATATAAAGTATTATAAGAAGCCCGTTGGCCACTGAGCCTATTGTTGGAAATAATGGCCTTATATTTTCCTGGTGAAGGCTTATCCATGCCATTATAAACCCTGCGGTGCTTACCAGAAAACATGATACTCCTATAAGCCCTATACCAAGCCCTGCATTGCCAGCATCCAGACCTGATATAATACATGCCGCAGCAAATGAAACAAATGAAATTATAGCAAGTATGGATGAAGCTATGCCAGACATAGGATGTCTTTTATCTGTTAAACGGAGTTCCCCTTTTTCTTTCTTATGTCCTTTTTTCCTCAATTTAATCCTCCATGCCGCCCTGGCGGTTAATGCTTCTTTTTCTCTGTAAATATATGCATAATCCCTATACATATACAAAACAATATATAACCAAGAAATCCTCCTGTTGTATTTAATATAACATCATCTATATCACATGAACCAAGTTTTGAAACAAGCTGTATAAATTCAACTGTCACTGAACAAAGAAAACTTAAAAATGTAACTTTAAATATATTTCTCTGTTTATTAGATAAAATTGGCAGTACAAAACCAAATGGCATAAAACAGGCAACATTTCCAAAAAGATTGATTATAACATTAAAACTTCCGATTTCCTTGCTGTAATTTATATATCTCTTAATTTCTGCCAGTGGTTCCAGGTTATAATGGTATGTGTCTTTTGGAATCCTTCCAAACTGCTCGCTGAAAAATAAAAAGTAAACCATAACAATTAAATATATAACAAATAAAATCCATGAAAAAAACCTGATTATTTTTTTATGCTTTTTCTTCACAATAATCCCCCATGCTATTTTTAATAGCACAAATTAAAACTTTGCCTGCTTTCTACAAAAACTGACAGCGCCGGTTTTGCCAGCACTGCCTTTTATTTATTATATACCAATGTTTATTTTTCGTAAAGTAAAATTTACTGACGTAGTGTGACTTCTTTTGCAGCAAGTGATGAAATTATTTTATCCATTACTTTTCCTGCTTCTTCATCAGTAAGTGTCCTGTCAGATGCCCTGAATACTATTTTATATGCAAGTGATTTGTAACCTTTAAGAATCTGTGAACCTTCATATATATCAAAAAGTTCATAAGACTCAAGGATTTTGCCGCCCCTTTTCCTTATAATTTCTTCAATTTCACCCGCCGTTACATCTTTTCTCATACTAAGGCTTATATCACGTGTAATTGCCGGGAATTTAGGCACACCTTTATATTTAACAGTGTAAGAAGGCATTTCCATTACTGTTTTTAAATCAATTACTGCTATATAAGTTCTTTCGCCAATTTCAAAGTTTTTCTGTACTACAGGATGCACTTCCCCAAGATATGCAATTTCCTTTCCATTGTAAATTACATCTGCCTGCCTGCCCGGATGAAGATATTTCCTGCTGCCCGGCTTATACTCTGTTATACCATCAAGTCCAAGCTTTTTAAGGACAGCCTCCACTACACCTTTCATTGTAAAGAAATCACCAGCACCATACATTCCAAATGCCAGCATTGTACGTTCATCTGGAAGTTCTGTTAATGGAAGTTCCTTTGGAATATATATATTAGCTATTTCATACAGGCGCACATTTTTATTTCTTCTGTTATAATTATTGGCAAGTGATGAAAGCATGCCGCCAAGGGCTGAAGTACGCATTACGCTGTAATCCTCGCCAAGCGGATTGCTTATACGTATACTTTTTCTTAAAATATCATCTTCATCAAGACAGAGTTTGTCATAAACTTTCGGGCTTTCAAATGAATATGTCATTCCTTCACAGAAACCATATGCTTCAGCTGTTGTCCTTGCAATCTTTTCCATTTTAAGCTTACCAGTAAGCCCGCCTGTTGTTGCTGTGCTTTTTGGAAGTGTTACAGGTATCTTATCATATCCATAGAAACGTGCAACTTCTTCTGCAAGGTCTGCAAGGCGCTCTAAATCCTGCCTCCATGTAGGCACTGTAACAGTTTTTCCCTCTTTATCAACTATTAAATCTATTTTTTCAAAATACCCTGTCATTTCTTCTTCTGGAATATCTGTTCCAAGAAGTGCATTAATTTTATCTGCATCATATGGTATTACTACAGGTTCTTTTTTAACTGGGTAAATGTCAACAGCGCCCCCTACAACTTCACCTGCGCCAAGTTCTTCCACAAGCTGGCATGCACGGTCCATAGCTTCCATTGCATTATTTGGGTCAAGCCCCTTTTCAAATTTAGCCTGTGCATCTGTGCGCATCCCCAGTTTCTTGCCTGAAAGGCGTATATTAGTCCCGTCAAATGTTGCTGCTTCAAAAAGCATTGTAGTTACATTATCTGTAATCATGGAGTTTTCGCCGCCCATAATACCCGCAAGCCCTATAGGTTTTTTGCCATCACAAATCATAAGCATTGTATCATCAAGCTCACGTTCCTGCCCGTCAAGTGTTGTGAATTTCTCACCTGCATTTGCTTTCCTTACTACAATTTTCCTGTCTTCAATAGTATCAAGGTCATATGCATGCATAGGCTGTGCATACTCTTCCATAACATAATTTGTAATGTCAACTATATTGTTAATCGGTCTTATACCGACAGATGCTAAGCGTCTTTGCATCCATTCTGGTGAAGGCGCAAGTTTTATATTTTTCACTACCCTTGCTGTATACCTTGGACAAAGTTCTGGATTTTCCACTTCTACTTTAATATAATTATTGACATCTTCATTATTGCCAGTCTTTGCCACTACAGGAGGTACAAATTTCTTTCCAAATGTCGCTGCTGCCTCACGTGCTATGCCTAGTACACCAAAACAGTCAACACGGTTTGATGTAATCTCATATTCAAATACAACATCGTGAAGCCCAAGGAGCCCTATTGCATCAGAACCAATTTCTGCACCAGCATATGCAGGGTTGTCACTAAGAATATATATGCCATCAGGGTCTGCATCAGGATACATATTGGAATTAGAACCAAGTTCTTCTATGGAACACATCATTCCATAAGACTCAACTCCGCGCAGTTTGCCCTTCTTAATCTTAAAACCATCTTCTGATTCCCCGTCCTTATGTGAACTTGCAACATGCCCGCCTTCAAGGACTACTGGCACTTTCTGCCCTTCTTTTACATTTGGCGCACCTGTTACAATCTGTACTTCTGTTCCTTCTTCATCAATCTGCACCTGGCATACAACAAGTTTATCTGCATCAGGATGCTTTTCTATTTTATTAATTCTGCCAACTATTATTTTATCAAGGTTTTTGTCAAACTCCTTATACCCCTCAACCTTTGTGCCAGATAATGTCATTGCATCAGTATACTCCTGTGCACTGCATCCAAGGTCTGGCACATATGCCTTTATCCATGATAATGATGTATCCATTTTAGCCCTCCATAATTAGAATTGTTTAAGAAAACGTGTATCATTTTCATATAACAGCCTCATATCGTCAATTTCATATTTAAATAGCGCAATACGTTCAAGCCCCACACCAAATGCAAAACCTGAATATTCTTCCGGGTCAATGCCGCTCATTTCAAGCACATGCGGGTGCACCATGCCACAGCCAAGTATCTCAACCCAGCCTGAGCCTTTACAGAAACGGCATCCCTTGCCGCCACATTTAAAACATGAAACATCTACTTCCGCACTTGGCTCTGTAAACTGGAAATGGTGGGGCCTGAATTTAATCCTTGTATCTTCACCAAAAAGCCTTTTGGCAAATTCCTGCAATGTACCTTTAAGGTCTGCAAATGTAATGCCTTTATCTACCACAAGCCCTTCTATCTGGTGGAATGTAGGCGAATGTGTTGCATCCATCTCATCAGAGCGGAAAACCCTGCCTGGCGCTATCATCCTTATTGGAAGCTTTCCTTTCTCCATTTCATGCACCTGCACAGAAGAAGTCTGTGTACGCAGAAGAATATCCTGTGTAATATAAAATGTATCCTGTTCATCCTTGGCAGGGTGGTTTGCAGGAATATTTAACGCTTCAAAGTTATAATAATCTTTCTCAATCTCCGGTCCTTCAACAACCTGGTAGCCCATCCCAATAAATATATCTTCCACTTCTTCAAGGGTTATATTGTTTGGATGGCGGTGTCCTTCTGCAAGCTTTGTTCCTGGAAGTGTAATATCAATTTTCTCACTTGCAAGCTTTTCTTCAAGAAGTGCTTTCTCAAATTCCCTTTTCTTTGTTTCAAGCTTCTCATCAATCCTTGCCCTGGCTTCATTTACCATCTGCCCTGCCTTTGGCCTTTCCTCCGGTGCAAGGTCTTTCATAGATTTAAGCAGGGAAGTAAGCTCACCCTTCTTTCCTAAAAAGGCAACCTTAATATCATTCAGCTTATCAAGCTGTTCTGCCATATCAATCTGTTCAATGGCATTGTCCATGATTTTCTTTAATTTGTCTTTCATAATTTACCTCATTTCCAAGCAGGATAAAAATTTCCTGCCTTATTCTTTTATCCAGGATGTTTCCTAAAGCAAAAAAGAAAAAAAGCCCCTGCCGTATAAACGGCAGGGACGTAAATTCCGCGGTACCACCCTGTTTCCTACAGCCTGCCAGCACAATTCCTGCTGTACATACTGGCAGCCATAAACTCTTATTATACATATAACGCCCGCAAAACGTCATTCCCTACACAGCCAGGTCCAGCCTTCAGGAATGCAGCTCCCATGTGAAATTCCAGCATACATATCCTAAGGGTGCTTACAGCCGGTGACACCCCCTCTCTTAAAAGATAAACTGCATGCCTTGCCAGGCAAAACCTGCCTGCATGTTCAAAGCCTTTAATAATATATACTTTACTGATAACCACAATTATCTAAAAAAACTAATAACAGGAGATATTCTAACATATAAATACTAAATATGCAACACAATTTTTTCTCCTAGTTCCATAAAATAAAAACAGCCTGTATATAAACCTCTTTCATATAATGTCCCTATTATCTCTTGCATACGCAAGTCTGCCTGGTGGTAAACACGTCTGTCCGGCCATGGCAGTCCCTCAATGTATTCTTTCTGGCGGCTGTCAAGCAAAGACAGGATTTTTTCATAACCACACTGGTTTTTTCTCTTTATTATTCCAAAATCACAAGAAACATAAGCTGTGTTTCTGCCATTCTGGAAACATTTTTCCGCAATATAATTAGAAAAACCTGTTTTTCCCATCAAACCATACTCTTTCACTTTCCATGAAATCCCGCTGTAATCCTTCTCTGTTACAACTTTTCCACAAAAACTTTTCCTCCCGTATTTACCAAGCTTTTCCATATATACAATCTTATCTTTTACAGATGCCTTGCCTGGTTCTTCCACAAGAATCACTTTTTCCTCAAGAAGATATCCCCATACAGTTTTCTGGATTTTATCAAACGGGACAGGATATTCCAGTTTTTCTTTTATATATTTTACTGTATACCCCTTGTCTGCAAGATGGCATATTGCACTTCCAGCTGCCATGTCAAAAGCAAAACCTGATAATGCATTTTCAAAATATTTATTATCCATAATATCTAAGCAACCAATATTGCATACAGCCATTATTTTTACCATAACTGCCTGCAAAAACCAATTCTGATAATTCTTATAATATAAATACAATAAAAAGTTTAATATTACTTAGCATAATTGTCAATATAAAATGCAACTTATCCGTTTAAACAATCTTTGCGAATTTCTGCTTGTCATATACAGAAATATCTTTGCCAGTCTGTACTTCAACAAGTTTTAATTCAGTATCCGCAATAACCGTATGCCTGCAGCCCGCCGCCATAGTAATAACATCACCAGCCTGGACATTCTGCACTATGCCATCAACAACAGTCCTGCCTGTACCACTTATAACCACCCAGGCCTCATCCCTGTATTTATGGCTATGGTAATTCATGCTGTGCCCTGCATTCAGTGTTACTTTAATAACCATACTTCCGCTTTCCACATCAAGTACCCTGAAACTTCCCCATGACTTCTCTGCAAACATAACCTGCTGTACAATGTTGTCAACATAAGGTTTTATATATGAACTATGCTCTTTATCAGATACCAGTATACCCTCCGGGCTTGCAGAGATAATAATATTATTAAGACCCATTGCAAGTACAGGTACATCCATCTCATTTACAATATTCACACCCGAACATGCATCACCAATTATTCCCCTGCCAATAACATTTTCACCCATTGACTCAGCTAAAGTATTCCATGTCCCTATATCCTTCCAGCTGCCAGCAAACCTCATAACCTGGATTTTATCCTCTTTCTCAACTACAGCATAATCAAAAGAAATTTTTCCAAGTGTACTGTATCTTTCAAATAAATCCTGGTAACTCTTATATCCTGCCAGTTCACGGGCTTTATCCAGTACATATTTTAATTTATAAGCAAATACACCACCATTCCATAGTGCCCCCTGCTTAATATAACTGCCTGCAGTTTCTGCGTCCGGCTTTTCTTTAAATGTTTTTACAAATTCAATATCTTTATTTCCCTCTGGGATAATATAGCCATACTTTTCACTTGGATAAGAAGGTTCAATACCCATAAGTACCAGATTTGCTTCTCCCTTGCCAGCCTGGCATGAAAGTTCTTTTAATGCTTCAAAATAATTATCTTCTACATAAGGGTCAACAGGGCATACCACTACAGGTTCTTCCGGGCCTGCCCCCATAACATCTGTAAGATATGCTGTAGCCAGTGCAATAGCAGGAAAAGTATCCCTTCTGCATGGTTCAGCAGATATCCAGGCGTCATCACCAAGCTGGTTATGTATTGCAGAAACCTGTGCCTTTGATGTTGCAATAGTCACTTTGGCATCTGCGTCCGCCTTTTTAATCTGGCGGTAAACACGTTGCAGCATAGATTCATATGTCCCATCCTCTTTCTTAAAAATCTTGATAAACTGCTTTGACCTTATATCATTAGAAAGCGGCCACAGACGTTTGCCAGAACCCCCGGACAATAAAATAATATTCATATTTATACCCCCCTCCCCCGGATTCTTATTACTAATTTATCTTTCAGCCCTTACCGGGTTATTAAGGAAATCCTCATAAGCCAGCCGTATACCATCTTCAAGCTTTGTCATATACCTCCAGCCAAGTTTTTCCGCCTTGCTGGTATCAAGCAGCTTCCTTGGCGTCCCGTTCGGCTTACTTGTATCCCAGGCAATTTTCCCTTTATAACCAACAACCCCTGCAACAAGTCCTGCCAGTTCCTTAATGGAAATCTCTTTGCCAGTACCAGCATTTACAGTTTCATTTCCCGAATAATTATTCATAAGGAAAACACAAAGGTTTGCCAGGTCATCAACATATAAAAACTCACGCAAAGGAGAGCCATCACCCCAGCACACCACTTCATCTGCCCCATCCATTTTAGCTTCATGGAAACGCCTTATAAGTGCTGGCAGTACATGTGAATGTTCCGGGTGGTAATTATCATTAGGCCCGTAAAGGTTAGTAGGCATTACAGAAATATAATCTGTCCCATACTGCCTGTTTAAAAATTCACAATATTTAAGCCCTGAAATCTTAGCCAGTGCATAAGCCTCATTAGTCTTTTCAAGTGCACCTTCAAGCAGGCAGCTTTCAGCCATAGGCTGTGGAGCCATTCTTGGATAAATACAGGAACTTCCAAGAAATTCAAGCTTCTTACAGCCATTCTTCCATGCAGAATTTATAACATTCATTTCAAGAACCATATTAAACCACATAAAATCCGCCAGTGCCCCCTGGTTAGCAGCAATGCCGCCAACCTTAGCAGCTGCAAGGAACACATATTCCGGCTTTTCCTTTGCAAAAAACTTCTCCACGTCCTCCTGCCGGCAAAGGTCAAGTTCCTTATGTGTTTTCGTAACAATATTTTTATAACCTTGTTTATTTAACTCCCTTAAGATAGCAGACCCAACCATTCCCCTGTGTCCCGCCACATAAATCTTTGCATTTTTATCCATCATAATAACAATATCTTCTTTCTGTACCATCCATATATAATAACAATATTTTCTTTCTGGATTCCAGGCACTACTTAACCACACCTTTTTCAAGATACTCTTCAAGATTAAGCCTGATATGCTCTTCTGCCCTCTCCACAGCAACCTTTTCCATATCATGTTTTACCATAATATTTACCAGTTCCTTAAAGCTTGTCCTTACAGGATTCCAGCCAAGCTCCTTCTTAGCCTTTGAAGGGTCGCCCAGAAGATTTACAACATCAGTAGGACGGTAAAAATCAGGGCTTACTTCCACAATTACCTTCCCAGTTGCCTGGTCAATCCCTTTTTCATCCATTCCTTCACCCTTCCACAAAAGGTTAATGCCTGCATACCGGAAAGCAATTGTGGCAAATTCCCTTACAGAATGTTGTTCACCTGTCGCAATAACAAAATCATCCGGCTTGTCATTCTGTAAAATCAGCCACATACACTCAACATAATCTTTAGCATATCCCCAGTCACGCAGTGATGACAAATTGCCCAGATAAAGCTTGTCCTGCTTTCCCTGTGCAATTCTTGCAGCAGCAAGTGTAATCTTACGTGTCACAAAAGTTTCACCACGCCGTTCTGACTCATGGTTAAACAAAATCCCTGAACAGCAGAACATATTGTAAGCTTCCCTGTACTCCTTCACAATCCAGAAACCATACTGCTTTGCAACCGCATAAGGGCTGTAAGGGTGGAACGGCGTTGTTTCACTCTGCGGCACTTCCTCAACCTTTCCATAAAGCTCCGAAGTAGAAGCCTGGTAAATCCTGCATGTCTTTTCAAGCCCGCATACACGCACAGCTTCAAGCACCCGTAAAACACCCGTTGCAACAACATCCGCCGTATATTCAGGCACATCAAAAGAAACCTGTACATGGCTCTGTGCTGCCAGATTATAAATTTCGTCAGGCCTTATTTCACCAATTAACTTAACAAGACTAATAGAATCGCCCAAATCCCCAAATTTAAGATGAAAACCAGACGTTCCCTCAAGATGTGAAATG
Organism: Lachnoclostridium sp. UBA7097; assembly: GCA_002499945.1. Classification (GTDB taxonomy): domain Bacteria; phylum Bacillota; class Clostridia; order Lachnospirales; family Lachnospiraceae; genus Butyribacter. The sequence goes on from DKYP01000094.1 coordinate 18,684, forward strand.
CGTTCCCTGAAATCAACAGACGACCTTCTTATCATTCCATATACTTCATAACCCTTATCAAGTAAAAACTCCGCAAGATAAGAACCATCCTGTCCTGTCACACCAGTAATAAGCGCTTTCTTTGCCATAAAAATTCCCCCTGTTTCTATTTCTGATAAATACAATTTTAACAATATAAAACCTTTAATTGAATTCACTATCTTGGGGAATATTTGCACTATCTTGGGTTTTTAAAAAACAGCTGCCAAAAGTTCCAGACAGCAAAAAAACCACAATTTTGCAAAAATTAAAACTTATAAATTGACAAACGCTCCAATATAAACTATAATTAAATAGTATCTTTAATAGCACATCTTCATATATCATAAAAAAACAAATGCAAAAGTTGACGTATACAAAAATATAAATTATAATTAAAAAAGGACAAAAACATGAACACCAATACAGAAAATACCAAAAATACAGAACAAACAAACGGACCGCAATACAGCCAGGTTTTTGACTGGGCATGCAAAACAATAATGAACATGTCCCACAAATCCATTATAAACTTTATAAATGGGCTTTTTAAGAAAAATTACCCTGGAAACAGCAGGCTGTCATTCCTTTCCACAGAATTTATCCAGAATGAAACCAAAAAACTTTTTGCAGACTTTATTATTTCCATAGAAAAAGATAAGTACCATCTGGAATTCCAGTTGCAAAAAGACGAAACAATCGCACTCAGGGTATTTGAATACTGCTTTGAGGAGGCAAAAAAAGCGAAGTCTGAAAAAGAAAATGAAATCATACTGCACTTTGCTGACACCAAAGTTATTTACCTTCAGGACAACAAGAACATTCCCGAAGAATATACAATACGCTTTAAAATGCCATCAGGGGAAGAATTCTGCTATAAAGTACCAGTAATACAGCTTTTTTCAAAAAGCATAACTGAAATTATGGAAGAAAAACTTGTACTGCTTTTACCACTTTACCAGCTTAAAATGAGAAGCATAATAACAATGGCATCCAAAAACCGTAAAAAACATATCAGCGAATTTAAAGAAATGTTAAACAACATTGAAGAATCACTACAAAAAGCACTTGACGACAAACTAATAAGCGGAGGAGATTATAATAAATTATTAAATGTAACAGGAACACTATATAAATATTTATACTATGATAAAGAAAATATGGAAGAGGTGAATAATATGATAGATGGAAAATTTACAACATACATGGAAGACATAGAACAAAAAGTGATAAAAAAGGCAACTGAAAAAGGTATGGCACAAGGTATGGCACAAGGCATAGCACAAGGCAGGGAACAAGGCAGGGAGCAGGGTATGAAACAAGGTATGAAAATTACTTATTTTATTACCAAAAATCCTAATTTATCAGACGAAGAAATTTCAATCCAGACAGGCAATGATATAGAAACTGTCCAGAAAATAAGAAAAAGCCTTATGGAACTTATTTAATATATACACAACAAAACCAGGCTGGTGTATTATGAAAATAAAAACAATAATATAAATAATACACCAGGCTGGTTTTACTAAATTTTTATACCTATGACTGCCACATCTTTCTAAAGACACTTGGACTTATGCCTTCCACTTTTTTAAAAAGCCGGCTAAAGTAACCTGCCCCATTAACTCCTATAGCATCTGCAATTTCTTCCATAGTTTTGCTAGTAAAACGGAGAAGCTTTTTTGCCTCAGTAACCCTTACATTAATTAAATAATCATTTACTGTAATACCATACTGTTCTTTAAACTGTTCACACAAATAAAACTTATCAATCAAGAAATTAGCTGATAAACTGTCCAAAGTAATTTTGGTGTTATATTTATTATCAAGAAAAGATTTTATATTCTGTATTTCCTTTTGTTTATCTGTTAAAAATGCATTTCCAGGATTCCAGGCATCTTCCATAAGATAAACCAATAAATCCGACAATAAAGAATTAATCCTCATATCCTTAACATAAGAAGAAGATATTGCAGTTTCATAAATATTATCTAAAAGTACAATATAATTGTCAGAAGAACAAAGAAATACTGGCTGCCCACCCCGCTGTTTATACTTATCATAAATACTTTTCATCTCTGGTCCATTAAAATGACACCATTTAAGCTTCCAAAGATTTTCTGATGTTATATGTGAATAAGGTTTTTCACAATCTATAAATACACAATCATTAGTATTAAGTTTATATTCAATCCCTTCATATGTAAGTATTCCTGTACCAGAAACCACTGTAAAAAATAAATATGATAACAAATTCTCACGTGATGATTTATGTACAGCCATAGCAGATAATGTACCTGCCTCCTGGAGGTGCAAAAGAGAAGAGCGTGCAAACAAGGAAGGAGTATAAAGAATACGGCTGGAGGAAACAGTGGCTGGATTTGCAAATAATGATTTATCCATATAAACATTACCTTTTTCATTTAATTTAATATAAAAATTTGTATTTTATTATGTCAATTTTATATAAATTATCTTTTAATTACTTGAACTGATTTTATAAAATATTATTAACTTTAGGAATTTTTTTAATTGCACCAACTACAATAATTCCTAAAAACATTGTCACTAAAATCCATATAAAACATGCAATTATTGATGGCATAAACGCCGATAGCCATATATAAATAAAATTTGTAACAGCTTCTAATATGTTTTCTAGTAAATAAATTCCAAACATCGTACCACTGGTAAATTTAATAATTTTATAAATAAACTCTTTATTGTGAACTACCCATTGTCTAAAGCCAATGGGCTTCCTGCTTCTCAGACCTCGTAACCTACTATCTCCACAGGCGTAAA
>DKYP01000078.1:0-1924 GCA_002499945.1 Lachnoclostridium sp. UBA7097
AACACCGTTATCTAAATGACATTGCTTGGCACAGGGCTTGTTTTAAAACCAAGTGTAAAGAGCAGTACACCTTATGGAAAGCAGGCAGCAGTTGTTACATATAAGTCTTCTGCACCAAAGAAGGTTAAAGTGTCAAAAGATGGTACAATTACTGCAAAGGGCAAAGGAAAGGCAAAGATTACTGTAAAGATAAAATTAGCTGGCGGAAAGGTTAAGAGCGTTAAAAAGACTATAGTTGTAAAGTAAACGCAGCAGGATAATAAAAGATTTATTAACGGGCAAGGCCATAAAATATAATAATAATGGCTTTGCCTGTTATTTTTATGCTATATATTTATTTTACTATAATTTGTACTTGTTTTTACTATAATTAAGTGGGATAAAGTTTTAAAGAAAGCAATTATAATAAAAGTACGAGTAAAATTATAAGAAGCGGAGGGGTTTTATGTTAAAAAATAAGCAAACATTAAAAAAAGCATTTTGTGCAACATTAAGTGCTGCAATGGCTTTAACAGGGGGAAGTTTTATGCCGCCAGGCGTAACAGGGACTGTTAAAGTGTCAGCAGAGGAAACAGGGAACGGGGCAAAAAACCTTGTAAACAACCCGTCCTTTGAGAAGGATGCAGAGGGCTGGTTTGCAACAACAGCTGATAATGCAAAGCTTGAATTTATTTCTTCCGGGGGACATGACAGCACTGGCGGTTATGTAAAGGTTAAAGACAGGACTGATACCTGGAATTCACTTGCACAGGATATTAAAGACAAAGTAAAGAACCATACTAAGTATAATTTCAGCTGCTGGGTAAAACTGGGTGATGAATATACAGCAGAGTCAACAGTTAAAGCAGGGCTTACAATAAATGCCACAGGGGATAATGGCGGGGAAGATACTTATGACGGTTTTGGGATTTCAAATAATACAGTTACAGCTTCCAAGGATGAATGGCGCCAGATTAAAGGAAGTTTTACAGCAAACTGGAATGGTGAGCTTAAGACATTACAGTTTAAAATAGCAGATGAAACATGTAAAAATTCATTCTATGTTGATAATATTTCAATTACAGAAGATAAGACAGATTTATCAATAGAAAAGGATATCCCATCTTTAAAAGATTTCTTCTCAGGAAAGAACCCTAAGTATGATTTTAAAGTTGGCGGTGCATTAGAGGAAAGTGTACTTAATAATGCTAATAAGATGGAACTTGTACAGAAGCATTATAACAGTGTGACAGCTGGCAATGAAATGAAGCCTGATTATATTATTAAAGGCATTAATGATGATGGAAGTTTAAAACTTGATTTTACTACACCAGATAAAATATTACAGTATTTCTGGGATTATAATAAGGGAAAGGCTGAAAAAGACCAGATACATATACGTGGCCATGTGCTTTGCTGGCATTCACAGACACCAGACTTTTTCTTTAAAGACAAAGATGGCAAAGTCCTTAGCAAAGATGCTATGAATGCAAGGCTTGAGGAGTATATAAAAGCATTTACAGGGCATGTACAGGAGAAATACCCAGGGCTTGTTTACTGCTGGGATGTTGTAAATGAAGCAATTATTCCTGCTGATGGTGAAAAAGGCGGATTAAGGGTTTATAACGGCGGCAATGAAACATATTACCACCAGATTTATAAAGACAGCAATGAATACATTATAAATGCGTTTAAGTACGCAGGCAAATATGTAGATAAAAATGTTAAGCTTTTTTACAATGATTATGGTGAAACAGACCCTGTAAAGGTAAAGTGCATCAGTGACCTTGCAGATGCAATAAAAGCAGGCGGCGGAAGAATTGATGGTATAGGGATGCAGGCACATTATTCAATGGAATCACCGGGTGCAGAAGAACTTTACAATGCAATTATGGAGTATAGCAGACATACAGATGAAGTACAGATTACAGAGCTTGATATGCTT
>DKYP01000078.1:2194-7023 GCA_002499945.1 Lachnoclostridium sp. UBA7097
CAGATTACAGAGCTTGATATGCTTGCAAGCAAAAGCTATGACGGAAGCAATGCACAGAAAGAAGCAGAACTGGTAAAACAGGCATACCGTTATAAAGAATTTATTGATACAATGCTGAAAGCAAAAGATGATGGCGCTAATATTACAGCAATAGTATTCTGGGGTGTTGCAGATGATGATTCATGGTTAATTTCTGATGAATTTTCACAGGGAAGGCATAATATGCCACTTCTGTTTGATGAAAACCTTAAAGCAAAACCGGCATACTGGGGGCTTATTGACCCTTCAAGGCTCTCACCATATATTAAAGAAGAAAATGTAGTAGAAAGCAGTGATAAAGACTGGACACTTGCATCACCAGTAAAAATTGGCAATAATTCTTCAATGAAGCTTTTATGGAGCAATGAAAAGCTTTATGTACAGGTAACTGTAAAGGATTCAACTTCTGATGCAGATGATAATGTAACAATATATCTTGACAAGAATAATGCCAAGGCAGATAATACAGATGGTACAGAAGTCATAACTATAAAAAGGAGCGAAGCCACAGAGGCAGATGGCGGCTATGTGGCAGAAAAGGAAATTGCAGTTCCTGGCAAAGCAGCAAATGCACAGATTGGCATTGACGCCGTTGTGTCTGATGCTACAGCAGGTACTAAAGAATGCTGGAATGATACTGATATGAAGCAGGCAGAGAGAAGCAAATATTATGGCACATTGACATTAAAGCCATTTATGGTAATTAATAAAGGTTCTGCAAATATTAATGGTGAGATTGACAGTGCATGGAATGATATAACAGCACATAACCTTACAGTAAATTCCAATAAATCTTCATCTACAACAGGTACTGTAAAATCCATGTGGAGTGAAGACGCCCTCTATGTGCTTGCCGAGATTAAAGACCCAGTTCTCAACAAGGATAATGCAGACGCCTGGGAACAGGATTCATTTGAAATATTTGTAGATGAAAATAATGGAAAGACTGGAAGCTATGAAGCAGACGACTGCCAGTACAGGATTAATTATGAAAATGCGTTAAGCTTTAACGGGCAGAACTGCAATGATTCCAATATCCAGAGCGCAACAAAGAAGACAGCAGACGGCTATATTGTAGAAGCAAAGATTAAATTCAATACAGTAAAGGGTGCAGAAAATAACCTTATAGGTGTTGATTTCCAGATAAATGATGCAGATGCTTCTGGAAAGCGTGTATCTACAATTAACTGGTATGATGCTTCAGGAATGGGCTATGCACAGCCAGCAGTATTTGGTACAGCCAAACTTGCCGCAGGCACACCAGGAGGTACTATTACACCAGCACCAGGAATTACAACCGAAGTTAAAACTGATGAGGCTGCAGGTACAGTTACAGAGATTACTACAAATGCTGGTAATGATAAAACAACAGTTACAGAAAAAGTAACTAGCAAAGACACATCCTCTGTCCTTGTAACAGAAATAGTATCTGGTGCAGATGGAAAAAGGATAAGTGCCAGTGCATCCATTTATACAGGAACTTCTGATACAGACAGCCAGTATTCTGCCAAAACAATAATACCTGGGATTTATATGCAGAAAGTAAAAGATGCGGGCATTAGCAGCGTAGATATTTATGTTGAAAAAGTTACAGTTGACATTGCCAAAGACAAGCTTGCACCTAAGACACTGGTTAAAATTGCAGTACCAGATACAGATGGTGTCAGTATAGGCAAAGTAGAAGTTAAAAAAGAAAGCATAGAAAGCGCCAGGGAAAGCAGCAAAAAGCTCGTTGTTAAAATCCAGGACGCTGACCCTTCAAAGTCCTATACAGTAACTATACCACAGAGTGAACTTAAGAAAATGGATAAAGACATTAATGTACTGGTAAAAACCGGCAAGGTTTCCGAAATGGAAAATAGCAGCAGCGAAAAAGTAAATAAGATTTTAGCTTCAAATAAAACAGGGGAAGATAATTCTTATACTGTAACAATTGCCACTAATAATACAAAAGGCGGCATAAAAGTAACAACACCTGTAATAATTCCATCTGCAAAAACAGGGGATACGGTATATGCATACCGTTACAATGAAAAAACAGGAAAACTTGAAGAAATTCCAAACAGCCAAAGACCTGTTATTAAAGAAGGTGAAGCTGCCATTGAAGGTTTTAGCGGAAATACTTATATTATTACAGATAAAGAATTAAGCGGTAAAAATGTCGTTACACTTATTGGCAGTACAACAGTTTCAATTAAAGATGCTTCTATTAAAAAAGGAAGCAAAACAAAAGTGGAAACTGTACTTGGCACAGGGCTTGTTTTAAAACCAGGCGTAAAGAGCAGCGTACCTTATGGAAAACAGGCAGCAGTTGTTACATATAAATCCTCTGCACCAGATAAAGTTACAGTATCAAAAGATGGTACAATAACTGCAAAAGAAAAAGGAGAAGCACAGATTACTGTAAAGATAAAATTAGCTGGAGGAAAAGTTAAAAATATTAAGAAAACTATAGTTGTAGAATAAATTCTGGGAAACTTAAATTTAACTTTAATATAATAATGGACAAAGCCACAAAATATATAAATATAGTGGCATTGTCCATTATTTAAAAACTGTGTTTTATAATTCCAGGTTCTTTCCTATACTGTGGTAATCTTTACAACCTTATATCCTGCATTTTCTTTATTATTATACATTATAAGATAATATGTAGTAGTCCCTGCTGGAACTTTTTTAGCTGCTGTAACCGTAACAGTCTTCTTATCTTTATTAAGTTTAGCCGTAAGTTTCTTCTGGCTGCCAGATGGTTTGGATGTAATTTTTACTTTACCTTTTTCCATCATTGCCTTGTCAAAGCCGTTCTCACTTCCCATAGCATATATCCTTACTTTATCTGTGGTATTAAAGCTGTCATTTTTCTTGCTTGCAGAAATAACAAAGCTTCCTGTTTTTTTATCTGTATCAGACCTGGCAATTGTATATGAAACAACAGCACTGCCTGATACTGTTCCTGCATCTTCTGCCATGCCATTTACAGAATTGAAAGAAATATTTTGTACACCATTTACGGCATAGGCAGTAAACACAGTCTTTTTGCCATTTTCATTGCACTTAATAGTAATCTTGCCAGCAGTCTTTTTATTATTCTTCAGCCCGTTAGCAGTCACAATAAAACAGCATGGGTTATCCGTATCCTGTGTAACCGTAAAATAACTGGCAGCAGCACTATTAATACTTGCAGAATAAGAAGCATCCTTTGTTTCCTTGAACTGCCCGTTCTGCTTGTAAGTTGGGTAAACATAAATCTTTATAGAATCACCAAGTTCAATTACATCCTTTTTATAAAGATTCTTTTTATCAGCAGAAAAAGCTGGACCACTGCTTGGTTTTGCAAAAACCTGTAACTTAGACGGTGCGGCTTTAATAACAATCTTTGCACACGCATAAGCCCTGGAATCACCAGTATCCATTACCCATAAATAAACCACACCTGGTTCTTTCTGTGCAGTAACCTTGATTTTTCCTTTACTTATAGAAGCCTTTGCAATCTTAGAAGCAGAGGTATCTTTACTAATCTTTCCATTTACAAGGGAAGGTTTTTTACTTGTACTTGTAATACCAACAACAAGCTTACCCTTCTTAGTAATAGTTTTGCCTTTGCTATTTACAGTTACAATATCAGAAGCTTGCAACTTAGTATAATAAACTCTGGTATTATAATTAATCCTGCTATTATCAGCCTGCTTAACATTGCCACCATAAACAAAAAGTGTGCGGGCAGAAATAGAGGCAGGGGAAACACAGGAACTATCTGCATAAATACCAATATTGATATTATCATCCGGAACAGGTATTGGTATAACAGGAGGTTCGCCATTCCTAATTCTGAAATAAGAAACTTTCCTTATCACATCTTTATCTGTTTTGGTAACAGTTTCCCGATTATCATTAACCCAATAATAGCCCTCAGGACAAGGAAGGATATATTCTACAGGAGAATCTGCAAAAAAATTAAGTCTTTCCAAAGAGTCTAAACCATTAAAATCAAGATTGTAATAATACTTTAATTTGCGAATATCAAGATTACTTATATCGAGACTTGTTAAACTGCTGCAACCACTAAACATCACACTCATATCAGTTACATTACCAGTATCAAGAGGTGTTAAGTCAAGGTTTGTTAAACTGCAACAAACACCAAACATCCAGCTCATATCAGTTACATTACCAGTATCAAGAGGTGTTAAATCAAGGCTTGTTAAACCACTACAACCACTAAACATCGCTCCCATATCAGTTACATTACCAGTATCAAGAGGTGTTAAATCAAGGCTTGTTAGAGCACTGCAACCACTAAACATCGCTTCCATATCAGTTACATTACCAGTATCAAGAGGTGTTAAATCAAGACTTGTTAGAGCACTGCAACCACCAAACATATAGCTCATATTGGTTACATTATCAGTATCAAGAGGTGTTAAATCAAGGCTTGTTAAACTGCTACACTTCTGAAACATCACACTCATATTAGTTACATTACCAGTATTAAGAGGTGTTAAATTAAGGCTTGTTAAACTGCTGCAATCAGAAAACATCCAGCTCATATCACCTACATTACCAGTATTAAGAGGTGTTAAATCAAGGCTTGTTAAACTACTGCAAACATAAAACATCCCGCTCATATTAGTTACATTACCAGTATTAAGAGGTGTTAAATTAAGGTTTGTTAAACTGCTGCAATCAGAAAACATCCAGCTCATATCAGTTACATTACCAGTATTAAGAGGTGTTAAATCAAGGCTTGTTAAACTGCTACAACTCTCAAACATCCCGCTCATATCAGTTAC
>DKYP01000173.1 GCA_002499945.1 Lachnoclostridium sp. UBA7097
AAATCTAATCGTTCGTGAGTATAAGGAAAAGCATATGAAAAATATCAAACAATATAATGGCATACACCAGTGGTATTACAGGGGATGCCTGTATTCATGCAATTATTCATGCATTTATTGTCCGTTTTCCAAGAGGCCGTATGCAAACAGGGAAGAACTTGCCAAAGATGAAGAGTGTCTTACAAGGTTTGTTAGCAGCCTTATGGAAAAAACAGAGGAAGATAAAGAAAAATGTGCTGTGCAGATTGTGCCATATGGCGAAGCAATGGTACATAAGTATTACTGGAGGGAACTTGCACGCCTGTCATGCAGCAGTTATATTGAGGCAGCGGGTATCCAGACAAACCTGTCTTTTAATATAGATTGTATGGTAAGGGTGTTTGAAGAAAATAATGGTGATTTAGGAAAGTTAAGGTTATGGTGTACTTTCCATCCCCAGATGGTTACAGAGAAGCAGTTTTTAGGGCAGTGCCGGAAGCTTTCTTCGTATGGCATTCTATATTGTGCTGGTACAGTAGGTGTCCCGTCACAAGCAGAAAGCATACGCTATATCAGGGAACATCTTCCAGATAATGTGTATCTTTGGGTGAACAAAATGGATGGCATGGGACGCAGGTATACAAAAGAGGAGATAAAAGAGTTTACAGAAATTGATGAGTATTTTGAAACAGGGCTCAGGCATTATAAGGCTGATGCCAGTAAATGTACAGGCAGCCTTTTTGTAGAAGCAGATGGTTCTGTTAAGCAGTGCAATATCTGTATTCCTGGAAAGGATGGCAACTTATGTACAAGAAAGGAATGCAGCTGTTATTTATCTTATTGTAACCAGCAGATACCAGAACTTGTTTTCTTTAACCCTTACCCGGCTTTCCGTATACCACATTATAAGAAGGCGGTATTTTTTGATGTGGATGGCACATTATTATGCAATGGGGAAGATGTAATTACAGACAGGACAAAGGAACTTTTATACAGGCTTGCAGCGCATAGCAGGATATTTCTTGCAACTTCACTTCCATATAAGGATGCCATAAGAAAAACTGCCCTTGTAAAGGATATAATATCAGGCGGTGCATTTGCGCACGGGGGCATTTGTATAATACATGGCGAAACAAGTACTTTACATAAGAAAATATTTCCTTTAAAATATAAAGATACAGGGATGTTAAAGAAGAATGCAGGAAGATATGGTTATTCTGTATATACTTATGCCAGTGAAGATACAGTTTACAAGATTACCCTTTCGTTTAACGGCAGGATTCCACATGAAAAAAGGGATATGGCGGTGGCGTCTGCGGCAGGGGGGCTTGGTCTTCTGGATAAAGATTATTGTGCAAAGGAAAATATTAATGTAATTATTGAGGATGGCTGTATCCAGATAATTAGTATTATGGCAGGAAAAAAAGAAGGGATAATGCATATATGTAATAAGATGGGGTATAAACCGGAAGATATTGCTGTATTTGGCAATTCTGCCAGTGATATCCCGGTGTTTAAGGAGTTTGGGTTTTCCGTAGCAGTAAATGCAGGCATGGAGGCTGGGCAGGCTGCAGATTATTGTATAAGGAGTGGATGGTATGCGTAGAAAAAAGAATAAAAAAGCTGGTGAAGAAGATTATATGTATATGCAGGCACTTAAAAATAAAAAGGTATCCCTGCTTGTATTAGATGCCAGGTGGCATGAACTTTTTCCTGCAGAACGTAAGACAGATGAAATTAAAAACCGTGAGAGGAAGCTTAATGAACTTCTGAAAAAACAGGGGAAGAATACGAATGATATCAAGGAATACGAAAAAGCGAAAAAGGCAATTATGAGCAATATTGTAAATAACATGACTGACGGGAGTGAACCTGACAGCTTTCTGAAAGCCAAGAAGCAGGAGAAGAACCAGAAGCTTATGGCGGACCTTAATGATAAGCTAAGCAGGGCTGAAGAGATAGAAAAGGAGCTCCCTGTCCAGATAGAGATTGCTAATAATGAACTTTTAATTGAAGGAATGAAGCTGTGTTATGCTGAACTTACTTCCAATACAGAGCAGATTGAGGAGCTTGAAGAATGGATAAAGGAAGCAAGGGATGTGCTTAAAAACAAAATCCTTGAGAAACAGGATATGGAGATGCGTAATACAGAACTGTATAAATATATGCATAATTTATTAGGTGCACAGGTGGTGGAAATATTTGACAGGAACCACAAGATATGGAAAGGCAATATTGAAGAAAATAAAAAAGGAAATATATAATGATTGCTGGTATAGGAACTGATATAGTTGAAACAGAAAGAGTATTTAAGGCAATACAGAAAGAATCATTTTTAGGTAAATGTTATACAAAAGAAGAGCAGAAGCTTATAGCAGAAAGAAAAAGCAGGGCGGCAAGTAATTTTGCTGGTAAAGAAGCAGTAGCAAAGGCACTGGGAACAGGTTTTGCCGGTTTTGTGCCATCAGATATTGAAATACTGCGCAGGGTGGATGGTGTGCCATATGTGCTTTTGCATAACGGGGCAAAGGAAAGGGCAGAAAGCCTTGGAATAAATTATATCCATATTTCATTAAGTGATACAAAAGATAATGCTATAGCTTATGTTGTAACAGAGTATTAAGGTTATAATATTTTGGCCGGAGGAAGGTGTTTTTTTGGAATATATATTAAATAAGGCTGAAGCTGCGGAAATTGACAGGATATCTATACAGGAGATTGGGATACCGTCTGTTGTGCTTATGGAAAAGGCGGCAATGGCTGTTGCGGGATGTGTCCGTGATATAGCTGGCAATGGTGCTAAAATCCTTGCTGTATGCGGCATGGGAAATAATGGCGGTGACGGCGTTGCATGTGCAAGGATACTTAAGGAAGCCGGGTTTGATGTTAGTGTTTTTCTTGTGGGCAGTAAAGCTAAAGCAACAAAAGAGATGGAAATACAGGTTAATATAGCAAAAAACCTTAATACCCGGTTTATCACAAAGCCAGGAGATAATGAATATAATATTATTATAGATGCATTATTTGGAATTGGATTATCAAGAAATACCGAAGGTGAATATGCAGAATGGATTAACTGGATTAATTCACAGTCCTCAGAGGTGGTGGCAGTTGATATACCATCAGGCATAAATGCAGATAACGGGCAGGTATATGGATGTGCAGTTAAAGCCAGTTATACAGTGACATTTGGCAGTAATAAAAGAGGTATTGCAGTATTTCCAGGGGCAGCCTACAGCGGGAAAGTGTTTGTGGCAGATATAGGTTTTCCTGCTAAAGCATTATTAAAAACTGCACCAAAGGCTTATACTTATAAAAAAGAAGATTTGCCATCCCTTATGCCAGAAAGGGGAGTCCGGACTAATAAAGGAAGCTTTGGCAAAGTTTTTATTATTGCTGGTTCTGCAGGGATGAGCGGGGCATGCTGCCTTGCTGCCAAAGCAGCTTACAGGACGGGGTGCGGGATTGTAAGGATTGCTACAGCAGAACAGAATATAAATATATTAAAGACATATCTTCCAGAGGCAATAACAGGCACATATGAAGATGGCATAGCATATGGCACAGACTGGGCGGATGTAATTGCCATAGGGCCTGGCATCGGGACAGATGGCAATGCAAGGAAACTTGTAGCAGAGGTGCTAAAGATAAAGGACAAACCAGTTGTAATGGATGCTGATGCATTAAATGTGCTTCCTTTGCTTATGCCAGATGGTACTGGCACAGGCATGTATAATCTTGGGGATAATTTTATAATTACACCGCACCTTAGGGAAATGTCAAGGCTTAAAGGTGCAGATTTAAATGATATTAAGGAAAATATAATAGATTATGCATCATGCCATAAGGGCGGCAGCATAGTTGTTTTAAAAGATGCAAGGACTATTGTGTCAGATGGCAGCAGGATTTATATAAATACAACAGGAAATAATGCACTTGCAACAGGTGGTTCTGGTGATGTGCTTTGTGGCATTATAGCAGGTTTTCTTGCACAGGGAATGGAAACAATGGAGGCTGCCTGCCTTGCTGTATGTATACATGGTGTGGCGGCAGATTCATATGCGGAAAAGAAGAACAGGTATTCTATGCTTGCTTCTGATATTATAGAGGAACTACAGTTTATATTACCATTCTGAAAATAAATGGATACCAAGGGGTATAAAAATGGAAAATATTAAGAAATATTACAGGGTACAGGCAGAAATCAACCTTGATGCAATATACCAGAATGTTGTTAATGCAAAGAAGCTTCTAAAACCTGGTACAAAGATTATGGCTGTGGTTAAGGCTGATGGTTATGGGCATGGTGCTGTGGAAACAGCAGGTGTGCTTGATAATATAGTTGATGCATATGGTGTTGCAATACTTGAAGAGGGCATTGAACTGAGGCAGGCAGGTTTTACAAAGCCTGTGTTAATATTGGGGTTTACCCCGGAGCCACAGTACAAAGCAATGATAGATTATAATATATCAACGGCTGTATTCCAGTACAGCATGGCAGAAAAAATGTCAGGGACAGCAGTAAAATGCGGCAAAAAGGCACATGTACATATTGCACTTGATACAGGAATGGGGCGCATTGGTTTTAAACAGGATGATGAAAGCTTTGGAATAATTAAAAAGATTGCAAAGCTTCCAGGCATTTCAATTGACGGGTGCTTTACGCATTTTGCAAGAATGGACGAGAAGGATAAAACAAAGTCCCTGATACAGTACAACCGTTATATGTCATTTGTAAAACGTATTGAGGATGCAGGAATAAAACTGCCAGTAAAACATATTTCAAACAGTGCAGGGATTATAGAAATGCAGGAAGCTAACCTTGATATGGTGCGGGATGGCATATCATTATATGGCATGTATCCTTCAGATGAAGTGGAAAAAGGGCGTTTAGGGCTTATACCGGCAATGGAGCTTAAAGCATATGTATCTTTTGTGAAAACAGTAGAAGCAGGTTCAGAAATCAGCTATGGCGGTACATTTACAACAACAAGGAAAACAGAAATTGCAACAATACCAGTGGGGTATGCGGACGGGTATCCACGGTCGCTTTCGGGCAAAGGTTATGTGCTAATACACGGAAAACGTGCCCCAATACTCGGACGGGTCTGTATGGACCAGTTTATGGCAGATGTAACAGATATAGGCGGTGTAAAGGAGGGGGATACTGTAACATTAGCAGGACGTGACGGTGACGGGTATATCTCCATAGAAGAAATAGCGGGAATGGCACATTCATTTAATTATGAATTTGTATGTGATGTAGGAAAAAGGGTCCCAAGGGTGTATTACAGGAACGGGAAAGTTATTAAAACAAAGGACTGTTATCCGGAATATTAACCAGTTAAAGATAAAAATATAAACGTTTACGAATACTTATATGGAAATATGGAAAAGATAGGAAGGAGAAGATTAAAAATACATATATAGACCGGCAAAAGACGGTTTGCTTCTCGAAAACATTGAATTGGAGCGTGAACGTTTTGAATATTAGACGTGGAGATATATTTTTTGCTGATTTACGGCCGGTAGTAGGCTCTGAACAGGGAGGCATACGTCCTGTACTGGTTATACAGAATGATATGGGTAACAGGCACAGCCCTACAGTAATCTGTGCTGCAATTACATCTAAAATGAATAAGGCAAAACTGCCTACACATGTTGCACTTGAAGTTAAAAAGTATGATATAATTAAAGATTCAGTAATCTTGCTTGAACAAATAAGGACTATTGACAAATCAAGGCTGCGTGAAAAGGTATGCCATCTGGATGATGAAATCCTTAACAAGATAGATAAGGCATTATGTATAAGCCTTGCACTTGGTGAGGAATACCAAAGCACGGAAAGGCTGCATAAAGGTACAGTTTTAAGAAGGACGGCAGAGAAAGAAGCCGCAGGTAATTTATGAAGATAACAATATTAGCAGTAGGAAAGATAAAAGAAAAGTATTTTGAAAATGCAGTACAGGAGTATAAAAAACGTCTGGGCAGGTACTGCAGGCTGGAAATAATAGAAGTTGCTGATGAAAAAACCCCTGACAATGCAAGCGCCGCCGAAGAAAGCATAATACGTGCAAAGGAAGGTGTGCGGCTGGAAAAATACATAAAAAGTGATGCATATGTAATCGCACTTGCAATTAATGGGAAACAGGTATCTTCAGAAGGATTTGCAGATAAAATAAACAAACTTGGCATAAACGGAACAAGCCATATTATTTTTATAATAGGCGGTTCAATAGGGCTTGATGATAGTATATTAAATATGGCCGCCTGTAAATTAAGTTTTTCAGAAATGACATTCCCCCACCAGCTTATGAGGGTAATACTGTTAGAACAGGTATACAGGGCATACAGGATAATCAATGGTGAACCATACCATAAATAAAACAATTTGATAAGGTATAAAATGCAGTGAAAGGAGAATTATTAAAATGCCAGATAAACAGAAAAATGAAAGGCATACTGAAAATCTGACAGAAAGGGAGATGAAAATATCTGGATATGGTGAAAATGTATTCGGGTATGTATATATACAGGGAGAAATTACTCCTGTTTCTGGAATAAATGAAGCATTAAAAATGGCAGGTGGAAAACCAAAAGAATGTCTGGTTAATGATTATTCAAAGAGAGGGAATGGAAAGGGTGCACCTGAATATATAATTACATTAAAAAAAGATTTGAATACTATTATTGTAGTTGAATGTAAAAATTCAGTTAAAAAGCACGAAAGCCCTGAATTAAACAGACCAAGGGATTTTGCTGTTGATGGTGTGTTATATTATGCAAAGTATTTAAAAAATTCATTTAATGTAATTGCTGTTGCTGTAAGTGGTACAGATATATTATCGTTAAAAGCATCTGCGTATTACTGGGTTAAGAACCAGGATTCATATACAGAACTTGTTAAAGCAAGGGATATTATTCTTGAACCGGAAAATTACCTGAAATTAGTGAATGGGGAAAAAGTCCAAAAAGCATACAGTCTTGAAGAAATCAGGCAGACTGCTATTAGAATGCATGAGTCATTGAGAATAAATAAAATGACTGAAAAATTAAAACCTCTTTTTGTTGCAGGTATTCTTATTGCATTACAAGATGATGCTTTTTGTAACGATTATGATAAATTAACAAGTTTTTCATCCTTATTAAATGCCAGTTGTTCTGCAATAGAAAGTGTACTTAATAATGGGGAAATTGAAAGTAAAAAAGTACATGAGATAAAAAGTAAATTCAGGGAAATTGACCAGGTAATAAAATTAAAAGATACTCCTTTAAATGAAGATAATTCCCTTAGATGGTATATAAACCAGCTTGAAATGAAAATAAAGCCAATGATGGATTATGTAGGTAACACTATAGATGCACTTGGGATATTTTACCATGAATTTATAAGTTATTCATCTGGTGATGGCAATTCCCTTGGAATAGTACTTACCCCACCGCATTTAACAGAATTTATGGCAGATGTAATTGATATTGATAAAAATTCAAAAGTTATTGATATCTGCTGTGGGTCTGGTACTTTTCTTGTTACTGCTATGGGAAAAATGTTTAAACAGGCTTCTACACCAGAAGAAATAGAATATATAAGAAAAAACAATTTATATGGGATAGAACAGGATTCAGATATACATACACTGGCACTGGCTAATATGATTATTAGAAAAGACGGAAAATCAAATATTGTGCATGGGGATTGTTTTAATAAAGATACTATTGCAAAATTCCGTAATTTAAAGGATACAAATAACCAGCAGATTGTATTAAATAAGGGTTTATTAAATCCGCCATATTCACAAAAAGACCATTGCGAGCTTGAATTTGCAGAACAGGAACTGGACCTTTTATGCCAGGGAGGGCTGCTTGCTGTAGTCTGCCCTATGTCTTGTGCTATTGGTACTAAATTTAAAGATGTAAGGGAAAGGCTTATGAAGAAAAATACATTAAAAGCTGTATTTTCCATGCCAGATGAAATTTTTAATAGCAATGGGGCATCCACCAATGTCTGTGTTATGGTATGGGAAGCAGGGTACAAACACAATCCAGAGGTATCCACATTTTTTGGATATTATAAAGATGATGGTTTTGTGAAAAGGAAAAAACTTGGAAGGATAGATGCATATGGTAAATGGAAAGAAATAAAAAAAGAGTGGTTAAGGCTGTACAGGGAAAAAGAAGTTAAGGATGGAATGTCAGTTAAACATTGTGTTACATATAAGGATGAATGGCTTTGTGAGGCATATATGAAAACGGATTATTCAAAACTTATAGAAGATGATTTCCAGAAAACTATAAATGATTACCTTGCATATCTTATTAAGGAGGGCAATGTTTATGAATCTTAATACAAAAGAATGGAAAGAGTTCCAGATAAGATTACTTTTTAATATCCATGCTGGTAAATACCATTATAAAAATGAGTATTCAGCTGGTAATACTCCTTATGTGTCAGCTTCTAATGTTAATAATGCAATAAGTGGATATATTAATTTAGAACCAGATTTTAAAGGTAATTGTATTGTGGCTGGTAAAGTAGGATGTACAGCGTTCTACCAGAAAAATGATTTTTGTGCAACAAGTGATGTTAATATATTTGTACCTAAATTTAAATTGAACCAATATATGGGACTGTTTATAGTTTCAGTATTAAATAAAAGTGAAAATTATAAATGGAGATATGGCAGACAATGCAGGGTTGGAGATAGCAGGAATATAATCATTAAATTACCTGTCTGTTATGAAATGGATAAATATGGAAATAAAATACCTAAGCAAGATGATAAATGTATTTATTCAGATGAAGGATATATACCGGATTTTGCATTTATGGAAAATTACATAAAATCATTACATAGTAAACCTATTACTACAAAAGTACGGAAAAATAATAATTATCTGAAAATTAATACAGATGAATGGCATGAATTTATTCTGGGTGATATATTTGATATAAAAAAAGGCAAAAGGCTTACAAAGGCAGACCAGACAGAGGGTAAAACTCCATATATAGGAGCAACAGATTCTAATAACGGGCTGGCAAATTATATAGGACAGCCGCCAATCCATGATGGAAATACAATTACATTAAGCTATAATGGTTCAGTAGGGGAAGCATTTTACCAGCCAGAGCCTTTCTGGGCAACAGATGATGTTAATGTACTGTATTTTAAAAAGGAAAACGGTGTGGAATTTAATAAGTTTATTGCACTTTTTATATGTACTATATTAAAGAAAGAGAAATACAGGTATTCCTATGGAAGAAAATGGGTTTTAGAAAATATGAAAAATACTATAATTAAGTTGCCGGCAATTTTAAATGATGGTAAAGCCTTTCCAGATTTTAAATATATGGAGAGTTATATAAAACAATTATTTTATAGTGACAGGATATAATAATGGCTTATATAAAATCTAAGATAAAAATAAAACATATGGAGAGATAATATGTATACAAAAACTAACAGAAAAATTTTATTTATTTTAAGCATAATGGTTATATCATTATTAGCTGGAAATGTAACAGCAGTAACGGCAGGTACAGGTTCTGTTTATATGGAACGCTATAAGAAATTAGAGAAAAAATGCAAGAAGAAATTTAAATATGATGCCCCTCAGCTGGTAATGAACAGGCAGTCTGCAAAGGAATATAAACTGTGGGATAAGGAATTAAATTATGTTTATAAAAAGATTTATAATAAGTTAAATACATCAAAAAAGGAAGAACTGAAAAAGTCTGAAATTGCATGGATAAAGAAAAGGGATAAAAAAGCAGAAAAAAGTGCCAGTGAATTTGAAAGGGGTTCTATGTATCCCCAGGTATATAATGGAAAGCTGGTACAATTAACAAAGGAAAGGATTAAATGGATTATAAACAATTATGAACCATAATGTAATTCCAGCAGTTACTGTTATTTATGGTAATAAGGTGGTGGATTAAATGGATATTCTTGAATATTTAAAAAAGCGGCAGAGTGAACTTGAATATAAAAGCCACCCTATGGCAGACCAGGATGAGGGCTTTAAGTATCTGTACTGTTATGGGCTTGGTGTTATGGCGGTTGGCAATTTAAAGGCAGTTACGGAGTTACAGCCTTCTTTTGAGGCAGTTCTTGACAGCATATATATTTCACAGAAAAGCAGAAACCAGATAATAGTTGATATTAATAATTATTTTGATTTCAGGATTTCAGAATTTTTTAAAAGGATTAACAGCAAAGAAGTACAATATTGTTTTATGGCTGATATTTACAAGCTTTACAGGCTTGCTTTGTGGTCACAGGATTATTGCCGTGGGATACTTGGCAATTATTTAAAAGTTTTCAGGTTTTCAGATGCAGAGTGCAGTTTTTTTGAAAAGTTTAATAAGGCTGCGCAGGAAAGGAATGTGGAGGCAGCTGTTACATATTATAAGGAATTTAAGAATGAAGGCTATGATATAAGTTACCAGACCCTTGTATACTTTTTCCCGGAATTTGAGATGGAAGAGCATTACAAAGATATAAATATAGGGCCTGGAAAGACTGTGGTTTTTGACAAACCTGTAGTAATTGACGGGGATATTACAGTAGAACGTGGCGGTTCGCTTCTTATTAATGGCGCTTTTGTAAGCATGAAGGGTTCTATAAGCACTGTTGGCGGAAGGATACGTTTAAATGGGGCAAGGATAAGGGTAGAGGAATGCGGAAATGGGTTCTGGATGGATTTTAAAGAAACAGCAGTTGTAAATATTGAGGATTCATTTATAGACTGTGGCAAGGCATGCGGGTTTCTTAAACAGGAAGCAGGGCGGCTTATTATAAGCGGAAGCGAAATAAAAAGGACTAAAGGGGAGAGGGCAGTAAGTTTTAACGGGCTTTCTTCTATTATAGAGAATACAGAGTTTTATAGTAATGTTTCAGGGGCAATAGGTATTTACGGTTCTGCCA
The DNA here is from genome assembly GCA_002499945.1 of Lachnoclostridium sp. UBA7097. GTDB lineage: Bacteria > Bacillota > Clostridia > Lachnospirales > Lachnospiraceae > Butyribacter. Next base: position 10,905 of record DKYP01000173.1, read on the forward strand.
GAATGGTACTTAGCCAGTGCAGTTTTAATGATGCTTCGGCAGATTATGGCGGGGCAGTATATTCTGAATCTATAGGGAATGTAAAGATTGAGAGATGTAATTTTAACAGGTGCAGGGCAGATTATCTTGGTGGTGCAGTATATTTTAAGTACCAGAAATTCGGGCAGTATGTAAAGGGCTGTGAATGTAATGGCTGTATACCACAGGATACATGTATATTTAATGTATATGACGACGATGTAGAATTAAAGGTGCGTTAAGGGGGGCAAAATGATTTTAGATACACTTACAAAGTTTAATATGAGGCGCAAGCTCTGGATGACACCAGAACACCCATTATGTACAATGCCAAAGGATTTTAAGGTTATGTACATTGCCGCCCTTATACTCCAGGCACAGCTTGTTAAGAAAACAGGGCTTCTTAATAATTATGAACTTGAACGCCTTGTCCAGTCCGGGTTTAAGCTGGATTCTTCTGATTTTGCATGGGCACTGCGTACATCAGGGGATAAGGCAGCGGTTACTGGATGCCTGCTTGATAATCTTAAGTCCGACAGGGAACGTGCTTTTTTTATAATGGATTTGGTCAATGTTTCAATAAATGACGGGGATATAGAAGAGGACAGCAGCAGGTCCATAGAACTTTTTGCCAGGATGCTTGGTGTGGCAAGTGAAAGGCTGAACCTGCTGCAAAGGTTTACTACATATGCGTATAGTGAGGATATAAAGGAATGCCAGAGGTTTGCATCTTTAATTGAAGAAAGGGTTCCTGGCATAGGGATTACAGATTTAAAATATTATATAATGCAGCTTACGGAAACAGTTGATTTTACCCAGAAGATACTTGATGAAAAGAAGGATTACAGGATTATTGACAGATGCAATATTTATGAAGATATTGTTTTAAATAAAGGGATGAGGCTTGTTATAGACAATGCGGTTGTAAGGATATTTGGCAATATACTTCTTAATGGCGGCTGCCTTGTTATAAATAATTCTAAGATTGTACGTAAATCAGGCAGCCACAGGGCATGTATAAATTTACAGGCAGCAGGCAGCAGGGCAGAACTTTCTTCTGTAGAGGCTGACTGCCGTAATTACGGGATGTTTATAAGGGCGGAGGAAGGCACAGTAATTATAGAAAATTCAAATATCTACCGTACTTCAAGAGGCGCAGCGGTGCGTTTCTGGGGAAAGGAGCTTTTGGTAACAGGCACAGGTTTTTATGAATGTTACTCACCAGAAGACGGCGGGGCAGTTATGGCAAGGGGCGGGAAGGCAGTTATAAAAAACTGCCGTTTCCATGACTGTGAGGCAAAGCGTGGCGGGGCAGTTTATGGCACAAACGGGACTATTATATCAGGATGCAGTTTTACAAGGTGCAATGTAGCAGAGTATGGCGCAGCAGTATATTATTCGGGTACAATGGAGGGGAATGCTGTTAAACTGGAGTATTCGGACTGCCACCCGTCAGGCGCTGAAATAGTACAGCACATGGCATCACAAAGGGATTTTTTAATTAAAGATGAATACCATATCGGGGTATCTACAATAATTGACTGCCCTGTTTCTGTAGGAATAAGCGGGAAACTGGTAATTGAAAATGCAAATATTTACCTTAATTACCCTTTGCGCTGTTCTGGACGCCTTATAATTGAAAATGCCAAAATTGTATCAAACCATCTTGAAGGTGGTGACATGATATACCTTGATAATGCCAAAGAGTGCAGTATAAACCATTGTGAACTTGACGGGATGTTAAAGACGGGCGGGGTTAATTTATTGAATACACGTATAAGTATAACAAAGTCACTTTTCCGTAATATGGACGGCGGCAGGGCAGTTTATAATGCCTACCAGCCAGAGATATCCGGATGCATATTTAATTTCTGCCAGAAAGGTGCAATATACAGCCAGGGAGGCAATATAGAAAGATGCGTGTTTATAAACTGCCGTGCAAAAAGCGGTGCAGGCATACAGATGTATGGCAGGCGGGGTAATATAAAGAACTGCATATTCAGGAGATGTGTATCAGAATACAGTGGTGGTGCCATTGACAGGCTGGCAGGCATGAAAGTGGAGAAATGCATATATGAGGATTGCAGGCCAGATAATATTTCATAATTAATAAAAGGATAATACAACATAAAACAATGTATTATCCTTTTGATATTTTAATATTTATTCTTCGGTATTTTCTTCTTCATTTTCATGTTTATGTTCATCTTCATCATTTTCTTCCCTTGGAAGCAGCTGGAGTTTAACCTTTTCTATGCGTGTTTTAGATGATTCAATAACAGTATACTTTGCATATTCATCTTCGGCTGACTCCCCTGCACCAGGAAAATGCCCAAGCAGGTTAATAATATGGCCGGCTATGGAATCATAATCTTCAGATTGTATTTTTATCCCAAGTGCCTCATCAATATCATCAAGTTTTGCAATTCCAAGAAGGATATAATTTTCATTATCAATTTTTGTAATCTCATCTTCTTCATTAGAATCATATTCATCACGGATATCACCAACTATTTCTTCAATTAAATCTTCCATAGTAAGTATCCCGGAAGTTGAACCATATTCATCAAGGACTATTGCCATTGTTATAGAATCCTTTTTCATTTCAAAAAACAGTTCAGATATCTTCTTATACTCATAAGTAAAATAAGCTTCCCTCATTACATCATTAATATGGAACTCTTCTTTGGAACCGTGGTAAAAGAATACATCTTTAAGGTTCACTATTCCAAGTATGTTATCCCGGCTGTCATTGTATACCGGCATACGTGAATATTTTTCTTTGGAATAACATTCCATAAGTTCATCATATGACAGGTCTACACTGGCAAATTCTACATCCATTTTGGGCACCATTACATCCTTTGCAAGGGAGTCGCCAAAATCTACAACATTAGTAATCATTTTCCTTTCTACTGTTTCAATTACACCTTCTTCATGGCTTAAATCAAGTATTGTACGAAGTTCATTCTCTGTAATTGCAGGACGTTCTTCACCATCTGTCTGGAAAAGGCCCATAAGTGCACCCGAAAGCTTGTCAAACAGGAAGGAAAGCGGGTACAGTATATTTGTAAGAGTATATACGGGTTTTGCATATATAAGTGCCAGCTTTTCACTGTTCATTGATGCAAATGACTTTGGCACTATTTCACCAAATATAATTACAAGTATAGTAAGTATCCCCGTTGCAAGCCCTGTAACCATGCTTTCCATTGTTGTAAGGCCGGCTTTCTTTGCGAGCCCTATGGCAAATGAGGTGGTAAGTGAAGATGCAGAGAGGTTCACTATATTATTGCCTATAAGTATTGTACTTAAAAGCTTGGTAGGGTTTTCAACCAGCTTAAGGACAATGGAGGCATTTTTTATACCTTCATCTGCCATAGACTTTATGCGCATTTTACTAACAGTTGTAAGACATGTCTCTGCTGATGAAAAAAAAGCAGAGAGCAGCAGCAGGACCAGTAATATTGCTATCCTCGACGCGTCACTAGAATCCAAATAATCACTCCATTCAAATAAATCTATTGTTTATGTACAACACTAAATATTTTAACGGTGAAATGGGAAATTGTCAAGCCTGGTAAAACATAGTAACAAAACATACCTTAAAAAGTGCATATTGTGCCGGAGGTATAAACTTTTAATCCTGTTTTTGCTATAATTATAAAAAAATAATTATAGAAATAAAAATAGATAAAGAGGTATAATAGATTATATAATGAAAGCAGGTGGAAATGGTGTTAGGAGGTTCTGTACTTATAGCCTTGATAAGGTTTATGTTAAGTATTGCTGCCGTAACCATATTTTATTTTATGATAAGCACACCACGTTTTGGTATAAGGGTTATGATACCAGCATGTGCAGGTTTTAATATTGTTATGGCTGCCATGTTATGTATATGGTACGTGGCAGACCGGGAAAACTGTATAAGAATGGTGGCGTTTGTATCATATATCTGTTTTTCTTTATTTGCCATATTTATGGCTGATGACCCTGTTTTTCTGTCAATATACAAACTTGCTCTTATTTTTTACCTGCTGGCAGTATTTTTAATTGGCGGGATAGAAATTTCAGTTATTTTTTTCAATGGAAATGTGTGGGCAGATATAATTGTACGTATTATAATAATTATTACCATATCATATTTTATGAATAAATATTTGAAGGAATCTATCAAAAAGTTTAGTATTTATGTTGAGGAAGAACTGGATAAATTCAGTGCTGCTATTATGATAATGAGCCTGGTATTCGGAATAGGGTATATTTTAAACCCGGGCAGGATGGAACATACGGTTTACCGCCTTTTCCAGATTATTATGAATTTTTTCCTTACAGGCATACTGCAGGTCCTTATATACAGGCTTTATTTGCATATTGGCAAAGAACAGGAATACCAGAAGGAGAACCAGCTTATGCAGATGAACCACAGGCTTTTAGAGCGCCAGTTAGAGCTTCTGGAAGAATCTGTTGCGTCAAGCAGGAGGATATACCATGATATAAGACACCATAATACTGTTATTACAGAATTTGTGTACAGGAAACAATATGAAGAACTGTTAAAATATCTGCAGGATTATGATAAAATAATAGATAAAAGCGGGCAAAAAGTTATATGTGCCAATACAGCAGTAAATAATATTCTTTCTGCATACACAAGGAAAGCAGAGAAAGAAAATATAAAAGTTACAATAGAAGCAGGGCTGGAGAGAAATTTCCCAATACCCAATATTGACCTTGTAACAATACTTTCAAATGCTTATGAAAATGCAATTTATGGATGTATGGAGGTACTGAAACATGGAGAACAGGAATGTTTTATACATATTTTAATTAAAAGGAAAAATAACAAGCTTGTTATCTGCTGCAGCAATACATGCCGCAAGGAAACAGAGATTATGCATGGGCAGCCAAAGCCTGAATTTACAGGCGGCATAGGTGTGTCAAGCATTATAAAGACAGCAGAAAAATACGGCGGTGAATATGATTTTAAGAATGATAATGGTGTTTTTGTATTCCGCCTTATTATGAATATACCACACTGATTATGGAGGAATTCAGGCAATGTATCTGATAGCACTTTGTGATGATGAAGCAGAGGAAATTCAAAAAACAGGGGGGATGCTGGAAAGTTACAATAAAGAACGCAAATGGCTGGATTTTACAATAGAATGTTTTGGAAGTGCAGAAGGTCTTCTTTATAAGGTAAGAAAAGAAAACTATATGCCGGATTTAATATTGATGGATATCTATATGCCAGATAAAACTGGTACTGAGGCAGCAAAGGAGCTGCGTGATATGGGAAATAAGAGCAGGATTGTTTTCCTGACTGCATCAAAGGAACATGCACTTGATGCATTTGGTGTAGGTGCCATGCAGTATCTTGTAAAGCCAGTACAGGAGGGGGCGCTTTTTGATGTGCTTGACATGGTCTTAGAAGATATATCGTGTAAACGCAGGAAATATATCCTGTTAAGGGCAGATGGAAGGATACAGCGTATCCTGGTAAATGATATTGTATATTGTGAAGCACAGAAAAAAACGCAGAACCTTTACCTTGCAGACGGCACAAAACTTCTGCTGCATATGACTATGGCAGAGATTTATGCGATGTTGTCCTGTTACCAGGAATTTGTAAGGGCAGGGGCTGCTTATATTATTAACCTGGAATATGTTGACAGCCTTAATTCACAGGATATATGCCTTAATACAGGAAAGAAAATATATCTGCCAAGAGGTGTATATAAAACTTTAAAAGAGAAGTATTTTGGGTATTATTGCGGGTGACAGGAGTACATAACATAATTTAATTTTACCAAAGTTAGTGTGAAAAAACCATATACG
>DKYP01000061.1:0-1074 GCA_002499945.1 Lachnoclostridium sp. UBA7097
GCCGCTTCCAGAACCATTTCTGTTTTATCAGCTTTTTTCTCTTTTTCCATGTTAATCCCCCACACCGCCTTTGACTGGCGGCACACAATCCTTTCCTGTAAGAATTATTCCCTGTAAACCCCCAGCCTGGTACTGCCTGTTGAGATTGTATATACTGTCTTATTTGCACAATCTCCAGGTTTTATAAATTGTATTTTTTCAACACCAGCATTTAAAATATCTTGTGATTTCCAATTCTGGTTTAAAATACCCTCATACACATTTAAACAAATATTTTCCCATAATTTTTCATTACTCCATATCTGGCTTCCTCTTGGAAATTTTGGAATATGTCTTTTTGTACTTTTTATGCTTTTACCAAAGCAAAAATGCATAATACATTCCTGGATAAAAAGCTGCATTTTACAATTTGCCCCTGCAATATCCAGGTATGTGCCTTCACCAGATAAATATTTACATTCCAGTGCTTTTGCACAGATACTGCCATTTTGTAATTGGTATATTACCAGAATGTCAGGGACTGCGTTCATCATCATGCCTGCAATGTCAAAACATGCTTTTTCCCTTGCCTCCTGCCTGGTTTCATAGTCTGTTTCCCCGCTTTTTATTGCCATTGCAAGTTTGCCAGGATAACCAGGATATTTTTCCATAATAATTTTTTTTGCCTTTTGCTGTCCAAGGTTACGGCTTGTCTTGTCTGGATTGTTAATATCTTTAATTGCAAGTTTATTTAACATTTCATTAATAATATTACTGCCATAACACAGCCAGCCTAAACAAAATTCCAGAATATCCCTGTTAAAATAACTTCTGTCCCTTTCAAAGTAATCCCTCATTAATGTGGCTTCAAAATATGCTTCCTTAATTCTTGCCGTCCGGCTGCTGGAAATATCCAGACAGTAATTTATAAGCGGATTTGTAACAGCATTTGTATTATTTTTTTCTTCAAGAAAGATGTTATATAAAAACACTGCAAACTGCCTTTCTTCCCTGCAATATAAATTACTGCCAAGATAATCTTCTAATCTGCCAGTGTCCAGATATGCCTTTTTTTCTTTTTTATTTTCTGTCATT
>DKYP01000061.1:1358-2988 GCA_002499945.1 Lachnoclostridium sp. UBA7097
TTTTCTTTTTTATTTTCTGTCATTTTTCCTTCCATATATTATAAATTATAAATATCATCTGCCATTTTTTTAATATCTTTATATTTTTCTTTAAGTTCTTTATTTTTCTTTCCAATAGTATCATAGATATCAAGGACAAACATTATAGTTTCTGTTTCATACCCTGCAATTTCACACATATTAACAAGGTGGACAAGCGTTTTTAGTATCTTGGCACAGGATTCATCTGCTTGCCTAAGAGTAACAGGTTCTATATATTCCATATCTTTTGCTATCATAATTGCAAGACGTTCTGACATATTATCAAATATCCTCTTCCTTGCTTTGCCTGTAAGCACTTTCATGGCAACAGATATATCATTGTTATCTATTTCCCTGAGTAATCTCTGTATACCTTTATCAGAAAGCCTGGTAAAAGCACCAGATGTCTGTCCTGCCAGTGAATATTTGTACCCGTCAGGCATTTCTTTATCATCACATAAATCCTGTAATATTTTTTTCTCTGCTTCTGTTTCTTCAAAAGCCCTTGGAACTGTGTTCTTATATTCTTCCTTTTCCAGCACAGATAAAATACATGGCGGAAGCAGTGATTTTAAATATTGTTCCATAGTCCATATATTTTCACCTGCCTGTATCATCAAAGCCCCGCTTAAAAACATCAGGTTCATAAGTCCTTCGTAAGAAGGGTAATTAAAGGCAATGCACCTGTTCAGCCCGGCATTAAGAATAAGCCGTGGATTACTTCCATCCATAACCATTGTAAGCATAAAGTTAAAAAACATTTCAGGCGGATTATGTATATCCAGCTTTTCAAGTTCTTCTTCAAGCCGTAAAAGCCCCTCTTGTCTGGCCATATCTGCAAAATGAAGAATTGTGCCATATGCCTTGATTACAGCATTAATTTTAGCTGTATCAGTTTCGCAATTATTAATTTCTGTACATTTGTTTTTAAGTTCTGTAAAAAAAAACTGTTTCATAAGCATACTCCTTTTACATGTTATTCAATTATTTATTTTACAATTTTTTAGTGCATCATATACTTTATGGAATACCATCTGGTTTGGACAATATTTATAACTGGCAAATACTAAAATGCCTTTTTTATAAAAAAATTCCAGAATTGCTGCTGCACAGCCGGCACTCCTGCTTTGTCCATATTCACACTGGCATATAATATCCAGCCTGTCTTTTTGTGCCATTATAATAAACTCTGCCAGTTCATCTGCTTCTGTAAAATAATCTTCATAACTTATATCATAATCACTAAGTTCATCATAATGGATATCAGGGATTTTAACCCGGAATAAACGCTTTGCTTTTCCATAATAATCCACCATATGTTCTGTGGAAAACTGTCCGGAGAAACTGATAACAGCTGTATTATCTGGAAACCCTTTTTTTAAAAGCTGTACAATATCTTCCCTGGAATATATGTACACATTCATTATTTCTTATTCTCCTTTTTCTCTTTATATTTTCTGTAATGTTTACAAGTACCTTATCCGTTTTCCATTTTCAATAAAAATTCCATATCCGTCATATGGACTGACGAATCCATCTGATATAGAATATTTCCCCCAGTTCCTGTTATATCCAGCTTCATAACCAATATTACGGAGTGTTTCAAAAT
>DKYP01000061.1:3330-3858 GCA_002499945.1 Lachnoclostridium sp. UBA7097
TTTCAAAATAAGTTTTTACAGGGTCAGTATCATTAACTAAGGACATACAAAATGCCAGCCTTCGCAGACGTTTTAAGTGCTGTATTTTCTTTTTGGACATATTATTTTTAGAACTAATTTCTCCTGCTGGCATGCCTGCATCTATATATGCCCTTTCACATTTTGAATATTTTACATATACCAGCCCTGCATCTTTTAAATCTTTTATATCCCTTTGCAATGTTCTTTTTCCAATATCCCCAAGGGCAAAACTGATATCGCCATATGTTACTTTATCAAAAGCCATAAACACATCATACAATACCAGCTGGCGTTCTGTCTGTCTTACCTCTGCAAGCTCCTTCAAATAATCCCCCCTTTTTTGCCAGTATTATAATTATAGCATAAATGGTTTAAGTAAAACGACAACATTATAGGTTTGTAATTTAGAATATTTATAAAAACTTCCTTGCAAATATGCTTCTCTTATGCTAAACTAAGCAGGTATGTTTTAAACAACTAATCACGTATGCGGATTCCGTATATGGT
>DKYP01000121.1:0-1732 GCA_002499945.1 Lachnoclostridium sp. UBA7097
TCTATAAAATAAAACAAATCTTTTTTTAGGAAAACTGCATTAACACTTTTTTTAATATCTTTTAGTACAGTTATATTATGTAAAATCACTGAACAAGTTAATGGATTTTTATAATACCGCATATAAAGCAAATCTGAAAACATAAGAATATCAAATAATATACCAAATAACATTAATGATATCCCGCTCTTGTCTGTCAAACAAGATATACCAATAACAATCATCATTTCTGATACCAAAGCTTGTGTTGTTTTTTTATGGACTTTCCATCGAAATGGTTTTGAATTCAAATTTGCATGAAAATTAAATATAAGTTGCCGGATGGAAAAATATATTATATAAAATAAATATAAATATATCATTTACCAGTACCTCCCTGCCTCTACTTTTTCAAACCCTTTTGGTTTTTCTTCTTCCAGAGGTCTTGTCCAGTATTCATTATGGTAATTAAACTGGTCATAATGCCTGCCGCGTATTCCAAAGTACAGCTGTAACATTCCCCCGATATGTAGCGCCTGTCTGCCAAGTTCTTTTGCATATGCCCCAAGCGGAAAACCGTATGCCCCTGCACCAATAAGTGCTATATCAAAATCAGTCTGCCGCATGCGTTCTTTCATGCTTTCTAATGCTTCAAACCAGTCTTTATATGGGACTGTCTTATTGTCTGCAAGGGTCTGCACTGCTTTTAAAGTAATAAGTTCAAAAGCAGGCAGAAAGTTTTTATTTGAAAATAATTTATCTTTTTGTTTATAATTTTTCCTGATTGAATCTTCAAATGGATGGATTACTAATACTTTTTTGCCTTTTAAAGCACTTGTCCATGGTAATGGCTCATGTATTGGAAATCCTGTGTCATCATAAAGTGACAGTTCTGTATCCGGGCAGCAGTCTTTATAAAATTTATCCTCAAACTTTGACTGCCACATGCACCACAGTAAATCTGCTTCTTTAATTTTTTCAATATACATTTCGCAAAAACAGTCCATTAATTTATGTTCTGCCGGGAAAAAACCACACCACTGGCAAAGCATATTTGTAATGTTATTTGTGTATGGTGTGCCAGAACCATTTATTCTTCCAGTGAAATATTTATAATTGCATATTGTTTCTAATTCTGTAGACCCAATGCGTCCTATAAAAAATGGTTTTCCATTATGTATCAGGTCTGTTATTTTCTGGTTTGCAACATCTTTGCTTAATATGGTATTGGAAAATTCTTTAAAAGGCATTTTGTCATGTAATACTCCCATTTTTACAATAAATACATTATGTATACCCATTTCTTTTAATTGTTCTGAAATTTCTTTGTCATAGGTGCTTGTAACCATAATTGAAAGTTCTGGTTTTTTTATTGTCATTTGTCTTATTTCTTCAGGGGAATATATTTTATATCCACAAAATTCTTTTCCATGTTTTGCTTTGCTGTTATCACAAAACCCAGCAATAACAGCTCCTGCACGTTTAAATTCTTCTAAGGCTTTAATGCCTGTAGAAGATGCACCAAATAATATAATCTCCCTGCCTGAAAAATTGGTTACTTCTGCCCCTTCAATTTTGATATACATATGTAGTACCTTTTCTATCCCTTCACTATATTAATTTTATTATTTTTAGAACCAGTAATATATCTAAATACATTTAAATGCCTTTTAGTATAATCCTGCATATTTTACCTGATAGTACTTTTAAGTTATACTACATAATTATTATTATGTAGTATACAATGCCAGAA
>DKYP01000121.1:1951-11684 GCA_002499945.1 Lachnoclostridium sp. UBA7097
GTAGTATACAATGCCAGAATAAAGTATTTAAGGGTATTATATAATTTAAAATAGTATCTGGGCTGTCACCATTATAAAATTCCTGGTATTTAATGGTAATGTGCTTTTTTGTAATACTACGTAATAATTATTATGTGGTATTACAGGGTATTTTTAAACATTAGGTTCTTTTAAAACTATTTCATTTATACATATACAGGTATCTATGTATTTAAGAATCTTCTGGTAAAAGGAACTGTCTGCCTGTTATACCACATAATTTTAATTATGTGGTATAACAGGCAACAACAAACTATATATTTATATCGGCATAATTTTCTTTTTCTTTAACCATTAATTTATAAATATATCTCTGTCAAATGATTAATGGCACTATATAACTATAATTTTCCATTTATATAGTGCCACCGGGAAATATTGTATATTAAGTTTATTTAGTTTTTTAATTTTACCATGCAGCGCTTTTTGTAAAAGGAAATACCATAACATACCACTTGTGAGTAATCTTCTTGCAATTCCTTTGCATACATTTTATTGTCTATCTGTGCTACTGCTTTCATACAGTCTGGTTCCAGGTTTTCCTGGGATTTTGAATATTTTACTTCAAATATTGCCACACGGTCTTCTGTATAATCCTGTACAACTATATCACTGCGCCCTTCTCCATGTTCTTTGTTGGATTCAACGTTATAACCAGCACATGCGAAAATTCCTGCAAAAAATGCATGATAAAAGTCTTCTTTGTAGTCATGGTAACTTATTGTCCTTCTGAGAAGTTTTGTTATTTCCGCAGAAACTTTTTCTGCACTGCCAGCCCATACAGCAGAAAACAGTGCTTTCCTGTCCCACTGGCTGGCATTTTCTGTAAACCATGTTTCTATTGCATCTTCAAATATCCCCCTGATTTCAGTATTAGGTACGGATAATGCAAAGGTGTTTTCTGGCAGGTTTTTCCTGTCTGTTGTTTCTTTTGCTTTTGTCAGGTATCCTGTAAAATAAAGTATGCTCCATAGATTTTCTTCTGATGACTGGAGGTAATCATATGTCAGGTCATCTTTTATTTTCTGTATTATATAACCGCCAGACATTAATATTTCAAATTTTTTCTTAACTGCTACACCAAAAGAATCAATAAACTGGCGTATAACTGCATTGCTGCTTGAGTTTTTCCAGTAACTTGCAGGTTTTGCTTCCGGGTTTAAAAGCAGGCGGTTTACATGGTTCATAACATCCCACGGGCAGTAAATGCAGAAACCACCAAAATTATAGCCATCATACCACTCCTTTATCTCTGCTGCATGTGATGTAAGTGAAGTATCTTCTAGTAGTTTTTCTACTTCTTTCTGTGTAAAGCCGAAGTATTCATCCAGCCTTGTATCTGAAATTGTATCTGGTACAAAATTATTTGTTCCTGTGAAAATGCTTTCTTTGGCAATCCGCAGGCAGCCAGTAATAACAGCCATTTTAAGTGATTTGTTATCCTTTATAACCTGCATTATACCTCTTGTTACATCAAGCATCTCTTTATAATAACCATTTTCACTTGCTTTGGCAAGAGGTACATCATATTCATCAATTAAAAGGATTACAGGTTTCCCATAATGTGATTCAAGCATATTGGCAAGTAAAACAAGACTGTTTTTAAATTCATTTATATCAGGACTCTTTCTTGCAAGAAGTGAAAAACGTTCTTTTTGTATCTCATTGACTTTTCCACTTTCAAGAAGATAATAATGTTCAATGTATATATCAGAAAAGATAGTTTTTAATTGTTCTGCAGCGCTATTAAAGTCCAGCCCGTCAACAGTCCTGAATGATAAAGATATCACCGGGTACTGGTTCATCCAGTTTTTGCATATTTCTTTATTATATGAAATACTAAGCCCTTCAAAAAGTTCTTTGCTGTCTTTTCTGATATCAAAAAATTCAGATAACATATTCATATTAAGTGTTTTGCCAAAGCGCCGTGGACGTGTTATTAATGTGACTTTTGTCCCTCTGGTTTTTAGAAGTTCTTCTATAAGTGCCGATTTGTCAATATAATAAAATTTCTCATTTCTGATTTCCACAAAGTCTGAAGTCCCTACTGGAATACCTGCTATATCCATTCCTATACCCCTTTTTCCTCTATTACTGCTACTCCATATTTGCCAAGCTCCAATATGCCATTTACTTCTTCACCGTTTAAGAGGTTGGTTCCTGATACGTTTTTAACCATTTTGGTTTCTTCTGAATTATTAAGGTAAAATGCGTAGCTTTCACCTTCTGCTGTTCTTTTATGGTATTCCACTCCAAGTGGCAGTTCTTTGTGTCCTACTCCTGCTTTTTTTGCCATTTCAAGGAAGATTTCCTGCATTTTACTGCCTGTCATTCTTGCACCAATATAGTATGCTGTGCCTTTTCCATAGTCTTTTGCTGTGGCTGCTGGTGTGCCTTTGTAGAAATCTTCCATATATGAGGCAATAACCCTTGCATCATTTACACGGAGTGTTTCTGCATAATCTTTTATTTCTGCAATGCTTCCGTTTTTAAATAATGCCGCATTGTGGTCACATGGATAAAGTGTATCTATTTCTTCGCTTGTAATGCCAAAAAGTTCCGTAAGCCCGTCCCCTGGAAAACCTCCAAGGTAGCAGAGCTGGTCTTTGTCTACATACCCTGTAAGGTATGTTGCAAGAAGCTGCCCGCCTTTTTCTACAAATGCTTTCATTTCATCTGCAACGCCAGGTTTTAACATATAAAGCATTGGTGCTATTACTATGTCATATTCCATAAAACCGCTGTCTGGGGCAATTATATCCATTTCAATTCCAAGCCTTAAAAATTCCCTGTAAATATCCCTGCATGTTTCATTATATTTCTTGGTTTCATTGCTCATGCCTTTAATGTCTTCTATAGCCCACCTGTTGTCCCAGTCGTATAAAAGTGCTGCTTTTGCTTTTATGGTTGTCCCTGCTGCTTTTGAAATCTTTTTTAACGCAGCGCCAAGTTCACTGGTTTCCTTAAATATCCTTGTGTCATCTGTGCCAAGATGGTCTACTACTGCGCCATGGTACTGCTCGAATGAACCCCTTCCTTTTCTCCACTGGAAGTATTGTACTGTGTCAGAACCACACGCAACTGCCTGCATTGAAAATAACTTGTGTACTCCAGGACGTTTTACCTTATTGTACTGATGCCAGTTTACAAGACCTGGTGCACTTTCCATAAGCATGAATGGCCTGTCTTTTTTCATGGAACGCATTGCCACATGGTCAAATGAATTATTCTCCATTGATTCTGTAAATGATTCCCACTGGTTGTGAAGTGCCGGGTAACAATCCCATGAAACAACATCAAGTTCTTTTGCCATTACACGGTAGTCAAGTCCTCCGTAAAGTCCCATAAAGTTAGTGGTAACAGGAATTTCTGGTGTAAGCTCCTTTAAAAGTTTTATTTCGGATTTCATGTAGTCTGTCATATTCCATGTGGTGAAACGCTTCCATTCAAGGTCCAGCCCAAGGTTTGTGGTTTCGCCATTGGCAAACGGTGGCTCTATCTGGTCAAAACTGCTGTAATTATGGCTCCAGAATGTATTCCACCATGCATGGTTTAACTTGGAAATATCGTTGCCGAATTTATCTGCAAGGTAGTCCTGGAAACGTTTTATACAGAGCGGGCAATAACACTCCCCACCAAATTCATTGGAAATATGCCACATTACAAGCCCTGGGTGGTTTCCTGCATGTCCTGCAAGTTTGTGGATAATATTTGACACTTTTTCACGGTATACAGGTGAACTCATACAGTGGTTATGCCTGATACCATGATGGTTCCTGTGCCCGTAATTATCAACACGCAGGACCTCCGGGTATTTCCAGTCAAGCCATGCAGGACGTGCCCCTGAAGGTGTCGCAAGCACGGTGTAAATCCCATTCTTATAAAGGTTGTCCATAACATCCTTAAGCCATTCAAAATGATATTCACCTTCTGATGGTTCATACACTGACCATGAAAACACACCAAGGGTAGCAGAATTAATTCCTGCTTTCTTCATCATCTTTATGTCTTCTTCAAGTATATCCGGCCTGTCAAGCCACTGTTCAGGGTTATAATCACCTCCATGTAAGAATCCTCCTGCCATTGGAAATAAACTTTTCTTTTCCATTCTGTTTAAATACCCCTTTCAAAAATAATTTTTAAGTTAAAGACAGCCAGTTTTTCATTTCTGGCTGCCTTTTTAATTAATTTCCCTGTCTTATATACAATATACTACTTGTGTGTTAATTAAACAAGGGAAATTTGTCTTTTATTTTAACTTTTTAACCTTAACATTTTTGCCTGCACCTTTAGATTTTACAAGCTTCTTATATTGTTCCAGCCTGCTCTTAGGTACTTTTATTGTGGCTTTGCTGTTTATTCCTTTAAATGCTTTGCTTCCTGTCTTTTTAGCCGTAAGCTTCTTAGATTTGATTACTATACTTTTCAGCTTACTACAGCCATTAAAAGCATTCTTGCCAATCTGTTTTACATTAGTGCCAATAGAAAGTTTCTCTAATTTCTTATTGCCTTTTAAAGCATTTTTTGCAATAGAAGTTACTTTGTATTTATTGCCAGAAAGCTTTATAGATGCTGGAATAATTATTTTCTTTACTTTCTTTTTAACTCCTGTAAATTTCACTGACCTTGTGCCTGTTACAGATGTCACTGTATATTTTAAATTATTAACAACAAACTTGTCACCAGTTTTTACTGTTTTAGAAGTCCCACCTGGCTCTGGGCTTTTTTCAGGTATTCCAGTTTCCTGGGGAATTGCCGGTGTCTGTGTTGGTACTGGTTCTGTAGTTGGTACTGGTTCTGCTGTTGGTACTGGTGTTGGTGTAAGTACCGGGACAGATGATGGTACAAGGCTTGGAGCTGGTGTATTTGTTGTACCAGGTGTTGTAGTTGCTGCTGGCCCTGGTATATAACTGCTGCCACCACCAGGATATACAGGCGGTGCAGTCTGTGTCCCTTTACTGGTATCTACATAACAAAGCACGTAAGTGGAAAACTTGCTGCTCTTAAATTTAATTTTGCCAGAAGCACTATTATAATCACAAGGAATTATTGTTTTATTTCCATTATGGAAACGTACAGCATAGTATAACCTTTCTATCCCTGCTGATTCTTTTTCTATATGGGAAGGAACGGACATGCTGATTGTTATTTCCCTGTTTCCAGTGTCTTTTATGGAAATTTTTATCTTGCTTTCCACCCCGTTTACTGCTGCATAAAATGAAATATCAAGGGGCATTGCAATTTTTGAATTTCTTATATTATTATTAGTGTCCTTTGATGCCTGGCTTTTTACCTCATTTAAAAATGCATCTTCTGCCACTCCGCCAAGTGCACTATCCAGGTTTGTTTCCTCATTTACCTCAACGAAAACATTTACATTGTTATTCTGGTTTAATGCCTTATTAATTTCATCAACAGCACTGTCAAGCTTTGCACCATCCAGTTTTACACTGGTTTGACTGTCAATAATATCTATATTTTCTTTGCTTGTAATAGCAGAAATTATGGCATCCGATATATTTTTGTCTGCAAAATCAGTTTCTCCAAGGTTTGCTGCACCAATATTTACACTTGTATCTGTACCACTTTCGGCTACCTGTGTTTTTGTTGTTTCTATATTAAGATGGCTTATTATTGTATTCCCGTTAAACTTTGAAAGATTGAAAATCCATGTGCCGTTTGCACCTTTTTCAGAACCTGAAATTGCACATGTATTTTCTTTTGCTGTTATTCCCGCTGATTTAATCTGGAAACCTTCCTCCGGGGTAATAATAAACTGTACTGTGCTGCCGACACTGGCATCAGTTGTACTAAGTGATAATTTTACATTATTTGCGCTGGCTGTTTCTTTTACATTATCCTGGATGTTTACAGAATATTGTACTGGTACTGCATTTCCAGTTACCTTAATATTAGTGTCACTTTTAAAATTAAGTATAACATAAGTATATACACCATCTGTAACTTCTGCAATATTTACTGTAGCATTACCAGCAGTAACTACAGGTGCATCTGCAAATGTAAAGCCTTTGCCTGGTGTAACTGAAAGCTGGATTTTGTCTGTAGCAGTAACACGGCTGCCAGATTCAAATGCTTTGCCATCCTTTGCCAGACTTACAGCAGCATTATTTACTGTGCTGTTATATGTAACTAAAAATTCTCCTGCCGGAGTTACAGCTACGGGTACAGCTATGGCTGAAACTGTAACTGTACAATCTGTGCCAAGACCACTGATTTTGTATGAATAACTTCCATCACTGTTCTTTTCCTGGCTGCCAATAGTACAGGTTCCAGAAGTTTTTACTACTGAAATTCCTGTTCCATCCTTAAATTCATAACCAGTTTCTGGCTTTATTGTAAGTGTAGCTGTTTCATCTTTTCCAAGTTTCGTTTTATCAAGTAATACAATGGCATTTTTAAAAGTATCCGGGTCTGTTGTATAAGAAAGTGTGTATTTTGTTTCTGGTACAACTGGCGGGTCTGTTGGTTCTGGCGGGTCTGTTACTACTGGCGGATCCGTTGGTTCTGGTGGGTCTGTTACTGCTGGTGGGTCTGTTGGTTCTGGTAGTTTTTCTATAGAAGCCGTCTTAACAATTTCTGAACACCTTGTACATTTCTTTACCTTTTGACCTTCAGAAGCAGTTGTTGGAGGAGTAATAATTTCCCATTCTCCAGCAATATGTCCCAAAGCATCTACATCTGCTTCCCTTTCAGTTTCAGCCTTGCCACATAAACAGCATATTTGTTTTGCCCTTCCTGTTTCTGTACAAGTTGGCATCTTTATGTATTCTGTATTAATATATTCATGTATGGCACATTCTAATGATTTAATAGCATTTGTAATAGCTATTTCTGCATTATCAATAGTTACCTGTTCTTCTTCTGGAAGTGAACGGTCTATTGCTTTTGCTGCCTCTACAGCATTTTTTAAAACATTCATAGAAGCATCTGTATATGTCTGCTGTATATCACTAAGTTTTATATACTTCTCACCTGATTTTATAGCTTTGTCAAGACCTTCATAATTAGCAACACCAGGTTTACCTATAACAATATTGTCAATACATGCTACTGAATTACCACGTCCTAACAATACATAACTTCCTGCATTAGCTCCGCTTATATCCCCTGAGCCATTTACTGCTATTTGCTTTTCAGAAATAATGGCTTCATTTGTATTAATATTTGTAATTGTAAGTATTGCTTTAGTTAAATCAGAAGAATCCATATCCAGCCTGATATTTACCCACTTATCCGATGGAATATTAACTGTATCTGATGTATCATTAATATTAAATGTCTGGTTACCTTTACCATTTGCAGATAATTTGAGTATATAACCACTTTCAATACCTATATTAGTATTATTAGACGAATATTTTCTGTCAGTTGCTACTATAGCAATCTGGTTATCTGCATCATAAGTAACCGATGATTTAAAAAGTATATCTTCAGTAATAAAAAATTCTCCTGACAGTGCATTATCTAATCCAAATGAATTAATTGACCCTCTGCTTCCGCTTCCACTTGGAGTAAGTTTTGCATATTTTGTCTTATCTGTTCCAAGTGCTTTCACAACATTGCCATTATCCCATGCAAGTTCTGATTCACTTGCAACATCTTCATAGTCCTGGTAATAGTAATAATTTGAACCTAAAGAAGATTCCTTTACCGGCTCTGCCCAAATCTCAAAATTACTAATTGTACCATTAAATGAACCCTGGTCTCTCCAAGTACCCCATGTACCTGTTCCAAAATTAATATGAGTAGCCGTTTTGGATAAAAAATTAAGAACCTTGCTATAATCAGTTAAATTATTTATTCCAGGTGTCGTTCCATTAGCAACAGTTTCATTTGAATATGCAAGTGTACCACCAGCATATACAGAATAGCCATTTGGCATAAGCTTAATTTCTATATCTGTTGTACCATCTCCAATATAATCCTTTACTAAAGCATAATCTTTAAGATTAGCATCATAAAACCCATCAGAATTATACCCAAGGTATGTACAATCTGTCATATAAAGCCTTCCACCATCGGCATCTCCTGTACTGTCAATATTAAATGCAAAAATTGCAGCAAGTGGGCCTGCTACTGCTGTTCTTTTTGCAGTAAACTTAATTGTTACACCATTTTTTATATTCATTCCATATAAAGGATTTTCAAATGACTTGATATTATCATTTGAAAGTTCTAATGGTTCTATGTCAAAATATGATGCAACTTTTCTTGCACTGTCACCTGCTTCTGACATTATTGTTGTTTCAAATTTTTTATGATATACATAGTTGCCTTTTGTAATTGTTGCTGTTATAGTGCAAGACCTGTCTACTACTGGTGGTATTACTGTACCATCGCTAAGAAGTGAAGAATTACCTTCCCATTCAATAACTGCTCCAAAAAGCCCTTTAGTTTCAAGATTTATGTCATTGGTAATAATCTTTGGAAGTGTAATTTTATTTGCTGTCATAGCTACTGCTACATCATCTGATGGGTATTTTGCACCCCATAAACAAATATCATTAGTTCCTACTGTAGTAAAACATAATGTCTGTGCATTAGTCCCTTCTATATTTTGTTTTATAAAAGTACCTTCATATACAATGCCACCAATTTCCATTGACACTAACGGGCTGTTTGTCTTTGCAGTCCATGTGCCTGTCACTTCCCCTGTAATCTTGCCATCTGCTGAAAGTGTAATTTCCTGTGGTTTATTGTATTCCAAGGAATCAGAATTTGTATTTCTCTGGAATAATATTTCATATGTTCCTGCTATTTCGTCCACAGTATATCCATTATTTTCTACACTATCTGTAGCTGTATACTCAAATGGTGATGTTACAAGATAACCATTTTCAGATGTAAAAAGCTGGTGCACCCTTACTGAATGTCCCTCTGTACCATCATTTGTCCTTGTATGGTAAATAACATATGCCTTGCCATCATCATCTACAAAAGCAGAATTATGTCCTTGTGCTACATGTGCATAATCCCACCAGCTCCACTTATAATATGACATAAGACGTGTACCTATGCTGCCATTAACAGTACCACCAGCTATTGCCAGGTCACCCGAAACATCTGTATATGGACCATCAGGATTTTTAGAACGGAATATCCTCATCTGGTAACCACCATTTGCTACCAGCCCGCCATATGAAATAAAAAGATAATAATAACCATTAATATATTCTATATATGATGCTTCACCTGAAGCACTGGAGCCACCAAGCTTTTTCCCCATATAAGCATCATCATAATTTGCCTTTGCTTCTGTGGTATTTTTACGGAATCCTGTTGTTTCTTCAAGTTCAAATATATATATGCCACCAGACCAGGAACCATATGAGAACCAAAGCTTTCCGGTTTCATCATAAAATACACATGCATCAATGGCATGCGCACCATATCCCTTATTCCATGTAGTTGGTGTACATGCAGTCCCATTATCTTTTTCAGAATATGAAGCCCTGATAAACTTTTCATCTAATGTATCACGCCCTGTTACCTCTCCATAATCTGTTTTATCAAAAGAACGTATACCTCCCTGAACACCTTTTTCTGTAAATCCAGAATATACAACAGGTCCTACATAAGTCCAGTTACCATCAAGTCTGTCTGCCGTAAGAAGACATATACATGAATTCCATGAACAGCCATTAATACTCATATACATACACCATTTTTGCAT
>DKYP01000121.1:11978-12560 GCA_002499945.1 Lachnoclostridium sp. UBA7097
CATATACATACACCATTTTTGCATTGATTCATTCCATATAACATCTGGTGCCCAGATATTCCCTGATGGGTCATAGACTGAATCTCCTGCACTTGCCCATTCAAATTCTTTGGCAAACAATGTCCTGTAGTCTGTACTAATATTATTACTAAATGTTGTCCAATTCTCTAAGTCTTTGGACTTTGCCCACGCAAGATGGCTTCCAAATATATAATATGTCCCATCAGTATCTTTTATAATGGCAGGGTCATGTACAGATACTCTTGATTTATTGCTTTTTTCATATACATCATCAGTATCTGTTATTTCCTGTTTAAGTTCTTCAGCATCTGCATACCCCCCCCCGGTCATTCCAAAGCCATTGCTTGTAACTACAAGTGATAAAGCTGCTACAAAGGCAACGGCTCTTTTTACGCCATTTCTTATAATGCGTTTCCTCATACTTAAATCCCCTTTCTCTGCTAAAAATTCAATTTAAAGTAATTTTACTGTTATACACCATCCCCTTTTTATAACATAACAGGAATAAAACCAGAACAGGTACGGCTTTCTGCTTTTTATTAACTGCTATATTATTTTATA
>DKYP01000082.1:0-11444 GCA_002499945.1 Lachnoclostridium sp. UBA7097
TATATAATGTATTGGGGTTTACGGTTATTAGTATAGCAACCTGTACAATTTAAGTGTGCACAAACTTGCATAAAAATTTTTTTTAATTTTGTGCATTTTTACTATAAAACCCCTTTTATACGTTGTCACTATCACCAGAACTTTCTGTATTTTCCGCTTTTATGCCTTCTATATGTTCTTTTTCCGCTTTATCTTCTATTACATGTGGTGCAAAGAGCGATTCAAATTCAAACCTGTCAATTCTTTCTTTTTCAAGAAGAAGTTTTGCACATTTATGAAGGATTTCCATATGCTCTTCCAATATATTTTTAGCTTTGGCATAACATTCATCCATAATACTTTTTACTTCGGTATCTATTTTTTTGGCAACGTCCTCACTGTACCCCCTGCTTGTATGCCCGAAGTCACGCCCGATAAATACTTCGTCCTCATCAGCATAATTAATCATGCCTATATTTTTAGAGAAGCCATATTTAGTAACCATTGCTTTAGCTGTATTGGTTGCCTGTTTTATATCTTGTGAAGCGCCTGTTGTTATATCATCAAATATTATAGATTCTGCAATACGCCCGCCAAGGCTTACAATAATATCCTGCAGCATCTTGCCTTTAGTCATAAACATTTCGTCACGCTCCGGGAGTGGCATTGTATAGCCTGCTGCCCCTGAACCTGTTGGTATAATTGATACCATATGGACAGGTCCTACATCTGGAAGTACATGGAACAGTATTGCATGGCCTGCTTCATGGTATGCGGTGATTTTTTTATCTTTTTCAGAGATAATTTTGCTTTTCTTCTCTTTACCTATCCCTACTTTTATAAATGACTTGCTTATATCTTCCTGCTCTATAAATTTACGTCCTTCCCTTGCACATACTATTGCAGCTTCATTTAAAAGGTTTTCAAGGTCTGCCCCTGTAAATCCGACTGTGGTCTGTGCGATGGCTTTAAGGTCTACATCATCGCCAAGTGGTTTCCCTTTGGCATGGACACCAAGTATTTCTTCACGGCCTTTTACATCAGGGCGTCCAACCGTAACACGCCTGTCAAAACGCCCGGGACGCAGTATTGCAGGGTCAAGTATATCTACACGGTTTGTAGCTGCCATAACTATTATGCCTTCATTAATGCCAAAACCGTCCATTTCAACAAGCATCTGGTTAAGTGTCTGCTCACGTTCATCATGCCCGCCTCCAAGTCCTGAACCACGCTTACGTGCAACTGCATCAATTTCATCTATAAATACTATACATGGTGCACTTCTTTTTGCTTCTGCAAATAAATCCCTTACACGTGAAGCACCGACACCAACGAACATCTCTACAAAGTCTGAACCTGAAAGGCTGAAGAACGGGACGCCTGCTTCACCTGCCACTGCCTTTGCAAGAAGTGTCTTACCAGTTCCCGGAGGGCCTACAAGTATTATGCCTTTAGGTATACGTGCACCTACCCCTGTATATTTCCCAGGATTAGCAAGGAAATCAACTATTTCTTCTAATTCTTCTTTCTCTTCTTTAAGTCCTGCCACATCATTAAATGTCTTGGCATGCTGGTCATTCGGGTCAATGCGCTGAGCCCGGCTCTTACCGAAATTCATCATTTTGGCATTGCTTCCATTTGTACCTGCTGACTGCGCAGATAGAAATGAAAACAGGAAAAATATAGCAATTATCCCAAGCCCGTATGGAAGCAGTGTGGTAATAATCCATGAAGTCTTCTGGATATCATGGACTTTATACTTATTAGCAAATTCATTGTCATTATTAAGGATTTCTTCAACTTCTTTTACATCAGACACATAAAAACTTACTGTCTGGCCGCCGGTTAATGTAACACTTACTTCACCTGTAGGGGTTTCCTGGTTAGGCAGGATTTCTACTGATGCAATCCTTCCACCATCTAAATCCGATTTAAATGTATTGATGTTATATGAACTTGCGGAATTGTTATCTAATGCCCCCGAAAGGTAAACTGCAAAAAAAATTATTGCAAGTATTAAAACATAAAATCCTATTCCTGCTGTCTTCATCTGTTTCTTCATGTATAATCTCCTTCACTGTTATTAGTTCTAATCCTCTATAAATTCCACTTCCCCTATATACGGAAGATTACGGTATTTTTGCGCATAATCAAGCCCATACCCTGCCACAAACTTGTCAGGTATAACAAAACCTGTATATTCAACTTCAATCTCTGTTTCCCTTCTGTCAGGTTTATCTAATAATGTACACAACTTAAGGCTTGCAGGATTTCTTGCAAGCAGCATCCTCTTTGTAAGGCTTAATGTTGAGCCTGTATCCACTATGTCCTCAACAACAATACAATGTAATCCGTCAACCGGCTCATCAAGGTCTTTTTTTACTGTAAGCCTCCCCTGGCTTTCTGTACTGTCCCCATAGCTTGAAACTGCCATAAAATCAATTGTTACCGGCACTGACAATCTTTTGGCAAGTTCACAGCAAAAGAAAACACTGCCTTTTAATATACATATAAGGTGTATTTCCTTTCCTTCATAATCTTTATTAATCTGTGCTGCCATCTCTGATATCTTATCTGTTATCTGCTTTTCTGTAATCATCTCATGTATAACTTCACCCATATTGTTAATTCTCTCCTTCTGTGCATAAAACTGCACGTAAAACTTCCATTGTCCCATCTGTCACATAATAGTATGCACTGCACCTTCCAATAGAAGGTATCCACAAAACATGGCTTCCTTCTGCCAGTACCCATATCCTGCCACGTTCGTCCGCTGGTATCTTGCTGTCAATAAATATACGGCTTAGTTTTTTCCTTGAACCATCAGTGCGCAGCCACATATAATCACCATCCCTTGGATATCTGAACTGTGGCATAAATTTTATTTTATCATAATCAAAGCATTTAGTACAGTAATTTTTTTCTATAATATGGGAAATATCTTTCCTTGCCACCCTTTCAAATAAAATAATATGCTTTTCACCATTAATATATTCAAGCCTGGCCCTGCCTGGCACACAAATATCTATACATTTATTATTACAGCTGTGTATGTTACTACTGCCTTCTGCTTTCTTTACCCATATTTTGTTATAATCCCTTCCTGCTTCCATTCCATATGGCAGGCTTATCCTTTTTCCTGTATCTTTACAGGCAAGCCCTGCCATCATTTCTATATGTTTTGAAGTTATATCCTTTCGTCTGCCTGCCACATGCCCTGCCATGCGCAAAAATATTTCCCTTTGCAGGACAATATCTTCCTTGCAGATTATATCTGCATCTGTTATACATGCGTCCTTATCTTCCCTGACAATCTGTTTATACCGCTTTTCTGCCTGCCTGTCAATATAAGCATAAATATCTTGCAGCTGGCTGGCAGTACCTGTAATACGTTCTACAGCTGCCGGCTGGATATTTTCTGTTATATATGGCATTATACCATTACGTATCATATTTCTTGCATATTTATTCCCTTCATTAGTAGAATCTATACAATAGCCCGTTCCCTCTTCCATAAGTGCTTCTTCTATCTCTGCACGCCTTATGCCAAGAAGCGGCCTGATAATACTGCCATTCTCAGGCCTCATGCCGCCAAGCCCCTTTATCCCGCTTCCTCTTAGAAGCTGGAACAGCACTGTTTCTGCCTGGTCATCTTTATGGTGCGCCACAGCAATTTTATTATAGCCAAGTTCTTTTCGTACACTTTCAAAGCACTCATACCTGTACTTTCTGCCTGCTTCTTCCTCTGTAACTTTTAGTTCTGCTGCAAGTGCAGGTATATCCTTATAAAAAATCCTGCATCTGTATCCAAGCCCCTGCACAAAGCTTTCTGTAAATTTTTCATCCCGCAGGGCTTCCTCCCCTCTTATCCCATGGTTAATATGTACTGCACAAAGGGAAAGGTTGTACTCCCCTGCAAGTGCCGCAAGTACCAGGAATAAAAAGACCGAGTCAGCGCCTCCCGAAACCCCGGCAATAATTTTATCCCCGTATTTTACCAGTCCATTATCCTCAATAAAGCTTTTGACCTTTAAGTATATATTTCCCTGCATTATTTTCCTCTCTCCCACAGCCCTGCAACTATTACTGTCATATCATCTGATGCTTTTCCGCCATTCCTTCTTACAGCTTCATCTAATATATGCTTTGCAATTTCCTGTGGGTTTATTATTTCACAACGTTTTAAGTATACTGTCAAGTCATCCCCGTTTCCTGTAAAACAGTCCGCAACGCCATCTGTCATCATTATAACATAATCACCACCAGATATCCCGGTTTTTCCTACATATGATTCAATTTCATGCACAACGCCTACCGGCAGTGTCTGCCCCTCTATCATCATTACACGCTTATTATGCCTTAGGTACGTTGCGGAGGCCCCGTTTTTAAGGAAACAGCAGTCCCCTTTATAAAGGTTTAAGATAACTATATCTGCTGTTGCATAGCCATCATCTTCCTCTCTTGAGATATAAAGCGAATTTATAAGCCTTATTGCAGAACTATGCGAAAACCCTGCTTCTGCCATCTGTTCTAAAAGTTCTATTACAGTTTTGCTCTCCTCCATTGCCCCGCTTCCGCTTCCCATACCATCTGAAAGCGCAAGAAGCATCTCACCGCCCGGAAGTGATATGCACGAAAATGCATCACCCGATATTTCCTCACCATCTTTTGGAATCCTGGCAACGCCTGTAATTGCATAAAGTGGCGTATCCTCTACAAATACAAAATTCACCATTTCATTTACAAGCACTTTTCTTGACTCTTCAGAAGGGCATATTGTCCTGCCAAGGACTTTTGAAAGCACCCTTGCTACTTCTGCTGAGGTTACAAGCCTTCCTTTTGCTGTTTTTGCCTGGAGGCTTATTTCCAGCCTGCCATCCTGTTTTTCATATGCAAATATATCTTCTACAACAACTTTTTTCTTCTCCAGTTCCCACGTAATCTTTTCTTCTATATCCAGTGAAAAGTCTTTTATCTGGGGCATGCTTTCTGCAAAATGTTTTACCATGTCGCTTACTTCTTTCATCTGTCCTGCAACAACCCTCCTGCTTTCTGCCATACGGTTTTTAAAGCCCATAAGCGTCCTCGCCATATAAAGGTTCTGGTTAGCCTCTGACAGGAATTTCTCCGGGTATATACACTCATCAAGAAATTCTGCCGGCATCTGCGCAGGTATAATACAGCCCTGTTCTTGTGCAACAGCAAGTGTATTAAATATTTCAGGCCTGCATATTGCAACCTGCCCCATGCATTTTTCCCTGTTGGCACAGTTCCCACAGACTTTCTCATACATTTCATTCATCATTTTGCGCATATCATGGTTGTCCATCTCAAATTTATCATCTGTTTCTTTCATTAAAGCAACTGACAGTTTGCCAAATGCATCTGAAAATTCTTCCAGGCGCCGGCGCATCATATCCTGTACCCCTTTTTTTTCACTGGGGGGATTTCCCCTGTGCCGCTCTATCTTCCTAAAGAACTGGGAAGGAAGGCATAAGAATATAATTCCTGAAAGTATTACTGCTTTCAGTGTGCCCTCTTCCATATTACTGCCATCAAGCATATAATTCAATGATATTGCCGACGTAAAAAATGATATTACCATTAAAAGCCTTCCCTGCCCCTGTACAATTCCCGCACAGATGCCAAGAAGTGCCATTATCCCGATTACCCCGGAGGACCTGCCACATAATGCAAACAATATCCCTGCTGATGTACCTGCAACAGCTGCTGTGCCTGTCCCATAACAATAACCTGTTAAAAGAATTGTAAAATATATAACTACATCTACAATGGAAATCCCTGATATTACTACCTTTGGAAAACCCCACGCAGCCAGTGCACCAATAATTACCATGCTTGCCATTTCTTCATTACCGGGCTGGTTATACTTCCCCGGATGCAGAAGGAAATGTATACCATCATGGAATATCCTTGTACATGCAATTATCATTATGCTGCTTAATACTGCAAGCCATATATTAAAAACATTATATGGAAGAATACACAGCTGTAATACCCACAACGCAGCAGATGCCACGGCAGATATAATTGCAGCATGTCCCATCTTTATATGTATCCCCCTTTTGCCTGCCATGTCTGAAGCAAGGATAAGCACAAACATAACCATTCCACCGCAGACAGCCGTTTCCAGGCTCATGCTGCTGCATGCCATCCCAAGAAAAACCGCCAGCGCAACCGAAAAAACACCACCACCCTCTGTAAAGCCCGCCGCAAAATATGCAATCCCCACGGGATTAAGCCCAAATATACTTATACGCCCAACCAAAAATCCTAAAACTACCTGCAAAAGCATTCTTTTCTGAACCTGTTTCATTGTAATCCTCCATTCTGAAATTTTTTCCGTTTTATTTTTTGCCAGCACAGTATAAGAAAATTCTTTTGCATATTTTGTCAAATCTAAGGCTCAAATAAAAAAAATATGCCGCTGTTTAAACGGCATATTAATCGTTATTATCAGGCTCAAATATAATCTCATCTTTATAAACAAGTCCAAGTTTTTCCCTTGCAACTTCTTCAACATACTCATCTGTTTTTACATACTTTTCATATTCTTTAAGTTCCTCCGCCCTTTTATCTGCTTCTTTCTTTTCTTTTTTAAGGCCTGCAAGCTGCCTTGCATATTCTTTCTCCTGTGTCTTTAATACCGAATATTTATATGCCATTGTACCACAAAGCACCATAGATAATATAATAACCCCAAAAACTGTAAAACGCCCTATCCTTTTTTTACGGCTAGTCCGCCTCTTCTTCCTGCGTGACATAAAAACCACCTGCTTTCCACAATACTAATATTCCAGTTACTAGTTTATATAAATATACACTATATTTTTATTTTTTACAATCCAAAATAATTAATTACTTTCAGTTTTCTTAGCTTTTTTCTGCTGTCTTTCCTGCCGCTTTTTTTTTAACAGCCTGTACAGTGATGGCCTGTGGCTGCCGAAAATTTTTACAAGCACCCCCCTTGCAGGCCTGCTTATCCCCTTTTCGTACAGCCATGCCCCTGTCACAAGCATAAGCGCCCCATACCACCGTATCTCCCCGTCATTATAAACAAAAAATACGCAGTACACAGGTATGGCTGCTACTGCCCAGTATAAGATATCTTCAATCCATACCAGTATACCAGAATGACAGAACATCCATCTTAAAAGCCTTAATACCTCGTAACAAAAAACCAGAGCCATTCCACAACACAGTGTTACTATAAGAAAAGTAACCTGTCCATGAATAATTTCACTCACTGAAACATCCTCCCAAGAAATGAAGCTGCCTTTTTAGCTGGTTCTTCCTTATCAGAATACGCAAAACTGTCTATCCTCCCGTCAACATCAACTTCGCCTTTTTCAAGGGAAAGCCTGTTCACATGGAGTTCGTCGCCCCTTATAAGCAGGATTCCCTGCTCTGTTTCAAGATAGACCTCCTTCGCATCAAACGACAGCACATCCCTTACGCCTGACAATACCGCTGTCCGCCTTGCATTAAGATAAACCTTATGTACCTGTTTGCCCTGTCTTTCTTCCATCCTTCTGTCTTCCATAAAAAAAACTCCCTTCATATTCTTATCATAGTATATGAGGGGAGTATGGAAATTATAACACTTTGTAAAGTTCTTTGGCTTCATCTTTCTTATAGGTTTCCTCTAAACTTAAAACTTCAACTTTCACTTGTTTGTCGCCGAATCCAATCTCTATAATGTCACCAACCTTAACATTAAGTGATGCTTTTGCCTTTTTTCCATTTACTGATATCCTGCCCGCATCACATGCCTCATTTGCAACAGGCCTCCTCTTAATCAGCCTCGAAACTTTAAGATACTTATCTAATCTCATAAACATGCCTTTCTATACAAAAGAGGCTGCCAAAAGGCAGCCTCAGCAATTACCATAAACAAAAATTATTGGTTAACGGCATCCTTTAAAGCCTTGCCTGCTTTAAACTTAGGAGCCTTGGAAGCTTCAATCTGCATCTTCTCCCCTGTTAACGGATTCCTGCCTTCCCTTGCTGCCCTTTCTGCAACTTCAAATGTACCAAATCCTACTAACTGGATTTTCTCACCTTTTTGCAGTTCTTCTGATACAACATCAATAAAAGCCTTTAATGCCTTCTCTGAATCCTTCTTTGAAAGCTCTGTTTTCTCAGCGATAGCTGCTACTAATTCTGTCTTGTTCATGGATAAATCCTCCTCATAAATTAATTCCGTAAAACCTACATGTTATTTATACCTTTATTATAAGCATTTGTCAAGGATTTTCGCGAATAATCCCGTTTTTTTACCGTATTTATTAAAATATTCCTGCTAATCATCATAATCATCATCATAATCAGGGTACTGTTCTGGCGCTTCACCCTTAGACTTTACCACAAATGGCTCTGTTGTTTCTTCTTCTATTACACGCAAAACTTTGCACTGGAAAAGCCAGCAGTCACCAAAATCAAACAGGTATTTAAACTGCATCCCCTTTTCAAGCCCTATATCCCTTAATGTATAATCACTGGTACACAGTTCCTCGTCCATCCCTTCCATATAATAGGCTTCATTTCTGCTCCATTTTACATTATCCATAAAAAATGCATGGGCATGGTCATCATCAAAACCAAATGCTTCAAGTATTGCCTCATGCAGTTCTGACAATAAACAGTCTGCGGAAATCTGTATGTGGCGGTAGCAGCCCTTATAACATGAAACACTTATAACATATGATTTTGCTGGCAATGCTGGAAGCTCAGGGTTTATCGGGATAACATTGTTTTTATTTTTAACACCACTATCACCCGTAAAATCAAAAGCCCCATTTAACTTTTTTGAAAATTCCTCTGGCAAAATGCCACTCTGGACAAGGATTTCAAACTGTTTCACAACAGCATCTGGCAGATTGTGCAAATTTTTTCCTTCATCCTCAAGCAATGTATCAAATACAGACATAATATCATACAGGTTTTCCTCTTCACTGTTGCCAATATATTCAAGTAAATCTTCTTCTGCATCATCAAGTGAAGGAAGTTCCGGCTGGAGTACCAGTTTTATTTTTATCTTTTTGCAAAGCTCCTCCAGAAAATAATACGAACGTTCATCACGCACATGTATAGTTTTAGGGCATATATCCTGCATCAAAAAAGCTTCCACAACCATATCCATCATTTTATCACATGATTCATTAAAATATTCAACTGGTGATATAGGCAGTATAAAGCCTGTATCAGCTTCTGCGGCAAGAAACATCATTGGAAAATGTGGTATTTCTTCCGGACTATTGCGCACAGGTTCAGGGTATTGCACAAGTTCACATTCCCATACACCCCTCTTTTCTGTATTTTTAAGCTTTGCAACATTAATATCATTAAATGAGCCAGGTATCTTGTATTCCTCTGGCAAAGCTTCCGGCAGCTCTGTACTGCTAATCTTATATCCATTTTCCACCGGTTCTAATAATATAGTAGTCCCGCTTCCCTTATCTGCCCTTCCAATTCCAATATCCTGTGGGGATTTTCCATCTAACATGCCCGCAAGTGCAATTGATGCTTTAAGCGCTTCTTCCATATACTCTTCGTCCTGTCCTGCCTGTATAACCCATGGACAGTATCCAGGCTTATATTTTACAAACTGGGGATAAGAATTACGCCCCCTTAATGTTATATTATTCCTGCTTGCATAATCTTTTACTTCAGCTGCCTCTTCCCTGGATAACTCACTTTTATTCTGGAAAGTACACTGTAAACATTCCTGCCTTAAAAGACATTCCTGGTACAAAAGCTGTGATTCAAAACCAGACATATATATATTTGCAATAACCCTGTAGCTGTTAAAACCCTCCCTGCCAACATAAAGCCCTATTGCATTGTAATCACCTGCCATACCCATTATACTGATATAACCAGTTTTACCATCTGGCAATTTTACTGCAAATACTTCATCATCGTAAAGCTTCTTCCAGAGTTTAGCCTTTTTATACTGGAAAGCCAGTTCATATAGCTTATCCAAAGCCATGTATTTCCCTCCTTCACATAATTTCCACCTGTACGGCTGGAATATTTTTATTCTAAAAAAGACTGCTGGAACATCCAGCAGTCTTTAACAAGTATAATCAAATCCAGCAAATTATTTAAGAGTAACCTTAGCGCCTTCAGCTTCAATCTTTGTCTTGATTTCTTCAGCTTCTTCTTTAGATGCAGCTTCTTTAATAACCTTAGGAGCGCCATCAACAACTTCCTTAGCTTCTTTAAGGCCTAAACCTGTTACTTCACGTACAGCCTTTATAACCTTAACTTTGTTTGGACCAACTTCTGTAAGTTCTACATCAAATTCATCCTTCTCATCAGCTGCTTCACCGACAGCAGCACCTGCTGCAACAACAACACCTGCTGCTGCGGATACGCCGAACTCTTCTTCACATGCCTTTACTAAATCATTTAATTCTAAAACTGTCATGCCTTTAATTGCATCAATAAATTCCTGGGTAGTCATCTTTATATACCTCCATTAAACATTTAAATAATAAATAATTAAAAATTCACTATAAACAATAAACTATGCTTTTATGCCTCTGCAGCACCATCACCTTTTTCTGCAATCTGTTTAATAACACGTGCAAAGTTTGTAATAGGTGACTGTAAAGAACCAAGCAGTTTGGAAATAAGCTCTTCCCTTGAAGGAATGCTTGCAAGGACTTTAACTCCTTCAGCATCATAGAAATTCCCCTCTACAATAGCAGCCTTAAATTCCAATGATTCTGCTTCTTTTGCCATATTGTTGAGGATTCTTATAGGTGCAGTTGCATCATCATTTGAAATAGCGATTGCAGAAGGTCCTTCAAGAAGGCTGTCAAGCTGTGCATAATCTGTACCTTCAAATGCACGTTTCATAAGTGTATTCTTATATACCTTATATTCACAACCTGCTTCCCTTAAGTTCTTACGGAGCCTTGTATCCTGCTCAACAGTAAGTCCGCGGTAGTCAACTAAAACTACTGTGGCAGCACCTTCAACTTTCGCTTTAATCTCATCAACTATAGGCTGTTTAATTTCAACTTTTGCCATAGGTAAAATCTCCTTTCCTGGGCATACCCATATTTTGTTTTCTTCACTGCTTGCAGACTATTTATAGATGAAAATATATTAAAAACTCCCTGTATGCGTACACAGGGAGATAAAATTTCCATAAAAAATAAATTCTCCTCGGCAGGCGCTTGTCCTTACGCCGGTAAACCGGCACCTGCTGTCTACGGCAGTGTGGTCCTGTCCAAACAAAACCTTTGACAGGATACCATATATGGAAAGATACGTCAAGGGGGTTTTTGCAATTTCCCCCATTTTTTACTGGAAGTTGCCAAAAAGTAAATTAGCTGGCAAGTTCCAAATGTGCTTCCAATGAACAAGCTGTACGAAACCGCCGGCGTTTAAGCCCCGTACTGTGGGGCTTTATGCGCCGTTGCGAGTGACGT
>DKYP01000082.1:11717-19395 GCA_002499945.1 Lachnoclostridium sp. UBA7097
GCCGTTGCGAGTGACGTCCAAGCGAAAGCGGGCTGTTCATGGAACACTTTGGAACTGCCAGCGCATTAACAAAACCTATTTTCAGTAAAAAATAAAAAAATAAAAATTTTATATAATTTGACAATAGCACAAATTAATACTATAATTTCCAAAGCAGTAATTATAAGGAGAAATTGTGTTATGCCAGGAGTATTATTTGAAGGTGGTTCATTCAGGGCAGTTTTCAGCTGTGGTGTTATGGATGCCCTGCTTGACAATGATATTATGTTTCCATACTGTATAGGAGTATCTGCTGGTGCTGCAAATTCTGCATCATATATTTCAAAACAAAGCGGAAGGAATATACAGGTCTATGTAAACTACCGCAATGATAAAAGATATATAGGAAAGAGAAATTTTTTTAAAGAAAAAAGCCTGTTTGGGATAGATTTTGTATTCCGGAAAGTTCCCAATGAGCTTATAAAGTTTGACCTTGACACATTCAGGCAATATGACGGGAAGTTCGTTGTTGTTGCCACTGATGCAAAGACTGGCAAGCCCAGGTATTTTGGCAAAGAAGATGTCAATGAAAAGTTTGAGGTATTTAATGCCACATGTGCCCTTCCAGGAGCATTTCCTGCTGTTAAAATTGCAGATGGTTCTTATTATGATGGCGGGCTTGCCAACCCAATCCCTATTGATAAATGTCTTGAAGATGGTAATGAAAAGATTTTAATTGTACTTACGCAGCCTGAAGGCTATAAAAAGGAATGTCTGCCAAAAGACAGGCATATTGCAAGGGTTATACGCCACAAATACCCTGCAACAGCCGAAAGAATCCTGCACAGGTATAAAAAATATAACGAATCATTAGAAACCTGCCGGCAGCTTGAAAGTGAAGGCAAGGCAGTTATATTAAGACCTGCCCATAAACTTGAAAGCCTTGAAAGTGATGTAAGCAAATTAAAACAAACATACAAACAGGGTTATAACCTTACAGTTAAAAAACTTGATGAAATAAAGGCGCTTTTTTAGGGCGTCTTTTTTGCACTGTTATTTTATGCAAGTAATTGAAAATACAGTAAACATATGATAAACTTCATATTAGCATATACAAAATTATACAAATTTATAATTGGAAAGGGAGGATTACATGAAGAAAAAATTTAAACCACTGCTTTTTATGTTATGCATTGCTATTACTGCTGCAATTGCATATACAATATGTACTAATGCTGGCAGCAGCAAAACCACATATGTTGCATTTGGTGACAGCATTGCTGCAGGTTACGGGCTTGAAGGCTATACAGACAATGGAACAGTACCACCAGCACACAGTTACCAGGCACTTGTAGGCAGCTTTTTAAAGACAGAACCTGTAAATTTTGCAATAACGGGTGATGACAGTACCAGTTGTATAGAAATACTGGATTCGGGCAATGCAGATAAAGCACTTTCAGATGCTGATGTTATTACAGTTTCAATAGGCTCTAATGATTTACTAAAACCTTTTATCAGAATAGCAAAAGAAGCATTTGGAATAACAGAAGGCAGCAGCATGGATTATTCATCACTTGAGGATTATTATGCCAGTTTTAAAAATTCATCATGGATTGACATGCTTGCAATGGCAAATGACCTTGCAGATAAAATCAGGGATAATAAGGAGCTCCATGAAAAGGCACAGGCTTTTTCCAGCAATTTTGACCAGATTATAAATACTTTAAAAGAAAAAGCCCCACAAGCAGAAATATATGTAACAAATATATATAACCCATATAAAGATGTTCTTGTTATGGGGGATTTGGCAGATGCTTATATCCATGAATTAAATAATGCTTTTACAGATACTTCTGGTAATTATACTTTAATAGATACCTATAAATTATTTGCAAAAGAAAACCTTTCAAATGTAAAGTTTGATATTTCTGATTTAGGCAATATTAATTTAGACCCGCACCCATCTAAAGAAGGACATGCTAAAATTGCATCAGCTATTTTAGATGCACTAAATGCAAAACATTCACCAGAACCTGCAGATATTACACAGATTAAAAGCACAGCAAAAAACACTATAACCATAAAACTTTCCTGCCCGTCTGGTAAATCAGGATATGATATAAAATTTGCTTCATCAAAAAACGGAAAATGGGCCGGGCTACAGGATACTCCCAGGAATAAAAACCAGATTAAATCGGCAAAATTAAAATCTGGAAAAACGTATTATTTTAAAGCCAGAAGTTATAATAATGTTAATGGTGTAAAATATTACAGCAAGTTTAGCAAAGCCAAAAAAACAAAAATAAAATAAAGGATGGTGTTATAAGTGGCATTGCCAAAGAATAAAAGAAAAAAAACTATTGATGATATTGCTGCGCTTACAAATGGGCAGCGTGCAGAATTAATAGATGGGAAAATTTATTACATATCCCCTCCAAGCATACGCCACCAGGAGATAATTTCCAAGCTGTCAGAAATCATTAACAGCTTTATAAGCGGGAACAATAAAAATTATAAAATATTTACCAGCCCGTTCCCGGTATATATTTCTAATGATAAAAAAAATTATGTTGAACCTGATTTAAGTATAATATGCAATGAAAGCAAATTAAAAGATAATAAATGTTTTGGTGCCCCTGACTGGATAATTGAGGTGGTTTCGCCCAAAAGTAAATGGACTGATTATTGTGCCAAACTGATTAAATACCACCATTCCGGTGTACGTGAATACTGGATAACTGACCATGCAGAACGTATTGTTACAACATATAACTTTGAAAATGAAACTTTTAACAGGTATACATTTAATGATAAAATCCCGTCCTGGACTTTAGATAATTTTGAAATTGATTTTTCAGAAATACAGATTTAAAATTTTTATTTATATCTAAAAACCCCTGCTGCTTCCAGACAGGATAATGGCAGGGGTCTTTTACAGAAATTGTGCTTTATACAGAATCCATATTAAAAATTAACAGTTTTTATTATAAATTTTACTTCTGTAACTTCCATCTTCTATACTAATATAACGTATAAAAAGTGATACCTTATTGTCTGCATTTAAGCTTTCCCATACAAGTGTACCAAATTCTTCCATATCATCTTTAATGCCTACAAGCTTTGGCTCTCCCTCAAAACTTGGAAGCGGGCTGCCATCATGCATATATGTGTGTATAAAATGCCCCTCCCCGTTTACAGGGTTTTCATAATCAAATGTATAACGGTTGCATGCCGCAGGATTGCCATTATTGCTTTTTAATATGGACATCTGGTATCTTAAAACACCATTTTCTATATTAAGAAGTGCAGAGATACGTGGTGTATAATTAGGCGCATCCGGTTCAAATTCCCTTGTCATAAGCGCCTGTTCAAATGTAAAACCATCTTTCATCATATTATAAACAGTATCTGTCTGGTCACCATTTGTTACTATTGTATTACTTTCAAGTACACGTACAGGTGCATATATTACCAGGCTTGGGTCACTTAATTTTGAAGGTTCATATGCTTTTGTGCGTATTCCCTCACCATCTTCTACAAAAACCCTGTTCCTGCTGTTTTCACTGCGCCCCATTATAAAATACACAATTACTGCATATTTCCCATCTGGTGTCTTGCCAGTTACAATTCCACGCCCTGGATACTCATTTGATTTTAATTCATTTTCTAAAGATAATTTCTCCATTGTTATCCTCCGTCCTGCAAATTAATGGTGGAAAAGCCTTAATCCTGTAAATGCCATTACAATACCAAAATCATTACATGCATCAATTACACTCTGGTCATTTTTAGAACCGCCTGCTTCTGCTACATATTTAACACCACTTCTGTGTGCCCTTTCAATATTATCACTAAATGGAATAAATGCATCTGAACCAAGTGTAACATTATCAAGGTTTTTAATCCATTCTGCACGTTCTTCCCTTGTCATTGGTTCTGGTTTTTCTGTAAAGAAATTCTCCCATTTGCCATCTGCAAGCACATCCATATAATCATCTGAAAGGTATACATCTATTGTATTATCCCTGTCAGGACGGCGCACATCACTTTTAAATGGAAGTGAAAGTGCTTTTGGGGACTGGCGTAAGAACCATTTGTCTGCTTTATCACCAGCAAGCCGTGTACAGTGTATACGTGACTGCTGCCCTGCCCCTATTCCTATTGCCTGCCCGTCTTTTACATAACATACCGAGTTAGACTGTGTATATTTAAGGATAATATTAGCAAGTATCATATCATTTAATGCAGCTTCAGGAACATCCTTTTTCTCTGTAACAATATTGGAGAAAAGGTCCTTTGTAGTTTTGACATTATTATGCCCCTGCTCAAAAGTAATTCCAAATACATCTTTAGTTTCAAGTGGTGCAGCTTCATAATCTGGGTCAATTTTAATAATGCAGTATGAACCCCTTTTCTTCTTTTTAAGTATCTCCAGAGCCTCATCTGAATATGAAGGTGCAATAATGCCATCAGAAACAAGTGTATTCAGGTACTTTGCTGTTGCAACATCACATTCATCAGAAAGTGCTGCAAAATCCCCGAATGAGGACATCCTGTCTGCGCCTCTTGCACGTATATATGCAGTTGCCACAGGGGTCAGCTCAATATCATCATCAACAAAATACACCTTCTTCATAGTATCATCAAGCGGTACATCAATCGCAGCACCAGCCGGGCTTACATGCTTAAATGATGCAGCAGCAGCGTGTCCTGTCGCCTCTTTAACTTCTTTAACAAGCTGCCAGCTGTTAAATGCATCCAAAAGATTGATGTAGCCAGGCGTCCCGTTTAATACCTCAAACGGAAGATTACTGCCATCTTTCATAAATACCCTTGAAGGCTTCTGGTTTGGGTTGCACCCATACTTTAACTGGATTTCGTTCATATAAAATCTCCTCTCTTTATTAGTGGTTATGCCTGGATATAATTATAGCCAGCTTATCCAGGCATATGCCCAGACGGCCGGCTTATTATAAGTTATACTCCCCCGTGGTATATCCACTATTTCCGCCAGTTATATAACTAATTTAACTTTATCACAATATGGCAAATCTTGCAAGAGTAAATAATTTTTGAGGTTCCCCATTTTTTCAGAACAATAGTTTGCCAGCCCGTTAATAATATTTGTTTGCAACAAAAAATGGTGAAACCTAAATAATTATAATATTGTTAAAATATATAATATATGCTAATGTAATAATAATATTTTAATATACTAAAGGGGGAACCAATTATGGCCACTAAACTTATTTATCCAGATGCGCCACCTGATGATGTGCCTAAACCAGTGTTTAAGAAGGGCAAAGACCGCCCAGATAATAATACAGGGCTCTGGCATATACATGACCCTGCAATATTTAAAGATGATATTACAGGCAGATATTATATTTACTGTACAGGGGCAGGCTGCCACCGTTCAGATGATTTAATAAACTGGGAACGGGTTGGGAAAGTTGTTGCTTCCCCGCCAGAAGAAGCTTCCTTATGGACTGGCAGCAAAGATATATGGGCACCTGATATTGTTAAAATAAATGGAGAATACAGGCTCTACTGCTCAAACTCTACATGGGGCGTAAGGCAGTCTTGTATTTTCCTTGCTGTTTCAGATAATCCCGAAGGTCCATTTATCCCACGTGGCTGTGTACTTAAAACTACTGGTAAAATGCCTGTAAATGCTATTGATGCCAATATTGTTACAGACCATAAGACAGGTGATATGTATATGCTGTATGGTTCTTTCTGGGGAGGATGCCATATGCTCCTTCTTGATAAAAAAACAGGGCTTGCAGCAGAAAAAGGGATTGGGACCTGTGTTGCAAGACGGCCGGAATGGATGAGCGCTGCAATAGAAGGTCCATATATAATATATAACCCTGGTACAGAATATTATTATTTATTTGTATCTTATGGCTCTTTAAAAAGTGATTATAATGTAAGGGTTGCAAGAAGCCGTAATATTACCGGCCCATATAAAGACTTTAATGACGTAGATATGACAGATATATCTGATAATGATAACTCCACAGGACTGCTTATACACTGTGGTTACAGATGGAATGATGGTACAGCATATATGGCACCAGGGCACAATTCCGTGCTCCATGATACAGATGGTTCATGGTATATTATCTGCCATATAAGGGAACATAATTTTACGGGAAAGCCTGAACCATCCAGAATGCAGATACGTAAAATATATTGGATGGATAACGGCTGGCCAGTGCTTGGTGCCGGACCATATGCCGGTGAAAAGGAACAGGACATACCAGAAAAGGAATTATATGGTTTTTATGAAAGGATAACATTAAAACCAGCACTTCCACAGGGGATTACCTGTTCAGTACCAATGAAGCTTGATAAAAACGGATATTATGAATCTTGTTCAATACAGGGCAGATGGAAATACCAAAACCAAAAATTACATATAGAATATGGAAACCATAACGAAACCGCACATGTATATGCCGCATGGGATTCTGAAAGAAAATGCCCTGCCATTGCCATATCAGGAATATCTGCAGACGGGCTGGCATTTATGGCAAAAAAGACCAGGGACATTTAACACTTTTTACAACATTTTTTCTTTTTGCATGGGCATATACAGCTTAAAGAATCAAGCATTTTGGAAACCTCATCCCATGAGCGTTTCAGGCACATCGCCTTGCGGTTTAAGGTAACATTACACTGTGTATGCCTTATAATAGTCTGTTTAAATCCCATACCAGGTTCTCCATTCTGTATTTACTTAATATATTATATGAAATAAACCAGATTTTGTGTTATAATTATTAAAACTTTCAGAAAGGCTGGTACTTAATATGAAGTATGCATTAGTTACAGGTGCTGCAAGCGGGATTGGCATTGCAATTTCAAGGGTGCTTGCACGTAAAGGATATGGAATTGTAATGGTTTCATCTTCCCAGAAACATCTTATGCAGGCAAAAAAAAACATGGCAAAAAGATTTCCAAAAACAAAGGTATATACTATTAAAGAAGATTTAAGCAGGAAAAACTCTGCACAAGAGTTATATAATAAAGTTAAAGAAATGGGGGTTATAATAGATATACTTGTTAATAATGCAGGAAAAGGCCTTATTGGTGCTACTGAAAAGATTGATATAAACAGTGATGAAGAACTTCTTTATCTGAATATGGTAACTCCTACCCTGCTCTGCAAATTATTTTTAAAAGATATGTATAAAAGAAAACGGGGCAGTATTTTAAATGTTGCCTCAACAGCCGCTTTCCAGCCAGGTCCTTATAATTCAACTTATTTTGCAAGCAAGGCCTATTTATACAGTTACAGCAGGGCAATACGGCATGAAGCTGCAAAACATGGTGTCCATGTCTGCACCCTCTGTCCTGGCACAACAGATACAAAATTTTTTGAAAAAGAAGGAATTAAAACACCTGCATGGGCAATGTCTGCTGTAAAAGTAGCAGAATATGCAATAGACGGGCTTTGTAAAAATAAGGCAGTTATTATTCCAGGTAAAACTAATAAGCTTTTCCGGGTAATACCATCTGAAATAAAGCTTATTGCAATTTCGCTGTTAAAAAAACCGGGTAAATAACACCGCACAGTAAAAATAGTAAAAGTGGCACTGCCAGATGCAGTACCACTTTTATTCCTGTTATAATATTAATGCGCCTCCAGGGGCTCGAACCCTGGACACCCTGATTAAGAGTCAGGTGCTCT
>DKYP01000002.1 GCA_002499945.1 Lachnoclostridium sp. UBA7097
AGGAACAGTGCTGCTGTCAAAAACCTTACAATAACATTGGCGATGGCATACAACAGAGTTTTACTCTGGATTACCCCAGCCAGCAGGGTAGCTTTAAAAAGCGTTATGCTGGCATAATTAAAAAAAGAAAAAGGAAGATACAAGGAAAGAAAATTGCTCCTACATGATGCAATTCCCCCTGCCAATTCACCACCTAAAGGCAGTGGGTTTCCTTGCTGGTTTATTATGAAAGGCATGGTGTAATTAATAATGGTTAAGGCAGGAATTATCGGTTCTACAGGTTATGCAGGACAGGAACTTGTGCGTATACTTTTACAGCATCCGGACGTGGAGATTGTATGGTATGGTTCAAGGTCATATATAGATAAGAAATATAGTGAAGTATTTGGAAATATGTTCCAGATTGTGGACAATGTGTGCATGGGCGAGGATATAAAAGAACTTGCAGGACAGGCAGACGTTATTTTCACAGCTACCCCGCAGGGGCTTTGCAGTTCACTTGTAAATGAAGAAATATTAAGCCAGACAAAAATAATTGACCTTAGTGCTGATTTCAGGATTAAAGATGTGGAAAAATATGAGGAGTGGTATGGAATAAAACACCAGAGCCCTGGTTTTATAAAAGAGGCTGTATACGGGCTTTGTGAAATAAACAGGGAAGATATTAAAAATGCAAGGCTTATAGCAAATCCTGGCTGTTTCCCGACATGTACAATCCTTTCAATATACCCTCTGGCAAAAGAAGGGCTTATTGACATGGATACTGTTATTGTGGATGCAAAGTCTGGTGTATCCGGTGCCGGGCGTGGTGCAAAAGTTGCAAATCTTTACTGTGAGGTTAATGAAAGCATTAAACCATATGGAGTGGCAGTACACCGCCATACACCAGAGATTGAAGACCAGCTTTCCTACGCATCCGGCAAGGATGTTATTATTAACTTTACCCCGCATCTTGTGCCAATGAACAGGGGGATACTTGCAACATCATATGCAAAGCTTAAAGAAAAGCTTTCATACAATGAAGTGAAGGAAATATATGACAAATATTATAAAGATGAATATTTTGTGCGTGTCCTTGATGAAAATGTATTTCCAGAAACAAGATGGGTGGAAGGAAGCAATTTTGCAGATGTGAATTTTAAAATAGATGAACGTACAGGGCGCATTATTATGATGGGTGCTATTGATAATGTTGTCAAAGGTGCAGCAGGACAGGCAGTACAAAATATGAATATATTATATGGATTTAAAGAAAATACAGGGCTTAAGATAGTTCCGTTGTTTCCTTAAAAATAGTTTCCGGAACAGATATGAAACCAGCTGGAGTAAATTGCAGAAAAGAGGTAAGGGTGAAAAATAAATTTTTCACCCGGCAAGTTTGTGTCTGCGCTGCGACACAAACATTGCATTATGCGCAAAAGGCAGCGCAGAAATGAGGAAATTTATGAGTGATGAGGAAAGAAAAGAGTATTTTGATATAATTACGGAGAAGGCAGAAACCCTTATAGAGGCACTTCCTTATATACGTGATTTTAACAATAAAAAAGTTGTCGTTAAATATGGCGGAAGTGCCATGCTTGATAAAAACCTTGAAGAAAGTGTTATTAAAGATGTTGCTTTATTAAAGCTTGTAGGCATGAAGCCTGTTATTGTGCATGGCGGCGGTAAGGAAATAAGCAGGTGGCTTGATAAGACTGGCAAGGAGTCTGTGTTTGAGAACGGGCTGCGTGTAACTGACCAGGATACAATGGAAATTGCAGAAATGGTCCTTAACCGTGTTAATAAAAACCTTGTGCAGATGGTAGAGAAGCTTGGTGTAAAGGCTGCCGGGATATGTGGCAAGGATGGCGGCATGTTAAAGGCTGTAAAGAAGATGCCAGACGGAAAGGATATTGGCTATGTAGGTGATATCCAGTCAGTAAATACAGAAATTGTCGATACATTAATTGAAAATGATTTTATACCAGTTATTGCACCTGTAGGCATGGATGATGATGGTAATACTTATAATATCAATGCTGATGATGCCGCATGTGCAATAGCAGCTGCAATCCGTGCGGAAAAGCTTGCATTCCTTACAGATGTAGAGGGTGTCTGCATGAACCCTGATGACAAGAAGTCACTTATATCTGTACTTGATTTAAATGAGGCTAATAAACTTATAGAAGGCGGCATTATAAGCGGCGGTATGCTTCCTAAAGTCACTAACTGCATAAATGCTGTTAATTCAGGTGTAAACAGGGTGCATATCCTTGATGGCAGGAGGGAACACTGCCTGTTGCTTGAGTTCTTTACCAAGAAGGGTATTGGTACTGCTATAATTGGGGATGACAGCGGGCGTTATTTTAATGAAGATTAGGGGGTTATTATGGATATAGAGGAAATTTCAAAGCATTTTATACATGTATATAACAGAAGCAGGATATTTACAAAAGGAGAAGATGTCTATCTTTATGATGACAAGGACAGCAAATACCTTGATATGGGGGCCGGCATTGCTGTTTCTGCGCTTGGTTACAGTAATGAAGAGTACAAGCAGGCACTTAAAGACCAGATTGACAAGCTAATACATATCTCAAACCTTTATTTTAATGAGCCTTCAATTAAGGCAGCAGGTT
Source organism: Lachnoclostridium sp. UBA7097 (assembly GCA_002499945.1). Lineage (GTDB taxonomy): Bacteria > Bacillota > Clostridia > Lachnospirales > Lachnospiraceae > Butyribacter. The sequence goes on from DKYP01000002.1 coordinate 2,619, forward strand.
ATATTACAGAAGCCACAGGGCTTGACAGGGTATTTTTTACCAACAGTGGGACAGAGGCAATAGAAGGTGCTATTAAACTTGCAAGGAAGTATGCATATTTAAAGAATAAAGACAGCAAGGGCGGCATAATTGCAATGGAACATTCTTTCCATGGAAGAAGCATGGGGGCACTTTCTGTTACAGGTACAAAGCACTACAGAGAACCTTTTGAGCCATTAATCGGCGGCGTGTCATTTGCAGAATACAATAACCTTGAAAGTGTAAAAGCGCTTGTTACAAAGGATACATGTGCAGTAATAATGGAAACATTACAGGGCGAGGGCGGTATTTACCCGGCAACAGAGGAGTTTATAACAGGCGTAAGGAAGCTTTGTGATGAAAATGATATTCTATTAATATTAGATGAAATACAATGCGGCATGGGGCGTACAGGCAAAATGTTTACATACCAGTATTATGGCATAAAGCCTGATATCCTTACAATGGCAAAGGCACTTGGCTGTGGCGTACCTGTGGGTGCATTTGCTGCAATTGAAAGGGTGGCAGAAGCAATGTGCCCTGGCGACCACGGCACAACTTACGGTGGAAACCCGCTTGCAACAGCGGCTGTATGTAAAGTTTTTGAAATATATAAGGATAAAGATATAATCCGGCATGTGAACGAAGTTGCGCCTTATCTTTATGACAGGCTTTGTGAACTTAAAGAGAAGTATAATACTATTATAAAAGATGTACGTGGAAAGGGGCTTATGCTTGGAATGGAACTTTCCATACCTGCCAGCCATGTTGTTACAGAAGCACTTAAGAACAATTTGATATTAATTTCAGCAGGAAGCAATATAATAAGGTTTGTACCTCCTTTGATAATAGAAAAAGAGCATGTTGATGCAATGTATAATATACTGGACAGGATTCTTTATTAACCTTATGGGAGCGTTGCAGCAAAGAAGTTTAAACCTGTATAAATAAATTTATTTTGGAAATATTCTGTAATATACAAAAGAGCCAGGCATTAACCAATGTCATTTAGATAACGGT
>DKYP01000170.1 GCA_002499945.1 Lachnoclostridium sp. UBA7097
TCTATATTTTTACTAACTTAACAAGACCTCCTATCTAATACCGCCCTTCCCTACTTTCCCATACAGAAATCTTTAAATATTTTATTTACTAAATCTTCTGAAGCCGTTTCCCCATTTATAAGCCCAAGCTTTTTATAGGCATCCATCATGTCAATAGTAATAAAATCCTCAGGCAGCCCCGCTTTTATAGTATTAACTGCCTGCATAAGGCTTGCCAGTGCATCTTCTACTGCTTCTTTATGGCGCAGGCTTGTTAAATATACCTGGTCATTAAACGTAATATTCCCATGTAAAAATGAATTTTTAATATATTCACTTAATTTGCTAAGCCCGAGTTTTGTTTCATTTGAAAATCCAATGCAATCCCAGTCCAGTTTTTCTTTTACTTCTTCTTCTGTTAATTTTATTTCCAAATCAGATTTATTCATAAGGACAACACCTGTTTTATTTTTAAGCAGGTTTATTATCTGCATGTCAGCTTCATCAAGAGGTACACTGGAATCAACAACGTATATTACAAAATCAGCATTTTCAAGATAATTAACCGCCTTGCTAACCCCTATATTTTCCACTAAATCATTAGTTTCATGTATCCCGGCTGTATCTATAAGGTTTAAAACAATATTATCAAGATATACTGTTTCTTCTATTATATCACGTGTAGTTCCTGCTATATTTGTAACAATTGCCCTTTCTTCATCTAAAAGAAGGTTCATAAGCGAAGATTTTCCTGCATTTGGCTTTCCAGCAATAACTGTATTAATACCCTCTGATTTCATTCTTCCATCATTAAAACGGGATAACAGCCCATTTAATTTATTAATCTCCTCTTCCATGTTATTTAATATTTTGTCCCTGTATTCATACAAATCATAATGCTCCGGGTCATCAAGTGCTGCTTCAATCTGTCCAAGGTTACTTAATATTTCCTGTCTTATATCCTCAATATATACTGATATACTGCCTTCTAACTGTTTAACTGCACTGTCTAATGCAAAATTGCTCTTAGAAGATATTATTTTCATAACAGCTTCTGCCTGGGATAAATCTATTCTTCCATTTAAAAATGCCCTTTTTGTAAATTCGCCAGGTTCTGCAAGTTTTACACCATTTTCCAGCAATAATTCCAAAATCTTTTTTACAACAAAAGGTCCTCCATGTGCATCAATTTCAACTACATCTTCTTTGGTATAACTGTTTGGTGCCTTCATTAAAAGTACTATAACTTCATCTACAATATTGTTACCATCTGTGATAAAACCATAATTTATTGTATGTGTTTCTTTATTATAAAAATAATTAAAATCCCACTCAATGTCTTTTTTTATCTTTCCAGTTTTTTTATTTATAAATTTCCCAGTCCTGAAAATTTTTCCAGCTGCTTCTAAAGCTTTGTTTCCACTTATACGGATTATACCTATCCCGCCCCCCATTCCACTTGCAATTCCTGCAATAGTATTATCCTGCATAATGTCCCGCCTTTCTGGTATAATAATTAACTATACCTAAAAAAGAGGACTGTAGCCAGCCCCCTTTCCATTATTCACTGTTTCAATTACTTATACTTATTATTCACTTTCCTCTATTATTTTTTTCTTATATTGTTCACTATTTACATTATCCATATTTTTGTTACTATAATTTTTCTTATTATAGTAGTCATTATTTCTTTTACGGTAATTTCCTCTTCCATTACCATTATATTTATTGTTATATGGATATTTACTTCTGCGTTCATATCCTGTATCCACACCAGGTTTTAAAGTAATTACAACTTTACGGTATGGTTCCTCACCTTCACTGTGTGTTTCAACATATTTATCCTTCTGCAATGCAGAATGTATAACCCTCCGTTCATATGGGTTCATAGGTTCAAGATATACAGGGCGGTGTATCCTTTTAACCTTATGTGCAAGATTCCTTGCCAGGTTTTCAAGTGTCTCTTTTCTTCTTTCACGGTAGTTTTCTGTATCAAGCTTAACCTTAACATAACTTTCTGTATTCTTATTAATAACAAGGCTTAGAAGATATTGTAAAGAATCAAGGGTTGCCCCCCTCTTTCCAATAAGAATCCCCATTTCTTCACCACTAAGGTCTACACTCATCTGGTTTTCCAATTCATTATAGTCTAACTGGATATTAACTTTTAAATCCATTGCATCAAAAACTTTGTTAAGAAAATTAACAGCAGTATCTTTAATATCAAATTTAATTCTTACACGTATTTTTGCTGGTTTACTGAAAAGCCCTAATATCCCTGGACTTTCTTTTTCTATAATTTCATATTCAACTTTGTCACTGGTAGTTTTAAGCTGCACCAGAGCATTAGTCAACGCTTCATCAACAGTTTTTGCTGTAAATTCCTTCCACTCAGACATAATCTCCTCCATTCTGTCCAAAAAATAAAACATCCTATCTTTTTCAATTATTTTTTATCATTTGTATCCCTTGCCATCATATTGGCATATGAAGCGATACTTCCTTCTTTATATTTCTTATTGCCCCCTGTTTTATAATTGCTCTTACTATTTTTTACAAGATTAACATTATTACTAATATCATTTTTTGATGTTTTATTGTCCGTTGCAATTGTACTTGTCCTCTTCTTGGCAATTTCCTGCACCGCTTTATTAGGGTCAACACCCATTTTTTCATAACGCTTCTTTGTCTTTTCAATATTTTTCTCAACTTCTGCATCCATATCCATGCGTTTAAAATAAAGATTTATACCTAATGACTGGAAAATCCTGAATACATTACCCGCAACCCAGTATATGCCAACACCTATAGGGAACATAAAACACATAAGGCCTGTTATAAAAGGCATTACATTATTCATCATTTTCATTGATGCTGCTGTAGGGTTATTCTGGTCCATTACCTGTGTATTTCCTGCCATGCTTATCTTCATGCTAAGTATCTGTGTTACAACAGAAAGTACAGGTATTATAATACTTATGCTTCTGATTCCCGGAGTATCAGCAATATTTAATCCTAAAAATGAATTAATGTGTCTTGACTCTTCTGCTACAGATGTAATAACACTTTCCAAATCAGGGCACTTCTTAATAAGTTCACCCCATGCAGATGTATTAAACTGTCCAAGTACATCTACAAAATAACTTATATCCTTGCTCTCCTTTGCTGCCTGGACTGCATCAGTAATAACATAAGTTTTAGCAGCAACCATATTGGAAAGTTCTTCAACTGTAACTCCGGCAGCCTGTATTTTTTCTGCAAGGCCGCTGTAAATCTCATATACCTGTGGTACATATGCAGGTATATTATAAATAACACGGTACAAGGCAAATAAAATCGGAAAAGTTATCAGCATAGGCAGGCAGCCGCTTGCAGGGCTTACGCCATATTTCTGGTAAACAGCCTGTGTTTCTAATGACATCTTCTGCTGTGATGCCTGGTCTTTTTTATTCTTATATTTCTTCTGTATTTCCTGTAATTCAGGGTTCATTATTGCAGACATTTTTGAAAATTTCTGTTGTTTAATCTGCATTGGAAGCATTAAAGCATTTACTATAAAAGTAAAGAGTATAATACATATACCTGTATTTTCAATTCCAAAATTTGATAACAGGGAATACAATGCCTGCAAAATATATCCAAGCACCCTTGCAATAGGCCCCAATATTGCACCCTTGTACGTTGTCAAAATCACATTCATAGTCTAAAGTCCTCCTGCGCCATATAAAAGCAGTGGTTATGGTACTGGGTCATAACCGCCCTTTGCAAAAGGGTGGCATCTTAAAATACGCCTTACAGCTAAAAAACCCCCTTTGAAAAAACCATACTTCTCCAATGCCTCTATGGCATATTGTGAACAAGTGGGTGTATAAATACACACTGGCTTTCCTTTTAAGGGAGATAAAAACTTCTGATATAAATTTATAAACAATATCACTATTCTTTTCATAAACTGCCTTATTTCTCTAAAACCTTATGAAGCCTGCCAAGATGCAGGACCGCACTTTCAATATCTTTATACTTTTTACCTCTGGCTGTATTCCTGGCTACTATAACAATGTCATAACCTATGGCGAACTGTTCTTCATTCAATCTGATACTTTCTCTTATCAACCTGGTCACCCTATGCCTAATAACACTATTCCCAACTTTTTTACTGACAGTAATTCCAAATCTATTAACAGGCTTCTGGTTCTCCAATATATACATAACCAGATATTTATTAGCATAGGATTTACCATGGTGATATACATTCAAAAACTCATAATTCTTTCTAATTGATATAAACACAATAATCCCTCAGCCGCTAAAGCGGGACTTTACTATAGAAGAAAAGGCCACATAAATGCGACCTATGCGGATAACTTATGTCTTCCCTTTGCTCTCCTGTTAGATAAAACTTTTCTGCCATTAGCTGTACGCATTCTCTTTCTGAATCCATGAACCCTCTTTCTGGATTTTTTCTTAGGCTGGAATGTCATCTTCATTTTTAAAACACCTCCTTTTTATTAAATACGCAAAATCACGTGTATCTCATATTATATTAGTAAAATCCCATTTCGTCAAGTAAATTCTGCCTAAAAGTAATATTTTATTTCTTCGTTATGAAACTTTTAACACTTATCCACATTAACACTTATCCACAATATTATCCACATGTTAATTATGTGGATATCAAAAATAACTGGTATGTTAATTATTAAAAATATATTATAATAGGAAGAAACTATTTCGTAATATAATTATTCTACATATTACGGATAATTATATCCACAATATCCGCAAATTATCCGGGGTTAATAAACATAACCATCTACTTTTGTAGATAACTTTGATTTTTTTAATAAGTTATAAACAAATTGTGGATAAATTGTGGATAACTTTCTCCTTTTTCTGAATTCTTTCCACAAAGTTATCCACAATATCCACCATTTAAGCATAAATACTATATTTTTTCCACTTTTCCACATCTGTTATAGTTATCCACAATCTTTTGTGGATTTAATGTTAATAATTGTTATTAAGTTGTTAAATACGCCATAAAATTAGTTATCCACAATATCCACAAAAACAAAATTCACATATTAACAATCTTTATTGTTCCTTCTGCTTGTATTTTCCCTTTATTTGATATAAAATAGACTATATGATGTGATATTTCCGCCTATCGCAGAAACCAATTTACTTTAAAGATATAAAGACTGGGAAATGAGGTATAAAACTTTGGAAAATGAACTGTATCAAAGATGGGAAGAAATACTAGAACATATGAAAGTCAGTTTTGATATTACAGATGTTTCATACCGTACTTTCATCAAAATTTTAAGCATATATTCGATAGAAGACAATAAGATTACTATTTTAATAGATGATATAAATATTGGCAACAGCAAATCTTTCATTGAAAAAAAATATAACAAGTTCTTGTCAGTTGCAATAGAAGAAATTACTGGTGTGCATTATGAACTTTCTTATCTTTCACTAACTGCCCTGGACTCACAAAACAGAAAACAGTTCCCGGAAAAAGATTTTAAAAAAGCACGCTTAAACCCTTCTATAAATCCTAACTATACCTTTGATACATTTATCGTAGGTGATAATAATGATTATGCACATGCTGCTTCCCTTAAAGTAGCTGAAGAACCAGGTGATACCTACAATCCTTTATTTATATATGGGAAACCAGGACTTGGAAAAACACACCTTATGCATGCAATAGCCAATTATATCCTTGAAAACGATACAAGTAAAAAAGTTATATATGTTACAAGTGAAACTTTTACTAATGAAATAGTAGATGCAGTACGTGACAGTAAAAATGAACATTCAACAGCCAGACAGGAATTCCGCAATAAATACAGGAATGTTGATGTACTTTTAATAGATGATATACAATTTATTATAGGCAAAGAATCAACACAGCTTGAATTTTTCCATACATTTAACCACTTATATGAATCACAGAAACAGATAATCATATCAAGTGATAAACATCCATCAACTATGACAATGCTTGAAGAAAGGCTCCGCTCACGCTTTGAAATGGGGCTTACAGTGGATATAAAACCCCCGGCATATGAAACACGTATGGCAATTTTACACAAAAAAGTATCAGAAGAAAATATAATACTTGATGATAATATATTAGATTACATTGCAAGTAATATTGTTTCTAATATAAGGGAACTCCAGGGCGCAATTAACAAAGTAATATCTTTTTCCAACCTGTGTGACAAAGAAATTACCATGGAACTTACCAAAGAAGCACTTGCAGATATAATAAACCCGGATATAAAAAAAGAAATAACTGTTGAATATATTGCTGAAACTGTTGCAGACCATTTTGGAATTACTGTTAAGGACCTGCTTTCGTCCAAGCGTAATTCCAATATTGTGTTCCCCCGCCATATATGTATGTACTTATGCAGGGAACTTACAAGTAATTCACTTGCTGATATAGGAAGCAGGCTTGGCAACAGACACCATTCCACTATATTACATAGTATTGAATTAATAGAAAAGAAACTTAAAAACAGCCAGGGCAATGAAGAACTTAAGAAAAACATTGATGTTCTTAATAAAAAAATAAATCCACAATATTGTGGATTTCTAATGCACAAATAAACATTTTATGTGGATAAGTGCCAGATGGTATTTTTTGGAAATATTTACAATGTTCATAAGTACCGGCTTTTCAACAGCTTTCCGAAAGTTATCAACAATGTTATTAAAACCAGATTTCTAAGTAATTACTAGGGTCCGGGGTACTTTTCCACTTTTCCACAGCCCCTACTACTACTGCTGCTGTAATTTTATATATTTTTTATTTTATTTTTTTTAGGAAAAACTGAAAGGAGTTATCAACAATGAATATAATCTGTGGCAGGCAACAGCTTTTAGAAGGCATAAACATAGCATTGAAAGCAGTACCTAATAAATCTACAATGGAAATACTTGACTGTATTGTTATTGAAGTAAAAGAAGGGATAATAAAACTTATAGCCAATGACCTTGAAATAGGCATTGAAACCGTTATAGAAGGCAGGATAATTGAGGAAGGTTCAGTTGCCGCTGGTGCTAAAGTTTTATCTGAAATCATACGTAAGCTTCCTTCAGATGAGGTGAATATTAATACAGATGGAAACTATACCCTTAATATAAGCTGTGGAAAGGCAAAATTCAATATTTCCGCTAAATCTGCTGGAGAATTTCCGTTCCTGCCACAAATATATAAAGAAAACAGGGTTATCATATCACAGTTTACATTAAAAGAAATAATAAGACAGACGGTATTTTCCATATCTGATAATGAAAATACAAAAGTTATGACTGGTGAATTATTTGAGATACATGGTAATGAGTTAAAAATAGTTTCACTGGACGGACACAGGATTTCAATAAGAAAAGTAATACTTAATGCAGAATATGGGGATGTAAGTGTTATTATTCCAGGTAAGACGCTTAATGAAATTGTTAAAATACTATCAGGTGGAAGGGATGATGAAGTAAATATATTCTTTACAGATAAACATGTTCTTTTTGAATTTGGAAATACAATTGTTTTATCAAGGCTTATAGAAGGGGAATATTATAAAATTGATAAAATGCTTTCAAGTGATTATGAAACCAAAGTTACAGTAAATAAAAGGGAAATGCTTGATTGTATTGACAGGACTACCCTTCTTATCAAGGAATCAGAGAAAAAGCCTGTAATAATTGATGTTAAGGATAACAGCATGGGTTTTGCTATTAATTCATCAATAGGTTCTATGGATGAGGAAATTGATGCAGCCAAAGAAGGCAAAGATATACTTATTGGATTTAATCCAAGATTTCTTATGGATGCATTAAGGGTTATTGATGAAGAAGAGATAACTTTGTATATGATAAATCCTAAAGCACCATGTTTTATAAGGGATAAAGAGGAAACATATATATACCTTATCCTTCCTGTTAATTTTAATATTTAATACTGGAGGAGGGATTATTATGGAGAACATAACAATCAGGGATGACTTTATTAAACTTGGGCAGGCACTTAAACTTGCTGGCCTTGTTTCATCAGGGATTGAAGCAAAGATTGTAATCCAGGATGGTGAAGTAAAGGTGAATGGTGAAACTGACACAAGAAGGGGCAGAAAGCTCTATACTGGTGATACTTTTGAATATAACGGGCAACAGGTAATGGTTAATAAAGCATAGGAGAATAGAATTTATGAAAATTAATTCTATTGAAGCTGGCAGTTTCAGGAATTATAATAGTGCAAAACTTGAATTTCACAGCCATACAAATATACTTTATGGTGACAATGCCCAGGGTAAGACAAATATTCTTGAAGCCATTTTTGTATGTGGCACTACAAAGTCACATAAGGGCTGTAAGGATAAAGAACTTATAAAACTTGGGCAGGATGAAGCACATATACGTATGTTTATTGAAAAAAAGCAGGTACAGCATAAAATAGACATACATTTGCGGCAGGACAAGGCGAAAGGGATTGCAATAGACGGGATTCCAATAAAACGTTCAGGTGAGCTTTTAGGTCTTACTAATATAATATTTTTTTCACCAGAAGATTTAAAAATTGTAAAGAACGGGCCATCAGAAAGAAGGCGTTTTATTAACCTTGAATTGTCACAGCTTGATAAAGTTTATCTGTATGAGCTGGGAGAGTATAATAAAGCACTTATGCAAAGAAACAAACTGCTAAAACAGATTGCTTTTACACCATCTTTGTCAGAAACCCTGGATATATGGGATGAAAAGCTTGCTGGATTTGGCTCAAAAGTTATTATTTCACGTGAAAAGTTTATAGAAAGATTATCCGTAATAACTAAAAAAATAAACGCAAGGCTTACAGGAAACAGGGAACATACAGAACTTTTATATGAGCCTGATGTTAAGGCAGGGGATTTTCTTTATAGTTTAAAAAAAGCAAGGGAAAAGGATTTACATTTTTTATCTACAAGTGTAGGACCGCACAGGGATGATTTATGTTTTATAAATGAGGGTGTAGATATAAGGAAATATGGTTCACAGGGACAACAGAGGACTTGTGCTTTATCTTTAAAACTGGCAGAGATAGAACTTGTGAAGGAGATAACAAATGATACGCCAGTTCTTTTATTAGATGATGTTTTGTCTGAACTTGACAGAAACAGGCAAAACTATTTATTAGACAGCATTAATAATATACAGACAATAATAACATGTACGGGTCTGGAAGAATTTATTGATGGAAGGCTTTCGCTTGACAAGGTTTTCCATATATCGGATGGTACTGTTATTCTTGAAAAATAACACAGGCCTGTATACGTGCGCCCAGGCTTGTATTTTGTACATGCGCACGGGAAATGTGAGGTAATTATGGGAACAGAAGTAAATGGCAGGTATGAGGCTGACCAGATACAGATACTTAAAGGGCTTGAAGCAGTCCGCAAAAGACCGGGTATGTATATCGGAAGTACATCTGCCCGCGGACTTCACCATCTGGTATACGAAATTGTAGATAATTCTGTAGATGAGGCTTTAGCCGGGTATTGTACAGAAATAGAAGTTACTATTAACGAAGGAAATTCTATCCGTGTAGTTGATAATGGACGTGGGATTCCTGTAGGCATAAACCATAAAGCTGGTAAGTCAGCTGTAGAAGTGGTGTTTACTATACTTCATGCAGGTGGTAAATTTGGCGGAGGGGGATATAAGGTTTCAGGAGGGCTCCATGGTGTAGGTGCTTCTGTTGTCAATGCACTTTCTGAATGGCTTGAAGTAACAGTCCATATGGATGGTAAAAAATACAACCAGAGATATGAGCGTGGCAGGGTAATGTACCCGCTTAAAGAAACAGGGGAAACTAACAGGACGGGTACAGAAGTAATATTTCTGCCTGATAAAGAGATTTTTGAGGAAACAGTATTTGATTTTGAAGTATTAAGGGAAAGGCTCCGGGAAGTAGCATTCCTTACAAAAGGCCTTAAAATAACACTTATAGATAAAAGGCAGGAAGAACCTAAAATCCGCACATTCCATTATGAGGGCGGCATAAAAGAGTATGTTGAATACCTTAATAAAAGCCAGAATCCTTTGTATGAAGAGGTTATTTACTGTGAAGGGCAGAGAAAAGATATTTATGTTGAAGTTGCAATGCAGCATAATGATTCTTACCAGGACAGCACATACAGTTTTGTAAATAATATTATAACCCCTGAGGGCGGCACACATCTTGCAGGTTTTAAAAATGCACTGACAAAGACTTTTAATGATTATGCAAGGAAGAATAAGCTTATAAAGGATAATGAACCAAACCTTTCAGGTGAAGATATAAGGGAAGGGCTTGCTGCTATTATAAGTATAAAGATAAGTGAACCACAGTTTGAGGGGCAGACAAAACAGAAGCTTGGCAACAGTGAGGCAAGGGGTGCTGTTGATTCTGTAGTGACAGAACAGATGACATATTTCCTTGAACAGAACCCTGCTATAGCTAAAATAATCTGTGACAAAGCAATTCTTGCACAGCGTGCAAGGGATGCTGCACGTAAAGCAAGGGATTTGACAAGGCGTAAAACTGCACTTGACAGCACAGCGCTTCCAGGAAAGCTTGCAGATTGCAGCGACAAGAACCCTGAGAATTGTGAAATATATATAGTTGAGGGGGATTCAGCCGGTGGAAGTGCCAAAACTGCAAGAAACAGGGCAACACAGGCAATACTGCCTCTGCGTGGAAAGATACTTAATGTAGAGAAATCCCGTCTTGACAAGATTCTTGTAAATAACGAAATAAAGGCAATGATTACTGCTTTTGGAACAGGTATCGGCGAGGATTTTAATATAGATAAGCTGCGTTATAATAAAATTGTAATTATGACAGATGCCGATGTTGACGGGGCGCATATAGCAACACTTATGCTTACGTTCCTATACAGGTTTATGCCTGACCTTATACGGAAAGGACATGTTTATCTTGCAAAACCGCCTTTGTATAAGATTGAGAAGAATAAGACAGTACGTTATGCTTATGATGATAATGAGTTAAAGCAGATACTTGCAGAAATCGGACGTGACAATAATAAAATCCAGCGTTATAAAGGCCTTGGTGAAATGGATGCTGAACAGCTGTGGGAAACTACAATGGACCCGGAGAAAAGAATACTTCTGCGTGTAAATGTAGACAGGGATGCAGAAGCAGAAATAAATGTTGTATTTAATACACTTATGGGTGATAAAGTTGAGCCAAGACGTGAGTTTATCGAAGCTAATGCAAAGTTTGTTAAAAACCTGGATATATAATAATGTGGCAATAAATGCAGAATGGAGATAATATGGATGAAAAGATATTTGACAAAATAAGTGATGTTGATTTAAAAGACACTATGGAAGAATCATATATAGATTATGCCATGTCTGTTATTGCTTCAAGGGCACTTCCTGATGTAAGGGATGGCCTTAAACCTGTACAGAGGCGTATTATGTATGCAATGATTGAACTTAACAACGGGCCTGACAAGCCACACCGTAAATGTGCACGTATTGTCGGTGATACAATGGGTAAATACCATCCGCATGGTGACAGCTCTATTTATGGCGCACTGGTAAACCTTGCACAGGAATGGTCAACACGTTATCCATTAGTGGACGGGCATGGCAATTTTGGTTCTGTAGATGGTGATAGTGCTGCTGCAATGCGTTATACAGAAGCAAGGCTTAGTAAGATTTCAATGGAAATGCTTGCTGATATAAATAAAGATACAGTGGATTTTATCCCTAACTTTGATGAAACAGAAAAGGAGCCCCTGGTCCTGCCTTCAAGGTTTCCAAACCTTCTTGTAAATGGCACATCAGGCATTGCTGTGGGCATGGCAACCAATATACCCCCGCATAATTTAAGGGAGGTAATAGACGGGGTTATAAAGATTATTGAAAATGTACAGGAAAATAAGGAAACAGCTATTGAGGAAATACTTGGGATTATAAAGGGGCCTGACTTTCCTACAGGTGCAGAAATACTTGGCACAAGCGGCATAGAACAGGCATACAGGACAGGACGTGGCAAAATACGTGTGCGTGCAGTTACTAATATTGAGCCTATGGATAATGGTAAAAACAGAATAGTAGTTACTGAACTTCCATATATGGTTAATAAGGCAAAACTTATTGAGAAAATTTCAGAACTGCACCGTGACAAGAAAATTGACGGGATTACAGACCTGCGTGATGAAACAAACAGGGAGGGCATGAGGGTCTGTATTGAACTAAGAAGGGATGTAAATCCTAATATTGTACTTAACCAGTTGTATAAACATACACAATTACAGGATACATTTGGTGTAATTATGCTTGCCCTTGTTGGCAATGAACCAGTTGTTATGAATATACTCCAGATGCTTAATTATTATCTTAAACACCAGGAGGAGGTTGTAACACGCCGTACAAAATATGAGCTTAATAAAGCAGAGGAAAGGGCACATATTTTAGAGGGCTTATTAATTGCCCTTGACAATATTGATGAAGTTATTTCAATTATACGTTCATCAAAAAATACAGCAGAAGCCAAGGAAAAGCTTACCGGAAGGTTTTCACTTACTGATGCACAGGCTCAGGCAATTGTTGATATGAGGCTGCGTGCACTTACAGGGTTAGAAAGGGAAAAGATTGAAAGTGAATATGCAGAACTCCAGAAGAAAATAGCAGAATATAAAAGAATACTTTCAGACAGGAATGTGCTTCTTGATGTTATTAAAAAAGAGATTATCCAGATACGTAGCCAGTATGGTGACGACAGAAGGACATCCATAGGTTATGATGAATATGATATATCTATTGAAGACCTGGTTACAAAGCAGAATACAATTATAACAATGACTAAACTGGGTTATATTAAACGTATGTCAGTTGATAATTTTAAAAGCCAGCACCGTGGCGGCAAGGGCATAAAAGGCATGCAGACAATAGATGATGATTATATTGAACGTATGGTTATGACTACTACACACCATGAAATTATGTTTTTTACCAATACAGGGCGTTCTTACAGGATTAAAGCATATGAAATACCCGAAAGTGGCAGGACTGCACGTGGTACAGCTGTAATTAACCTTATCCAGCTTATGCCAGGTGAGAGGATTACTGCTATGATAACTATGAGTGAATTTGATGATGAAACATATTTATTTATGGCAACTAAAAAAGGAATGGTTAAAAAAACATTTATAAGTGAATATAAGAATATAAGAAAATCCGGCCTGCAGGCAATAAACCTGCGTGATGATGATGAACTTATTGAAGTTAAAGTGACTAATGATTTACAGGATGTAATTATGGTTACAAAACATGGACAGTGCATAAAGTTTAATGAGAAAGATGTAAGGGCTACAGGCAGGGCGTCAATGGGTGTAATAGGCATGAATCTTTCATATGATGATGAAATAGTTGCAATGCAGTTAGGTTCCCAGGGAAAATATCTGCTCTTTGTATCTGAATTTGGAATGGGAAAGCGTACAGAAACCAGCGAATTTCCTGTCCAGCGCCGTGGCGGCAAAGGAATTAAATGTTATAAAATTACTGAAAAAACTGGCAATGTTGTTGCTGCGAAGGCAATAAATGAAGATAATGAGGTTATGATTATAAATACTGAAGGTATAATTATACAGCTTATGGTAAGTGAAGTTTCAACATTAGGCCGTATAACATCTGGTGTAAAACTTATTGATATGGATTCAGAGAAGAAAGATATTGTAGTTGCAAGCATGACAAGGGTACGTGATACAATTCCAGAAGAAGGAGAACCTGAAGAGGAGACAGTATGAGAAATATTCCAACAGATTTAATTATAAAAAATATCAAGGAAATGTGTATAGAAGCCAATTATCTGCTTTCTCCTGATATTAAAAACAGTATTATTTCTGCTTCCTTGGATGAAACGGGGGAAATTGGCAGAAAAATATTAGAACAGTTAAAAGAGAATATGTATATTGCTGAAAATGAAAACATACCTGTATGCCAGGATACAGGTATGGCAGTTGTATTTTTGAAAATAGGACAGGATGTCCATATAGAAGGCTGCCATATAGAAGATGCAGTAAATGAAGGTATCAGGCAGGGATATATAGAGGGATATCTGAGGAAATCAGTAGTAGATGACCCTTTAATGCGTAAAAATACAAATGATAATACTCCTGGAATAATCCATTATGAAATTGTGCCTGGTGACAAGCTTGAAATTACTGTTGCCCCAAAAGGCTTTGGAAGTGAAAACATGAGCAGGGTATATATGTTAAAGCCCTCTGATGGGACCGAAGGGGTAAAAGAAGCAATAATTGAAACAGTAAAGCTTGCAGGGCCTAATGCCTGTCCGCCACTTGTAATAGGTGTAGGTATTGGCGGTACATTTGAAAAATGTACAATGCTTGCTAAAAAGGCACTTATAAGGGATATTAATTCACATAACAGCATAAGCCATATAAGCAGGCTTGAGGATGAAATGTTAGAAAAGATTAACGGTCTTGGAATCGGGCCGGGAGGCCTTGGAGGCAAAATAACAGCACTTGGAGTTAATATTGAAGTATATCCAACACATATAGCAGGGCTTCCAGTAGCAATAAATATGTGCTGCCATGTGAACAGGCATAAGACAAGGGTTATATAACTATTTTTGGAGGTTTTATAATGGATAAATATATAACAGCCCCTATATCAGATGATATAGTAAACGGGCTTTTAGCAGGTGATTTTGTATATATAACAGGTACTATATATACTGCAAGGGATGCTGCGCATAAAAGGCTGTATGAAGCATTATCAGAAAATAAGGAAATACCATTTGGACTGGAAAATAATATAATTTATTACCTGGGGCCTTCGCCTGCAAGAAAAGGACAAGTAATTGGTTCAGCAGGTCCTACAACCAGCAGCAGGATGGATAAATATACTCCCCTTTTATTAGATAAAGGGCTTAAAGGAATGATTGGAAAAGGCAGGCGTTCAGAAGAAGTAATTGAATCAATGCATAAAAACAATGCTGTATACTTTGCTGCGATAGGTGGTGCAGGAGCTTTATTATCAAAATGTATAAAAAAATCAGAAGTAATTGCGTATGATGATTTAGGTACAGAAGCTATACGGAAGCTTGAAGTAGAAAATTTTCCTGCAATAGTAGTTGTGGATAGCAAGAAGAATAATTTATATGATAATGTATAAGGCAGAAAATATAGAGGATAATATATATAGGAATGCTCCAAAAGAAAAAAATTTAAAAAATTTTAAAAAAGTGATTGACAAGTGGCAATAATATTGTTAGAATAGTCTTTGTTCGGCGGTGATAATGCCAAATGCTGGAGAAATACTCAAGAGGCTGAAGAGGCGCCCCTGCTAAGGGTGTAGGTCATTCGCGTGGCGCGAGGGTTCAAATCCCTCCTTCTCCGTTATCAA
>DKYP01000186.1 GCA_002499945.1 Lachnoclostridium sp. UBA7097
CAAAAAAAGGTTGAAATTTTTAAATAATGAAAATTAAGCAAAAAAAGCTTGCATAAAATGTGGATATATGCTAAAGTATTTGATTGTGATACGTTAAATTTCCTTGTTTTTCCCTGTCAGGACATATTGTGTTTAAACACACACTGGCCCTGCAAATCACACAGGACCGGGGTCATGGGAAAAGCCAGAGACCAGAAGGAGGTACAGACAGCTATGAATAAATATGAGTTAGCGTTAGTTGTCGATGCTAAGATTGAAGATGAAGTAAGAGCAGCAACTGTCGAAAAGGCAAAGGATTATGTAACAAAAGCCGGTGGCAGCATTACAAATGTTGAGGAATGGGGCAGGAAAAAACTGGCTTATGAAATCCAGCATATGAAAGAAGGCTTTTACTATTTTATCCAGTTCGATGCAGAACCTGACGTGCCAGGTAAAGTTGAGCAGGTTGTACGTATTATGGATAATGTTCTCAGATATTTATGCGTCAGGCAGGAAGCATAAGAAAGGTAAGGTGTTTCCTTTATGAATAAGGTTATTTTAGTAGGACGTCTGACACGTGACCCTGATATAAGGTATTCTTCAGGAGAAACACAGACAGCGGTAGCAAGATATACACTTGCAGTAGACCGCAGGTTTAAACGCCAGGGTGATGACCAGACAGCAGATTTTATCAGCTGCGTTGTATTTGGAAAAGGCGCAGAGTTTGCTGAAAATTATCTTCACCAGGGTATAAAAATCGGAGTAACGGGCCGTATACAGACAGGTAGTTACACTAATAAGGAAGGCCAGAAAGTTTATACAACAGATGTTGTTGTAGAGGAACAGGAGTTTGTTGAAAGCAAAGCAGCAGCACAGGCAGCAATGCCATCTGGCGGATACCAGCAGGCAGCACCAGCAAGGCCTGAAACAGCACAGGCAGCAGGTGACGGGTTTATGAATATTCCTGATGCTATTGAAGAGGAACTGCCATTCAAGTGTTAATTACCATTAAATAATTAAAGGAGGTTTCAACATGGCTTACAATAAAGGCGATAAAGAAGGCGCAAGAAGAAGACCTGCCCGCAGAAGGAAGAAAGTATGTGCTTTCTGTGCAGATAAAGAGCATGATGTAGTTGATTATAAAGATGTTAATAAATTAAAAAGATATGTATCTGAAAGGGGCAAAATCCTTCCTAGAAGGATTACAGGAAACTGTGCAAAGCACCAGAGGGCTTTAACAGTAGCTGTCAAGCGTGCCCGCCACGTGGCAATTATGCCTTATACAACTGATTAAGATAATGCCAGGAAATTTCTGGTACAGTTATACTGCACGCCAGAAAGATTGGCCATGCAGTATAATCGTATGCACACGGCCGCATAAGGAATTATGCCGCTTCGCGGCTGCGGCCGGCGCGATACTCAACTGCCGGTTTCACCGGCGTTGAGTATAATATAAATAGGAATAACCATTCCATAGTTATCATGGAGTGGTTATTTTGCTTTTTGTAATTAATAAGACAAGGAGAAGGAAGCACTTTGAAAAGATGGGTAAGTAAGCGGTGTGGTGCAGACCTTGGAAAGATTGCATCACGTTATAATATAACAGAAATATTTGCAGAGATTCTTGTTAAAAGGGGGCTGTATACATGGGAAGCAATGGATAAATACCTTTTCCCGGACCTGGAATGTATGTATAAACCAGAACTTATGAAAGACCTTGCCAAAGCTGCCGGCTTATTAAAAGAATCTATAAAAGAAGGTATTAAAATAAGGGTTATTGGCGATTATGATGTTGACGGGATAATGTCTACATATATACTGGTTAAAGGAATTTCAATGCTTGGAGGCAAGGCAGATTACAGGATTCCCCACCGTGTAAAAGACGGCTATGGCATACGCAGTTATATGGTTGATGAAGCATACAACTGCGGAGCCGGGCTGGTAATTACATGTGATAACGGAATTTCTGCAACAGATGCTGCATTCCGTGCAAAAGAACTTGGCATTAAATATATTCTTACCGACCACCATGAAGTGCCATCAGAAGATGGCAGGCCTGTTATACCTGCTGCGGATGCAGTTGTAAACCCTAAACAGCAGGAATGTAACTATCCATTCCCGCAGTTATGTGGTGCAGGGGTGGTATATAAGATTTTAAGCTATATATTTGAACAGGAAAATAATAGAAATTATATTGAAGAATTACTTCCATTTGCAGCAATAGCTACAGTATGTGATGTAGTCCCTTTAGCAGATGAAAACAGGATTATTGTAAGCAATGGGCTTAAAATGCTTTCAAACAGAAACATTCTGAAGAACCAGGGGCTTATTGCACTTTTAAACGAATTACAACTTAACAAAGATATTAATTCAGGCAGCATTGGCTTCCGCATAGGGCCATGCATAAATGCAGCAGGCAGGCTTTCAGATGCAGCAAAGGGCATGGAACTTTTGCTTGAAAATAACAGCGCAGAGGCATCAAGGCGTGCACAGGAACTTGTATGCTTCAATGAAGAAAGAAAAGATATGACAGCAAAGGCAGAAGCAGAGGCAGACAGGCAGGCAGCAGGCATTGACCTGCAAAACGAACCAGTGCTTGTTATTTACCTTGAAAACTGCCATGAAAGTGTAGCAGGGATTGTAGCAGGAAGGATACGTGAAAAATATTACCGTCCTGTGTATGTGCTTACAAAAGCTGAACGTGGTTTAAAAGGTTCAGGGCGTTCTATTCCAGGGTACCATATGCAGGCAGAATTAATGAAATGCCAGGGGCTTTTAACTGAATTTGGCGGGCATGCAATGGCAGCAGGCTTTTCCCTCCCAGAAGAAAACCTTAATAAATTCCGCAGCGTTTTAAACAAGCAATGCAGCCTTTCACCAGATGAACTTATAGAAAAAGTTACATTTGATAAAGAGGTAAAACTCGCAGATATAAGCAAAGAACTTATTACACAGCTTAAATGGCTTGAACCATTTGGTGAGGCAAATGAAAAAGCTGTTTTTGCAAAACGTGGCGTTATTGTAAAATCTGTATATATGTGCGGAAAAGAAAACCAGATTGCAAGGCTTAAACTTGAAGATGAAGGAAAAGTATTTGATGCAGTTGATTTTAATGCAGAAAGATGCACAGGCGCCGCCATAAACGCCCGCTATGGCGGGGATACCTGGACTAATATGCAAAACGGGATATGCGGGCAAAGCATAGATATATTATATGTACCAGACATAAATAACATGTATGGGAATATACAATTTAAAATACTTGATTGCAGGTAAACACCAGTTATATAAAAAGATTCCTGTATTCTGATGGTGTTAATCCTGTAACCTTTTTAAAAAATTTGGAAAAGTTATGGTTATCCTGGAAACCAAGGCTGTATGCAATCTGCGAAATGCTGTTGCCTGTGCCTTCAAGCAGTGACTTTGCCTGTGCTGTTTTAGCATTTATAATATAATCCTTAATGGAAATCCCTGTGCAATCCTTAAAAAGGGCAGAAAGATAACGTGCATTATATCCATAGTAACTGGCAATTTCTGCAACTGTAACAGGTTCGCATATATGCCATTTTATATAATCCTTTATATTATTACACAACCTGTTATGGTTTCCTGGCATAAAGCCTTTACTGTAAAATGATAACAGCTGGCTTTTAAGTTCAAGAAGTATTGATGTTACATAAAAATCATCATAACTTTTATTCTGGTAGCATTTTTCAGCATCCAGAAGCTGTTTAAACATTACAACTATCCTTTCAGGAGATGGTATAATGCCAGACATTGGAAGCAGGAGGTACTTTGTCCGAAGCTGCCCGTTGGCACATGTGCGGTATTCTTCACTAGCACAACTGCTATCATAAAAAAATACTTCCCCTTCATTCTGTGCAAAATGAAGCCAGTAAAAAGTGCAGTCCGACGGCCTGTAACCCTGTTGTAATACAAGAGGAGGCATAATAATATAACTGCCTTCCGGGACTTCATATTTATCTTCACCAGATTTGATATAAAGCGTGCCTTTTGTGACAACCATAAGTTCATAATCATAAAGAGTTCTTGTAAGATGGCTCCAGCTTGCAGATGGTGACTTAAACATACCTGCCCAATTAAAAATAAGGGGTTTTTCAATATTAAAAATTAAATCTGCTGGTTTAATAACTTTATCCATGGTATATCTCCTTTCCAGCCTGTCATTATAAATTTATACAACAAACCTTTTATGTAACTAAATTGACTTGGATTTTATTATATTTTGTGTTAATATACATATATCAATTGATTTAGTATGGAGGTAGAAATATGGCAGATTTATCAGCTATAAGTGCATTATCTTCCCTTAGCGAAAAGGATTTATATTACCAGTATTTAATAAATAACAATTCAACAAGCACCATGCTTAACGCATTATCAGGCAATTATTCACAGGATTCTGACGGTCTTGGTTTATCAGGGCTTATGGGTTCTATAAGCCAGGCGTATTCATCATCAGGTTTATCATCACTTCTTGGCTCATCACTTGGGATTTCTGGAAGTGACGGTTTAGGTTCACTTGGTGCTATATCAAGTTTTTCATCTATTTTGAAGCTTTACCTTAATGCAGAAACAAGCGAAGCAGGCAATATGGCACAGAAGCTTTCAGATGCCCTTGAAGAGGCAGATGAAGCAGGCGAGTCCCAGACCAGCTCATATAAAACTGTACAGGAGATTTACCAGTATTTTCTGGATAAGTCCTCACCAGCAGCCCAGATGTTAAATAATAACACCTCCTCTTCCACTGCTTCCACATCACAGGCAGCAGGCATTGTACAAGCACCATCAGCATCAAATGCTTTCCAGGAGTTTGATTTTGATTCTTATATAGAAAATATCGAAGGCGGGCTTGCTTCAAAACTCTCATCTACGGGAATAAGCCTTACATAATTCTTAATTAAAAAGTAATATAAAAGTAATATATAGTATACAAAAATGACATAAAAAGATGGTAAGATAATTAATTAGAGTATTTATCTTGCCATCTTTTGCATTTTGCAAAGATGCAGGTTTTACATATTAAGATTTGTGAAATCATATTTGATTTTAAATTTAACAAAAATTCCAGTAATTATACGTACCAGGGTATATATAATAATTATCATGGCAGGAATTGCTTTTAATGGCATACTATATGAATCATACAGGTTTATTTTTGCCTGCCATAATAAAAGAAAAAAGCAGTTTGATATATAACCATACTTTTCGTTTTTATATCTGGTTATGCCGAATTTATACTTTTCAGCCGTATATGGAAGGGAAACTCCTTCTTTTTCCACGGCGTCTTGTGATATATTTTTAACAAGCCCTAAGAATGCAGGCACAGCGGCAGCAGCCATCAAAATATATACTGGTGTTGTCCCCATTGGAAAGTATATAAATGCAAGTATTACAATCAGGGTGTATTTAGAATATTTCAGCCCTGCATACCTGCTTATAAGCGATATTTCTTTGTTTAATTTTTTAGAATTTGGCATAGGCAGCTCCAATCTGTTATATTTTGTAGTTTTGTACAAGTTATATTATAAAACATAATGGCGTTTTAGTCAAAACAACAAAAATAGATGCTTTTATCTTGTTTATATAGGCTCAGGCAGTGGAATGCTTTAGTGTGTGGATATAAATTTATAAAAAATCCACTTTTAAATTTATAATAAATGGTATATAATGTTAGAGTGTATGTTTATTTTGGTTTAACTTTGGAAAAAATAGAGTTGTAAGTTGCGTTGAAAGGAGAAAATTAATGGTTGGCAGTGATATCGGAATTGACCTTGGCACAGCTAATGTGCTTGTATATATAAAAGGTAAAGGTGTTGTTTTAAGAGAACCTTCGGTTGTTGCATTTGACAGGGATACTAATAAGATTAAGGCGATTGGGGAAGATGCAAGGCTTATGCTTGGACGTACACCAGGCAATATTGTTGCAGTCCGGCCATTACGCCAGGGAGTTATATCTGATTATACTGTAACTGAAAAGATGCTGCGCTACTTTATCCAGAAATCATGTGGCAAGACACGCTTCAGGAAACCACGCATAAGTGTGTGTGTCCCAAGCGGAGTTACCGAAGTTGAAAAGAAAGCTGTAGAAGACGCAACATATGAAGCAGGAGCAAGGGAAGTAGCGATTATAGAAGAGCCGATAGCTGCTGCTATTGGTGCAGGAATTGATATTGCAAGGCCATGTGGCAATATGATTGTAGATATAGGCGGCGGTACTGCTGATATAGCTGTAATTTCACTTGGTGGTACAGTTGTCAGCACATCTATCAAGGTTGCAGGTGATGATTTTGATGAAGCCATTGTGCGTTATATGCGCAAGACACACAACCTGCTTATAGGTGAAAGGACTGCCGAAGATATAAAGGTTAAGATTGGTTCGGCATATAAGCGTCCAGAGGTTGAAACTATGGATGTAAGGGGGCGTAACCTTGTTACCGGCCTTCCTAAGACAATAACAGTAACATCTGATGAAACGCTTGATGCACTGAAAGAAATTACATCCCAGATAGTTGAGGCAGTACACAGTGTACTTGAAAAGACACCTCCTGAACTTGCAGCAGATGTTGCAGACAGGGGAATTGTCCTTACAGGCGGCGGCAGCCTTTTATACGGGCTTGAGGAACTTATAGAAGAAAGGACAGGCATTACAACTATGACTGCGGAAGACCCTATGACGGCAGTTGCAGTAGGAACTGGGAAGTTTGTTGAATTTTTAAGTGGCAAGCGTGATGACAAAGATTAAAATGTAACAAATGGCGGCGTTTAAGGCTGCCATATTGCTAATTAGTTTAATAAAAACTGACGATATAATCTATGTGGGCAATTTTATGCCAAAGTTTTTAATTTATTATGTAACGCAATATCTTGTTTCCAGTAACAAAGTTTAGGACATGGAAGGGGAATTTATAGATGGTCAGAGGGTTATACACTGCGTATACGGGCATGGTCAATGAACAGAAAAGACTGGACATTATTTCCAATAACCTGGCTAATTCAGCAACTGTAGGATATAAAGCTGAAAATGTTACCAGCCAGTCTTTTAAAGATATGATGGCAATTAAGATAAGGGATGGTTCAAATGCATATCTTGATGAACCAATAGGCAATATGAACCTTGGTGTCAAGATAGGTGAAACATATACAGACTGGACACAGGGCTCTTTAAGGGAAACTGGCAATACATATGATATTGCTATTGAAGGTGATGGCTTTTTTACAATGAGGGTCACAGATGCCAATGGCAATGATGAAACAATGTATACACGTAATGGGCAGTTCACTATAACCAGGGATGGTTTTATAGTTGATGTTGATGGCAACCACCTGCAAGGGGCAGGCGGTGATGTACAGGTGCCAACAGATGCAACAGAGATTGCTATTAAGAACAGTGGTGCAGTTTATGCAGACGGCGTCCAGGTAGCTACTATTGCACTTACAGACTTTGAGGATTATAATTACCTTGAACCTTATGGTGAAAATATGTACAGGGCGGTAGATGGTGCAACTATCCAGCCGTCTTATGCAGGCATGTTGCAGGGATTTACAGAACAGTCCAATGTTAATGTAATAGACCAGATGGTTTCAATGATTACAATAACACGTGCTTATGAAGCAGGACAGAAAATGATACAGACACAGGATAACCTTATCGGAAAGGCTGTTACTGAGGTCGGCAGGTTATGATAAAATATTACAGGGGAAGGGCAGGTTTTAAAATATGATGAGGTCACTTTGGACTGCTGCTTCGGGAATGAAAGCCCAGCAGACCAGTCTTGATGTTATATCAAATAATCTTTCAAATATTAATACAACTGGTTATAAGAAAGAAACAACCGCATTCCAGTCACTTTTATACCAGACCATACAAGAAAGGACTAATGATACAAATGGTGTTGTCAAACCAGTTGGTGCAGAGGTAGGGCTTGGTGTAAAAGTTGCCGCAGTAACAACATCATATAATGGTGACGGAGAGCTTACTGCAAGTGACGGGGACTTTGACTTTGGCATAAATGGTGATGGCTTCTTTATGGTTGATATGCCTGATGGTTCTACAGGATACACAAGGAATGGCCATTTTATCCTGGCTGTGGATACTAATGGGATGACCCTTTCAACAGCAGATGGTTATGCAATTCTTGATACCAATGGCAACCGTATTACATTTGCTAATGACCTTGATACTACAAGGCTTTATTTTGACAATTATGGCAATATTTACTATAAAGGTGATGACAATAACCCCGTTCCTTTAAATATTACTATAGGAATGACACAATTTAACAATCCTTCAGGGCTTACCAAACTTGGAGGAAGTTATTTAGGGGCTTCCCTTGCTTCAGGTGAACCAAGGGTTGAAGGGCTTGATGCAAACCTTAAAAGAAGTACAGTAAAACATGGCTACCTTGAACATTCAAGCGTACAGGCAGTGGACGAAATGGTTGACATGATTGTTACACAGCGTGCTTATGAAATGAATTCCAAAGCAATACAGGCTTCAGATGAAATGCTCCAGCAAGCTAATAATCTCAGGCAATAAGTTGGAAAATACAAAGAAGGGTAAGGTGGTTTGATGGCTTCTATTTTAGATACATCATCAATATATGATACATATTATAATAATATAAATTCTTACACAGGTTCATCTTTACAGAGCAAGCTTGATAATATGGAAACAACAGAAGATGAAGAAAAGCTTATGGAAGTATGTAAGGATTTTGAATCATACTTTGTCCAGAAGATAATTGAAGAGTCTAAAAAAACCCTTGAAAATGAAGATGAGAAGGGTGAATATATGCAGTATTTCAGTAGTATGCTTAATGAAACATATGCTGATGCTATTGTTGATGGCGGTGGTTTAGGTCTGGCACAGCAGCTGTATGATTCTATGAAGACCCAGTTATAATTACCAATATAAAATCCTATTTCTCTACAGCAGGAACAGGATATTAAGATGCAATATAATTTATGATGGCTTATAATAGCTGCATAATAGACAGAGCCCCTGCTTTTTGCAGTGGCTTTGTTCTGTTATAGAAGGGAATGGTATTGTTAATGACAGAGGCCGAAGGGTATGTAGACCGTATTACTTTCCGTAATGAAGAAAATGGTTATACGGTATTATATCTGGCTGACCCTTCACAGGAAGAAGGGAAGGAAAAAGAAACATGCTGTGTAGGATTTTTCTCCTTTGTATCAGAAGGGGAATACCTTTTAGTCAGGGGAAACGAAGTAATACACAGGAATTATGGTCCTCAGATACAGGTAGAAAGTTATGAGGAAAAAACACCTGATGATGAATTTGCAATAGAAAGATACTTAGGTTCAGGTGCTATAAAAGGAATAGGCCCGGCGCTTGCTGCAAGAATAGCAAGGAAGTTTGGTGCAGATACCTTTAATATTATTGAGAAAGAACCTGAACGCCTTGCAGAGGTTAAAGGGATAAGCATGAAGATGGCAGCCAGCGTGGCAGAACAGTTCTCACAGAAAAGACAGATGCGCCATGCAATGATGTTTTTGCAGGATTATGGCATTAGCATGAACATGGCTGTTAAAATATATAAATATTATAAAGATGATGTTTATGAAGTTTTACATAAAAATCCTTACAGGCTCGCCGAAGATATACAGGGTATAGGTTTTAAACTTGCAGATACCATTGCGCAGAAGGCAGGATTCCACCATGATTCCAGGTACAGGGTGCAGGCGGGGATAATTTATGCCTTGCAGCAGTCAGGGGCACAGGGACATTGTTATTTGCCAGAAAATGAACTGGTAGATGCTGCCACAGAACTTTTAATGGTGGACAGGGAAATTGTTGCACACGAAACAGACGCACTTGCACTGGATAAAGAAATTGTTATACAGGAAACAGGCGGCGAAAGAAGGCTCTACATAAGCAGGCTCTATTATACAGAGTTAAATTGTGCAAGGATGCTTCTGGATTTAAATATACATTTCCCGGCAGATATTAAAGAATTAGAGAAAAGGATAAACCTGGACCAGCAGCAGGGCATTGTTCTTGATGATTTGCAGAAACAGGCAGTATGCCATGCAGCAATGGATGGTGTGCTTATAATAACAGGAGGCCCTGGTACAGGTAAAACAACAACTATAAATACAATTATAAATATTCTGGAAGAAGAGGGGCTTGAAGTGCTGCTTGCTGCACCTACAGGAAGGGCGGCTAAAAGGATGTCGGAAACCTCTGGAAGGGAAGCCCAGACAATACACAGGCTTTTGGAAATAAACGGAGGAATTGGTGATGATAAATCATCTGGCTTGCATTTTGAGAGAAATGAATTACAGCCACTTGAAGCAGATGCTATTATAGTAGATGAATTTTCAATGGTTGATATATATCTTTTACACGCACTTTTAAGGGCAATTGTTCCAGGAACACGCCTTATAATGGCAGGGGATGCAAACCAGCTTCCGTCAGTAGGCCCTGGCAATGTACTAAAAGATATGATACAGTCTGGTTTTTGTAATGTAGTAAAACTAAACCATATATTCAGGCAGGCGGCAGAAAGCCAGATTGTAACTAATGCCCATAAAATTAATGCAGGAATACAGATAAAACTGGATAATAAAAATATGGACTTCTTCCATCTGGAAAGGGATAACCCACAGGACGTTACCAATGTTGTAATACAGCTTATAATGAAAAACCTGCCTCCATATGTTAATGCCACACCATATGATATACAAGTGCTTGCGCCCGTAAGAAAAGGCCTGCTTGGTGTGGAAAACCTGAATAAAGTTTTGCAGGATTATATGAATATGAAATCACCTGGCAAAAAAGAAAAGGTATTCCATGGGGTACTTTTCAGGGAAAATGACAAGGTAATGCAGATTAAGAATAACTACCAGATAAAATGGACTAAAATTAACAGATTTGGTGATATATATGATGATGGCACAGGTGTTTTTAATGGTGATACAGGTGTAATAAAAACCATATCTGAAATAGAAGAAACTGTTACTGTTGAGTTTGAGGAAGGAAAAACTGCAAAGTACAATTTCAGTGAAATGGATGAGTTAGAACTTGCATATGCTGTAACAATACACAAATCACAGGGCAGTGAATACCCGGCAGTTATTATACCTGTACTTGGCGGTCCTAAGATACTTCTGAACAGAAACTTGCTTTATACAGCTGTTACAAGGGCCAGGAAATGTGTTACACTTGTAGGAAGCTCAGCAATTATATACCAGATGATAGAAAATGTAAACGAACAGAAACGCTATTCGGGGCTTTGCCAGCGTATAGTTGAAATGGAGGAAAGAGATTCTGGAGAATATATTTAAATACCTTCCAGGGTTTATATACCCAGAAAGATGCCCAATATGCGGAAATGTCCTGCGTGCAGGGACAGAGGACAGCACATGCAATGGCTGCAAAGAAAAGGCAGAAATTGTAAAAAGCCCTTTCTGTATGAAATGTGGCAAGCCGTTAGCAGATAATGTGGAATTTTGTACAGACTGCATGAAAAAAGAAACTTCATTTATTTGTGGCAGGGCAGTATTTGTGTATAATAAATACATGAAGAAGTCCATACAGGAGTTTAAATACCATGGCAGGGTGGAATATGCAAAGTTCTATGCCAGGAAAATGTTTGAAGTTTATGGGGACTGGATAAAAAGTATATCGCCAGACGCGCTTATACCTGTACCTGTACATATAAACAGAAGATTAAAAAGGGGATATAACCAGTCAGGAATTATAGCAGACATACTAGGAAAACTAACAGGAATACAAGTTATACATGACCTGCTGGTACGAAACAAAGATACAGTTCCCCAGAAAGAGCTGTCAGACAGTGAAAGAAGGGATAATTTACATAATGCATTTGATATAGTAAGGGAAAGCTGGGAGTTGTATCAGGATGTTAAGTGTGTTATAATAATAGATGATATATATACAACTGGCAGTACAATTGAGGAATGTTCTTATACCCTGGGATATGTGCACATAGAAAATATCTATTTTTTATGTACTTGTATAGGAAAAGGATATTAACGAAGGGAGGTATTTGGTATGGACGTCAGAAATTGTAAAAGATGTGGAAACTTATTTGACTATACAGGCAAATCACTTTGTCCTGCCTGCGAGAAAGAGATGGAGGAGAAATTTCTGGAGGTTAGAAAGTATATATATGATAATCCGGGTGCAGGCATGCCAGAGGTTGCAGAAGAAACTGATGTTCCGATGCAGCAGATAAAAAGATGGGTACGGGAGGAAAGACTAAGCTTTACTAAAGATTCTGGTGTTTCAATTGAATGTGAGAAGTGTGGAAGGCCAATACTTACAGGCCGCTTTTGTCCAAATTGTAAACAGAGCATGGCAAATTCATTGAATAATCTGTATGTTACAACAGCACCACAAAAGGATAAAAAGGCAACTAGTGCAAAGATGAGATTTCTGGGCAATTAATGTCTGAATTTAAAGGAGGGAGCTCTTTGACAGATATGGAGGTAGATGAGATTTTCGATTGTGCTTTCGTATCGGTATCTAAAAAAATAGCTTCATTAAATCTTAAAAGAGAGCCAAACGGGGATTTAAGAAGAGATAATAGTTATACCGGTTCTGTATATACAAAGGGAAAGTTTAATTCCCTGGTAGTTTGTGAAATTTCATCTGATGTTTATGAACATATCATTTACGTTATGAATGGTGGGACGCCAGCCTCTGATGATGAGAAACTTCTCTATATTAATGAATATATAAACATTGTATGTGGTTGTGCTTTGTCAAATATAAGCAATAAAATAGGGGGTGCATCAAGGCTGACGGTTCCGGTATTCCTGAAGAAAGGTGAGACAATCGGGGAAGAAGATAGAAAATCTAAAAATTTGGTTCTATATTATGAAACTGACATAGGTGTAATCCGTGTTTCGGTTTACTATTAATGATGTGCATAATTAAAGGAGGATGACAAATGGATAAAACAACTATTTTAGTAGTAGATGATTCGCCATTTGCTTCTAAACAGATTAAAGATATTGTTGAAGAAAATGGGTATGAAGTTATTGGTTATGCGAAAAACGGGGAAGAAGGCATAAAGATGTATGAAGAACTCCATCCTGACATGGTAGTTCTTGATATAATTATGCCAGGTATTGATGGCCTGGAGACAGCACAGATATTAAAGGAAAAAGACCCTGATGTTACAATCCTTATGCTGAGTTCATTGTGCGATTCAGGTACACTTGAAGAGGTACGTGCTATAGGAGTTAAGTACCTTATACCTAAGCCTTGGGAAGATGATGTACTTCTTGCAACCCTTGAACTGTTAAGAAAGCACAGGGAAGAACATCTTGCAGCAAAAAAAGCTGACTAACAGAAAGAAGAGGCTGTATTGGAAATATCCTGTAAAGGGGTATTTCCATATGGTTTCTTTTTTTGTACACAAAAATAAAAAGCTGCCACTTTTTACTGTGACAGCCTGTCTTCACAAATTATCCCAATTAATTAAACCAATTCAATAAGCACTTCCATTGCAGCGTCGCCCCTGCGTGGCCCTATTTTAACAATACGTGTATAACCGCCATTGCCATTACGCTCAGCGTATTTTGGCCCTATCTCGTCTAAGACTTTAGCAGCAACATCTACAGTTTTTGTGTTTTTCTTGCGGCCTTTAACTTCCTTTGGCACTTCTGTTACCTTGTAAAGTGTCTTATTCATCTGTTTTCTTGCATGAAGCCTTGAAGGCTGGTCTTTCTTAATCTCCTTCTGCACTTCATCATATACAGTAACTTTCTTGCCATCTACTACTTCTTTAACCCTCTTGCCATCTTTATCTTTACGGGGAACTTTAGCAGTTACCGTAACTGTATCATAGTTATTACATTCTTTGATACCTAAAGCAATGATTTTCTCTGCAATCTTGCGGATTTCTTTTGCTTTCGCTTCTGTTGTAATAATCCTTCCATGATACAACAGATTAGTCACTTGGTTGCGGAGCAATGCTTTTCTCTGGCTGGAAGTTCTTCCAAGTTTTCTATAGCCTGCCATTTGTTTACCTCCTAATTATCGTCACCTAAGTTAAGTGAAAGCCCTAATTCCTTCAACTTAGCTAATACTTCTTCCAAAGACTTACGTCCAAGATTTCTTACCTTCATCATATCTTCTGATGTACGGTTGCAAAGTTCCTCAACAGTATTGATGCCTGCCCTCTTAAGACAGTTATATGAACGCACTGAAAGTTCAAGTTCATCAATATTCATTTCAAGGACTTTGTCCTTATCATTTTCCTCTTTTTCCGCCATAACAGGAATACTTGAGGTTTTATCAGAAAGATTAATAAAGGATTTCAAATGGTCACTCAGAACCTTTGCAGCAAGGCTCACTGCATCACTTGGCTCAATAGTGCCATTTGTATATACATCTAATGTCAGCTTATCATAATCAGTAATCTGCCCAACACGGGTATTCTCAATCTTGATGTTCACTCTCTCTACCGGCGTAAAGATAGAATCAATTGCAATAACATTAAGTGGCAAATCTTCCCTCTTATTCTTCTCTGAACTGATATAACCACGGTTATTTACAATTGTCATCTCGATATAAAGCTTGCAATCAGGCCCGCCGCTTAATGTAGCGATAACCTGGCCAGGGTTCATTATTTCAATATCAGAATCTACCTGTATATCTGCTGCTGTAACTACCCCCTCGCCGGATGCCTCTACATAAGCAGTCTTAACCTCATCAAACTCACTATTATTTTTAATAGCAAGGCTTTTAATATTCATTATAATCTCTGTCACATCTTCCTTGACACCAGGAATTGCAGCAAATTCATGAACCACACCATCAATCTTAATATGACTGACAGCTGTACCCGGTAATGATGAAAGCATAATTCTTCTAAGAGAATTACCCAAAGTCGTACCATATCCTCTCTCAAGAGGTTCTACAATAAAACGTCCATATCTCTTATCTTCTGAAATCTCAGCAATCTCAATATTTGGTTCTTTAAAATCAAGCACTCCAAGTACCTCCTTTTGGGTGTTATGCTTACATACTCACAGATTAATATTACTTAGAATATAACTCGACGATAAGCACTTCATTAACAGGAACATCTATCTGCTCTCTTGTCGGAACTTCTTTAACAACACCGGAAAGGTTTTCATGGTCAGCTTCAAGCCATTCCGGAACCAGCCTTCCATCTGTTACTTCAAGAATATCTTTATATCTCTGTTTGCCCTTATGCTTTTCCTTAATTTCAATAACATCACCTGGTTTTACCTGGTATGAAGGGATAGTTACGCACTTGCCATTAACAAGTACATGCTTATGCCCTACAACCTGCCTTGCTTCTTTCCTTGTACGTCCATAACCCAGCCTGTAAACTACATTGTCAAGCCTGAGTTCAAGAAGAATCATAAGGTTCTCACCAGTTGTACCATATTTTAACTTCTGCGCTTTAGAAAAATTATTTCTGAAAGGCTTTTCAAGTACACCATATATAAATTTAGCTTTCTGCTTCTCTTTTAACTGAAGTCCATACTCACTCTGTTTCCTGCCAGCCCTGGCATTTCTGTTTGACTTCTTATCTATTCCCATAAATATAGGGTCTATTCCAAGACTTCTGCACCTTTTGAGCACTGGCGTCATATCTCTTGCCATGTCTATTCCTCCTATTAATATCCAATCAACTATTATAAAACCTGTCTTATAAATTATTGCTATAATTATACACGGCGGCGCTTTGGCGGCCTGCATCCGTTATGTGGTACAGGAGTTACGTCCCTTATGCTTGTAACATCAATTCCACATGCCTGTAATGCACGTATTGCTGCTTCACGGCCCGAACCTGGCCCCTTAACCATAACATCTACAGAAGACAGTCCATGAGGCAGTGCTGCCTTAGCTGCTGTTTCTGCTGCCATCTGTGCTGCATATGGTGTTGACTTCTTAGAACCCCTGAAGCCTAACCCGCCTGCACTTGCCCAGGAAATTGCATTTCCTTCAGCATCTGTAAGCGTAACGATTGTATTATTAAAGGAAGACTGGATGTGTGCCTGTCCATGTCCGACGTTCTTTCTGACACGCTTCTTGCTTACCTTTTTTGTTACCTGTTTAGCCATTGTCAAACCCTCCTAATTAGATTTGTACATAATATATCTTAATTATTTCTTCTTATTTGCGACAGTACGCTTTGGACCTTTACGGGTTCTTGCATTAGTCTTTGTCTTCTGTCCATGTACCGGAAGACCCTTCCTGTGGCGGATACCCCTGTAGCATCCGATTTCCTGTAGCCTCTTGATATTTAATGCAATCTCCCTGCGCAAATCACCTTCAACTGTCTGTGTGGCATCAATGACGTCACGGATACGTGAAACTTCCTCATCAGTAAGGTCTTTCACACGTGTGTCAGGATTGACTTTAGCCTCTGCTAAAATACGGTTGGAACTAGCCCTGCCAATACCATAAATATAGGTAAGCCCGATTTCAACACGCTTTTCTCTTGGTAAATCTACACCACTAATACGTGCCATGTATACTTTACACCTCCGTTATTTTCAATAAGTTAATAAATTAAGTTAATAAATTAATAAATGATTACAGTGTACTAGACACTGCCAGCCGCTTTAAATTGTAGTCTTACAGCATAGACTTATTATAAAGGCTGCCTGCGAAATGACAGCCGGTTTATGCCGCAGTCATCAATCTGCCGTTGGTAAGACCAGCCCTGGATGAAATGACACATCCTTCTGCTGAAATGGTTAATCACTCCATTTACAATATCATAGTACATACAAGTACCATAACGAACAGAAAGCAAGATTTATCTTAATAACAGAAAAACCAAAGAACTATGCTTTGGCTTCCGTCGTCTAATTAGCCCTGTCTCTGTTTGTGTCTGGGATTCTCACAGATAACTCTGATTCTTCCCTTTCTTTTGATGACCTTACATTTCTCGCAAATTGGTTTTACTGAAGATCTAACTTTCACAGCAATAACCCCCTTTCATAAAGTCCATTTGTTAGTCTATCATAATCTTCCATTTGTTGCAAGTACTTTTTTATTTTTTTCGCCACACAACCCAAAAAACTCCGTACCCATAGCATAAGTGCGAAGTCTTTATAATAAATAATTGTCCTTTTGTAAATAATTATTTATCCCTCCATGTAATCCGTCCTTTTGTAAGGTCATAAGGCGACATCTCCATAGTTACCTTGTCACCAGGAAGAATCCTGATAAAATTCTTTCTAAGCTTGCCGCTAATGTGTGCAAGCACCTGGTGTCCATTCTCAAGCTCCACCTTAAACATTGCATTAGGCAGTTTTTCAACAACTACGCCTTCAATTTCAATAACATCCTCTTTAGACATAAATAATTAACCTCCATCTTATATCTTAATATATCGTACCATAACGCCATAAATATTATAAAAATGGTGTATGTACATCTATGCTAAGTCCTTATTATAAGAAAGAAGTTCCGGTTCACCTTCTGTAATAAGAACAGTATTTTCATAATGGGCTGAATTTTGTGAATCCCTTGTAACACATGTCCAGTCATCATCAAGCCTCCAAATTTCTTTCCTCCCCCTGTTTATCATAGGTTCAATGGCAAGTGTCATTCCAGGGCGCAGTTTCATTCCCCTGCCTATTGGTTTAAAATTAGGAACCTGTGGTTCTTCATGCAGTTTTTTGCCAATGCCATGGCCTACCATCTCACGTACTACCGAGAAGCCGAAACTTTCCGCATAGGTCTGTATTGCCTTGGAGATATCAAACAGGTGGTTGCCCGCCTTTGCCATCTTAACGCCCTCAAAAAAGCTCTGTTTAGTTACATCTATAAGTTTCTGGTCCTCTTCCGAAATCTCCCCGACAGCATGTGTCCTGGCAGCATCAGAATGGTATCCTTTATATATTACCCCTGCATCAAGGCTTACTATATCCCCTTCTTTTAAAAACCGCTTTTTATTGGGTATACCATGCACTACTTCATCATTCACTGATATGCATATAGCAGCCGGAAAACCATTATAATTCAAAAATGAAGGTATACAGCCATAACTGCGGATTACCTCCTCCCCTTTCTGGTTAATAGCCATTGTAGTTATACCAGGCCTTATAACCTTTGCCATCTCATCATGTACGATAGAAAGAATCCTTCCTGCCTCACGCATCAGTTCTATCTCATGTTCTGATTTGATTGTTACTGACATTGACATGCCTTCTTTCTGTAAATATATTTGATAATTAATTTAACTTGCCATCTATGGTGCAGCGCCAGGCATAAACCCCGTCCATGCCTGGCACATGATACCATACATACCTTTTTGTATGGTATAGATTATTTTGATTCAAGCACCGCATAAATATCTGCCATACACTGTTCAAGCCCCTTAGAACCATCAATTACATTTAAAAGCCCAATCTTATCATAGTATTCAATAAGCGGTGCTGTCTGTTCATGGTATACTTCAAGCCTTTTCTTTACTGTTTCAGGCGCATCATCATCACGGAGTATAATCTCACCACCACATTCATCACAAATACCCTCTTTCTTAGGAGGTATATTCACAACATGGTATGTTGCACCACAGTTCTTGCATACCCTTCTTCCTGCCATTCTTTCCACTATGGCTTCATCTGCCATATTAATTTCAAGTGCAAAATCAATACTGTCATCCTGTTTTTTAAGTGCTTCTGTCAAAGCCTCTGCCTGTGGTATTGTCCTTGGAAAACCATCAAGGATATAACCCTTTTTACAATCATCCTGTTTAAGGCGGTCTACTACAAGGTCACATACAAGCTCATCAGGAACAAGATTACCTGCATCCATATAGCCCTTTGCCTTTTTACCTAACTCTGTGCCGTTCTTGATATTCTCACGGAATATATCACCTGTAGAAATAGCTGGAATACCATACTTCTGCGTAATCTGCTTTGCATATGTCCCTTTACCGGCTCCCGGCGCACCTAACATAATAATTTTCATAATTACTTTCTCCTTCCTGATACATGTGTTTTATTTTATACGGCGAAGCATTTTTACCGTATATAATCCTGAAATAACTTGCCCAGATGGTAAAAATAGGACGCCCAGAGATTATAATAACCTAAAAGCGCCCATATTTCAACTATTTAATTCAATCTTTTTTATTCCCTGATTCTAAATGTAACTTCATTGCTAGTGGTAATACGGTACTTTCTTGTAGAAGCGGCTGTTGCTGTCACTGTGTAAATACCTGGCTCTGTTGCTTCTTTTACAATATTTCCTTTATAATCTTTAAAAGTGTATGTAATTTCTGCATTTTTATTTGTATTCTTTATTATTGCCACTTCTGCCGGTTTCCCGTCATATTTTTTACCAGTGCACCTGATTTCCAAAATGCCTTTTTCAAGGGCAAATTCATCCAATGTGCCAAAACGGTATTTTTTCTTCTCAAGATATGTTAATACATCATCCAGTGCTTCACAGTTAGAGCTTGAAGTATTATGTATAAGCGGCAGGGCACCTTTATGGTAATTGTCTTTAAAATGCTTTACCACATAATCCTTTCCAGGCTGGTTATCTGTATCATAGTCATAATATGCCATGCTCCATAAAATTGTACTGTACCCCAAATCCTTTGTAACCTTTAAACTCCTTTTACTGAACTCACCCATAGGCGGGCGGATAAACGGGTCCATCTCACAGCCTGTAACCTTTTTATATGCCTTTGCACACTCCGTTATCTCATTTCTTATATCCTCTGCAGACTTATCTGGAAGGCTTGGGTGTGTACAGGTATGGTTTCCGACAAGATGTCCCTGTTTCTTCATCTTCCTGACAATAGAAGGACAACTTTCAATAAACGGCTTAGTTACAAAAAATATAGCCTTTGCATTGTGTTTTTTTAATGTTTTTAAAATCTTTTTGGTATATCCGTTCTCATATCCACAATCAAATGAAAGATATATGACCTTCTCCTTTGTTTCCGTATTCTGGAAATATGCCCTGTACTTTGATAAATCCATTCCCGCTGGTATTCCGCCGCCTGCCTTTTTATGGCCGCTTTTCCTTACAATGTACCACGCATGTTTAGTATTTGGATATCTGGAATAATCCGCCAGCTTGCCAGCAGAAGCCTGGACAGACACCAGAATACAAAACAACACAATAAAAACTGCCCTTAAAAACCTGTTCACTCTATTATACATTTTCACTCCCCCTGTCAATGGATATATGCTTTATACTGGAAATTCTAACATATAAAATACCCATTTACAATTAAGAAAATGTTACAAGGTTTTTAAATAACAGTTACTTATAAAATTCCCCTCTGTCTTGTAACTTCATACATTAAAACAGAAGCAGCACAGCTTACATTAAAAGAAGTTGCATATGATTTTTCCGACATAGGTATAGTACATAAAACATCACAATATTCTTTAAATGCCTTGTTTAACCCCATAGTTTCATTTCCCATCATAAGCATTAAAGGCACTGACAGATTTACATTATAAACAGGGTTTTCTTTATGCGCTGTAGTCCCTGCAACAGTAAAACCCGGGTACTTTATTTTTAATTTTTCTATATATTTATATAGCATATTATTATCTGATATCCTTATTACTGGAAGGTTAAAAAAAGAACCCATAGCAGAAACAACAACATCTGGTTCATATAAATCTACAGCATGTCCTGTAATAACCAGCATATCCGCCCCAAGTGCATCACATGAGCGTATCATTGTACCTAAATTCCCTTTATTGGAAGGACGGTCAAATAAAACAATAAATGGATTTTCTGATAACTGTATATTATCAAAACTATCCTCCCTCATGCCAATAACTGCCATTAATTCCGAAGTATCTTCCTTGCCGCTCAAATCCTTTAAAAGCTGCGGTACAAGACAGTAATTAACCTCTGTCTTTACATTAAAAACCATTTCCTTTGCCCAGTCTGACAGGTTGTTTTTATTATAAATCCAGGACTTTATATTCCAGCCGTTTTTTACTGCTTCCTTTAAACTGCGCACACCTTCAACAAGAAATTCATTATATTTATACCTTTTATTCCTGTTTGTCTTTAAAACTTCAAACCTCTGGTAATAATTATTTTTATTATTTACATAAATTTCTTTCATTAAATTTCCTCCAGATATTTCTTTTTATCCATAACCTGCTGTTTTATAAAATTATTCTATCACAAGAACAGATACAATTCTATTAATTTCTTTCCCCTCCATTTATACTTTTATCATAAATAAACATGGATTTTCCTTATCCCAAAATCCTGTTATACTGCTTACAAATGGTGAAACAAAATCTGCATAAGGTTGACAATTAATCTGAAAGGTGTCATTATAAGTAAGTATTTGCATAGTTTACATAGAAACTTTTAGCAGGAGAATTGCCAAATGAAACCATTTATTAATGCAAAAGGCCTTGTACATGAATATTCAAGGCGTGATGAAGAAGGTAATGTAACTGGGATAAACAGGGCACTTGATGGTATTGATATTGAAGTAAAAGCAGGTGGTTTTATTGCTGTACTTGGCGCTAATGGTTCAGGCAAATCAACATTCGCCAAGCACCTTAATGCACTGCTTGTCCCGACAGAAGGCACTTTATATGTAGATGGGATGGATACATCAGAGCAGAAGAATAATTTACCAATAAGGCGTACAGCCGGCATGGTATTCCAGAATCCTGATAACCAGATTATATCCAATGTGGTTGAAGAAGATGTTGGTTTCGGGCCGGAGAATATGGGCGTACCAACAGAGGAGATATGGCGGCGTGTAGAAGAAAGCCTTAAAAGTGTTGGCATGTATGAATACAGGAAAGATTCACCAAACCATCTTTCAGGCGGACAGAAACAGCGTATTGCAATAGCAGGGATAATGGCAATGAAACCAAAGTGCATTGTGCTGGATGAACCAACAGCAATGCTTGACCCTTCTGGAAGAAAAGCTGTTATAAAAACGGTTAAGGAACTGAATAAGAAAGAAAATATAACTATAATACTTATAACGCATTATATGGAAGAAGTGACAGGTGCAGATTATGTATATGTCATGTCTGAAGGACAGGTTAAAATGAAAGGCACACCAAGGCAGGTATTTGCAAGAAGTGAAGAACTTGCAAAGTACAGGCTGATGGTACCTGAAGTTACCAAAATTGCACTTGGGCTAAGTAAAAAAGGTATAAATATTCCAAAAGACATTCTATATCCAGAAGAACTTACAGATATATTATTGAAAATTAAATCAGGAGTTTTATAATATCATGTCAATTAAATTGCAAAATGTAAACTTTATATATGGTATAGGCACAGGCAAAGAAAAACAGGCACTTAAAAATATAAATATAGAAATTAATAATGGGGAATTTATTGGTCTTGCAGGTCATACAGGTTCAGGAAAATCTACACTTGTACAGCTTTTAAACGGGCTTGAACGTGCAACAGGCGGTGAAATATTTTACAATGGCAAGAATATTTATGATAAATCATATAATATGCGTAACCTTAGAAGCAAAGTAGGGCTGGTATTCCAGTACCCGGAACACCAGCTTTTTGAAACAACTGTTATTAATGATGTACAATTCGGGCCAAAAAACCTTGGACTGCCACAGCTTGAAGTGGAACTGCGTTCATTTAATGCTTTGAAGATGGCAGGCATAGATGACAGCCTGTTAGATGTATCACCATTTGCACTTTCAGGCGGGCAGAAAAGGCGTGTTGCCATTGCCGGAGTACTTGCAATGCAGCCGGAAGTCCTTGTGCTTGATGAACCAGCAGCAGGGCTTGACCCGGCCGGCAGGGATGAAATACTTGGGCTTCTTAAAAAATTACATGATGAAAATAATACTACAATAATACTTGTGTCACACAGCATGGAAGACATAGCTGCTTATGTAGACAGGCTGCTTGTAATGAACCAGGGTGAAATCGTACTTGACGGAAGCCCGGAGAAAGTATTCCAGTTTGAAAAAGAACTGGAAAAAATAGGACTGGGAATACCACAGCCAGCCAAAGTAATACACCAGCTTAAAGAAGCAGGGGCAGATATTAAAGGAACGCCTGTAACTGTAAGTGAAAGTGTGGAGTCAATATATAAATGGCTTAAAGAAACATAAAAGGAGATATAAGTTTATGATACGTGACATAACTATAGGACAATATTATGCAACAGAATCCATTATACATAAATTAGACCCCCGTGTTAAAGTAGTATGTACATTTGCATATATTATATCACTTTTCTGTTTTAACCAGTTAAGCGGTTACATAATTGCTGCACTTTTTTTCTGGTGCATAACAAAACTTTCCAAAGTCCCATTTAAATTTATTGTAAGAGGTATAAAACCAATTTTATTTATGCTGGTTTTTACAGCCCTGCTTAACCTGTTCTGGACTTCTGGTGAACATATCCTTATAAAATATGGTGTAATAACAATAACAGCAGAAGGGGTAAAAAGAACAATATTTATGGCATTAAGGCTGGTTTTCCTTATAATAGGTTCATCACTTATGACACTGGC
This sequence comes from Lachnoclostridium sp. UBA7097, assembly GCA_002499945.1. GTDB lineage: Bacteria > Bacillota > Clostridia > Lachnospirales > Lachnospiraceae > Butyribacter. The sequence continues at coordinate 23,497 of DKYP01000186.1, forward strand.
AACAACGCCTAACCAGCTTACCGATGCTATAGAAAAACTTCTCAGGCCACTTAATAAATTAAAAGTACCTGTACATGAAGTTGCAATGATGATGTCAATAGCACTGCGTTTTATCCCTATACTGGTTGAAGAAACTGATAAAATTATGAAAGCACAGCTTGCAAGGGGGGCTGATTTTGAATCAGGAAATATATTCCACAGAATAAAAAGCATGGCACCAATTATTATCCCACTGTTTGTTTCGGCAGCAAGACGTGCAACTGACCTGGCACTTGCAATGGATGCAAGATGTTATAATGGCGGTGAAGGCAGGACTAAAATGAAACCATTAAAATATAAAAAGCAGGATATAATTGCATATTTAATAATGCTTCTTTATATAACAGTAATTATAATTGCAGGAAAATACCTTCCATTCTAATATAACCACAGGACAGGCAGGAGGTGTGTTATGAAGCGTATAAAACTTACAGTTGCATATGACGGTACAAATTACCACGGCTGGCAGTTACAGCCAGGAAAGCCGACAATAGAAGGGGAATTAAACAAGGCGTTATCTTCATTAACTAACGAACAGATAAAAGTCACAGGGGCAAGCCGCACAGACGCAGGAGTCCATGCACTTGGGAATGTAGCTGTATTTGACACATCCTCACGCATTCCAGCAGAAAAATTTCCATATGCACTGAACCAGAGGCTTCCAGCAGATATAGTAATACAAGATTCAGAAGAAACCCTCCCGGATTTCCACCCACGCCACTGTGAATGCCGTAAGACATATGAATATACAATATTAAACATGAAATTCCCCCTCCCCCAGTACCGCAATACAGCTTATTTCTATTATGGAAACCTTGATACAGATAAGATGCGCAAGGCATGTAATGCATTTATTGGTGAACATGATTTTGCAGGTTTTTGTTCATCAGGTGCACAGGTACAATCCACAATAAGGACAATTTACAATCTTGAAGTTATTGAGGAAAATATTCCAGGAGTAAATTCCCATAATGCAGGAAGAATCATAACAATACGCATACAGGGAAATGGTTTCCTATATAATATGGTACGGATAATTGCCGGTACACTGCTTGAGGCAGGAAAAGGCAGGATAAATCCAGATGACATGGCAGAAATAATTACTTCATGCGACAGAAGCAGGGCAGGGGCAACAGCACCAGCAAAAGGATTAAAATTAGTACAGATTTTATACTGATTATTTATAAATGATTGCAAAAGTATGAGAAATAACGTATTATATATATTAGACAATTATGTATTATTTAATTTACTGGGTTTATATAAGAAAAGGAGAAAGTATTTTGGAATTTAACAATATAACAATGGGAAGCACAAAAACTTTTAACGTATGATGAACTGGGGTGAATAATTTTGATTAAACGCTATTTTGTAAGAACACGTTCACTTGAAGAAGGGATGCGGATTGACCAGAACATAAAGGACAGGCTTGACCGTACTCTTATAGCAAAAGGAACAATACTTGATGTCTATATGATACAGTCATTGCAGAAACTTGGAATTGGAGGGATATATGTCAGTGAGGGTGAAGAAGACCCTGTACCAGAAGCCAAAGAACCACCGCTGCCCCCTGGAATCCAGAAAACCATTGATAAAAACAGGAAAGACGACCCTGCCAAGGTAAAGCTTTCTGAAAGCCTTAAGCAAAGGGTATCGACAGGCATGCAATATCTGTATAATAATACAAATGATGAACATTTTGCTAACACATCTACAAGGATTACCAATGACCTTATGAAAGCAATTGATGATAACGCTGCAATAGCAGTAGATATCAATGCTTTAAAGACAAGTGATGAGTATACATTTAAACATAGTGTGGACGTTGCAACCATGTCCATGATTATTGCAAAAAATATGGGGTATTCACAAGATGATATACATAGTATAGGTATTGCCGGCCTTTTGCATGATATAGGCAAGTCTAAAGTGCCACTTGAAATACTTAATAAACCAGCCAGATTAAATGATGAAGAATTTAAAGTAATGAAGAAGCACTCAATATTTGGCTATGAAATAATAAAAGAAAAAGAGAATTTTTCTAAATCCATTGCCCTGGCAGTCTTACAGCACCATGAGAAAATGAACGGCAGGGGATATCCATTAGGTGTAAAATCAGATAAAATAACAAACTTTGCAAAAATCCTTTCAGTAGTAGATGTTTATGATGCACTTGTAACAGAGCGTCCATACAAAAAAGCCCTGTCACAGCGTACCGCTATAGAAATGATAATGTCAATGACAGAAGAGCTTGATATAAAAGCTATGAAAGTCTTTTTCAAAACTGTAATACTCTATCCTGTAGATACCACCGTAGAATTAAGCAATGGTGAGAAAGCGAAAGTAGTTAAAAATAATGAAGGTTCTGTACTGCGTCCGACAGTTGTAAGCATATCCACCGGAAAAGTCTACAACCTTACAAATGACCTGTCATGCGCCAATATACTTATAGTCTGAAAAACATATAACCAAAAACATGGCCTGGAATAAAATCACCAGACCATGTTTTAAATGCGGAATAAGGGACTCGAACCCTTACGGTCTCCCACAAGAACCTAAATCTTGCATGTCTGCCAATTCCATCAATTCCGCATTGTGGTAACAACTATTAGTCTACCATTAAATCCTTTTTATGTCAATTCCATAATTTTTTTCAAATTATTATTCCCTGCTGTTCCCTGTAAATCCGCATAAATAACAGAATAAAGACATAAATTCTTTAATAAGGATGTTAAATATATAATGCCGAATTATATTGGAAAGGATAATTAAAAAATGAATATTGTAACTTTTATATCTAATTTAATAATACCTGTCCTGATTTTTTATGTTATAGGGTACGGGCTTTTAAATAAAGTTGATATATTTGATGCTTTTACCCACGGGGCTGCAGACGGTTTTAAAGTAGTAATCAATATTCTGCCTACTTTAATAGGGCTTATGATGGCAATAGGGCTTTTAAGGGCTTCTGGTGCACTCGAAGCAGCAGGCGGGCTTTTATCCCCATATATGAAATACCTGCACTTTCCAGCAGAACTTGTACCACTTTCATTAATTAAAATGTTTTCTTCATCAGCAGCAACAGGGCTTTTAACAGATATCTATAAAAACTTTGGGACTGATTCAAATATTGGCTTTATGGCATCACTCCTTATGTGCTGTTCGGAAACAATTTTTTACACAATATCAGTTTATTTTATGGCAACAGGGGATAAAGAACATAAGCCAGTTACTGGAATGAAGTGGATGCTTGCAGGCGCACTGGCCTGCACATTTGCAGGAATGGCGGCATGTGTATTAATAACAGGATTTTTAAAAATTTAAACCCAAAATACAGATTGCAGCAGCCAGCCAGTTATGATAAGATATTTAAAACTAATAATACTTAGGAGGAAAAATTAATGTGGCAGGGATTAATGGAACTTGACAGTAATATACTTCTTTATGTACAGGACCATATGCGCAATGAAGCATTAAATGATGCAGTTGTCTGGTTCACATCACTCGGCAATGCAGGTTTAATCTGGATACTTTTAATTATAGCACTTATAATATATAAAGGCACACGCCGGGAAGGAATTTACTGTACAATATCACTTATCTTATGTTTTATTATAGTAAACCTGTTTTTAAAAAATGTAGTTGCAAGAATAAGGCCATATGATGCAATGGAACAGATAAGATGCCTTATAGAACCACAGGTGGATTACTCATTCCCGTCAGGGCATACAGCAATAGCATTTGCTGCCTCGGTGCCAGTATTTATCCTGTCAGATAAAAGGTTAGGAACAGCCATGATTATATTTTCTATATTAATGGCTCTTTCAAGGATATATGTATGTGTCCACTATCCTACTGATGTAATAGGAGGTGCTGTTGTTGGAATATTATGTGGGATTATAACAGGAAAAATTATATATCCAAAATTAAACAAAACAGAATAAACATACTACATATGTAAAATTTTAGGAGGTAAATTATGGCAGCTTTACCACAAATTTCCGAAGCTGAATTTGAAGTTATGAAAATTGTATGGAAATACGCTCCTGTAAATACTAATGAAATAACGGAACATTTAACAAGGACAACTTCATGGAGTCCTAAAACAATACAAACTTTAATAAAACGTCTTGTAAATAAAGGTGTCCTTTCTTATGAGAAACAGGGACGTATTTTTGTATATACACCCCTTGTCGGGAAAAATGAGTATATAGGACAAGAAAGCACTTCCTTTTTAAAACGTTTCTATGATGGCAATATTTCCAAAATGCTTTCTGCCTATATTGAAAATGACCAGTTATCAGAAAGTGAAATAGACACACTCCGTTCACTTTTATCTAATAACAAAGGGGAGAATTAATATGGCAGGTTTTGCAATACACTTTTTTATCTGCAATATTTTTATTTCTATTATTATTGGAATTATACTATACGCCAGAAAAATATTTATAAAGAACTATTCTGCCCGCCTTCAGTACAACTTGTGGTTTATACTTCTTGTATTGTTTGCAGCGCCATTTATTAAATTAAAAACAACTGGTTTATTAAGTATCTGGGAAAGAATTAGTTATATTAAAAACGCAAATCCTGGCAATACGAATAATACCATACAAAATCCTGCATCCACAATTCTTTCTGGCCATACCGGCTGGATAAATGACTTTAACTTGTCCACAAGAAGTAATATCCTGTCTGCAGTAAACCTTATACTTCTGATTATATGGATTTTGGGCATAGTTGTTATGCTTTTGCTTTTTGCCAGGGCATCAATAAACCTTTACCATTTAAAACAATCTGCACTTCCAATGCAGAACCATGAAGCCTGTAATTTATACAAGTTATGTTTAAATGAGATGGGGATTAAAAGAAAAATTCCTGTATTTAGCACAGCTTTTTTAAAATCCCCTGTCCTGTCAGGTTTTATAAAACCGCAGATTTACTTTCCAATACATTTAATATCAGAATATAATGCCAAAGATATGCGTTTTATGATACTGCATGAACTACAGCATTATAAACATAAAGATTCATTAATTAATTTCCTTATGAATATTGCATGCATTATTTACTGGTTTAATCCTTTTGTATGGCTTGCATTAAATAAAATGAGGACTGACAGGGAAATTGCATGTGATACATCTGTACTACAAATGCTAGATAAAGCTGATTATATAAATTATGGCAATACATTAATAAACCTTGCAGAAAAAATTTCCTTTACACCATTTCCTTTCACTACCGGAATTAGTGGGAATATGGAACAGATAAAGAAAAGAATAACCAATATAGCAAATTACCAGCCAGTATCCCTTGGCAGAAAAATCCAGGGTATTATTATATACATTATAATTACTGCCCTCCTTTTATCTGCTGCCCCTGTCCTTTCCATAAAAGCTTCTGGCGGAAACTATTATGATTTCAGGGAAAACAGCCAGAATATTTCACATATTGATTTAAGCAGCCACTTTAACGGATATAGCGGCAGTTTTGTATTATATGACACAAGTTCTGGCATATGGAAAATTTATAATATGGATAAAGCTTTAGAACGCATATCACCTGCATCCACTTATAAAATTTATTCTGCATTACATGCACTTGAAGAAGGAATTATAAAACCTGGACAGACACAGATTCCATGGAACGGCAGCACATACTATTACAAATCATGGAATAAAAACCAGACCTTAAAAACAGCTATGCAGAACTCGGTTACATGGTATTTCCAGGAACTTGACAAAAAAGCGGGACTGGCTTCTATAAAAAAATTTATACAAAAAACAGGATATGGCAACCAATGTGTAACAGGGGACACTTCCTCATACTGGCTGGATTCCTCTTTAAAAATTTCCCCAGTTGAGCAGGTTGAAATGCTAAGAAAACTATATAACAATGAATTTAATTTTTCCAAAGAAAATATTGGAATTGTAAAAGATGCAATCTGTTTATATTCTGGTGCAGATGGCTCTGTATATGGCAAGACAGGCACAGAAGAATCCAACCACCAGAATATTTCAGGCTGGTTTACAGGCTTTATTGAAAAACCTGGGAATACTTACTTTTTCGCAACCAATATACAAAGCAAAAAAAATACTACAGGCCCTGTTGCTACAGAACTGACCTTTTCTATATTATCAGATTTAAAAATCTGGACTAAATAACTTAAAATCCCCTGCCGCTATTTTATTAAATGGCAGAGGATTTTTTATACCCTTTATTTATTTTTAATCTGTACTTGTATTAAATACCTGTGAAGCATTTCCTGTTATTATCTTTTTGCGGCTGTCCAGTTTAAAATAATAATTAAAAATATCCCTCCCCACAGCTGTTGCATTTGATGAACCATATCCATTTGTAATTCTTACAGCTATTGTTATTTCTGGATTCTTAGCTGGTGCATAACCTGCAAATAATGAATGGTCGGGTCTGTCTGCTGCCTCCTGTGCTGTACCTGTTTTCCCTGCAATACTAGTTTTTAAATTCTTTAAAACCGCATTATTTTCTGCAAACTGCTCCATGCCCGCCTGTACAGTATCCCACACATAATCTGGAAGTTTTACATTATCTTTTACTGCTGCCTTTTTCTTAACAAGCCTTCTACCTCCATCTTTTACCCCTTTTACCAAAGAAAGTGAATAAACTTTGCCCTTTGACGCAAGTGAATTAATATACCTTGCAAGCTGTACAGTTGAATAATTATGTGTACCCTGCCCGATTGCAGAAGGAATTCCATAATTATCCGTTATATGTGGTTCTGATTCTGGAATTTCAATTCCCGATTTCTCATCCATATGGAATGCTTTTATATATTTCTGCAATTTGGACAATGCCTTTTTATCATTATATTCCTTGCCATTTTCCAGGCCTAACCTGTATGATATTTCACATAAATAATCATTACATGAAAATTGTATTGCTGTAGCAGCATTTGCCACATTCCCATGCCCGGAATGTTTCCAGCATCTTAAACTTGGTGATAACTTATCAAATACACCATCACAAACAATACTTGTATCCGGGGAAATAACTCCTTCCTGTAAACCTGCAATAATAGACAGCGGCTTAAATGTTGACCCCGGTGCAGACAGCTGCATTGACGCCCTGTTATACAATGGCATGGATTTATCCTTTAAAAGCTGGTTATAATAATCCACATCTATCTGGTTTGCCAGGCGGTTATTATCATATCCCGGATAAGAAACACATGCAGATACTTTGCCGCTTTTTTCCTGTACCACAACTGCTGAAGCTGAACATGGGTCTAATGCAAGCTGTGCCGGTGTAATCTGCAATTTCTCTATTTTCTTTTTCATATATGAAAATGTATCCATCTTTCCATATAGCATTTTCTTATAATCACTATCTGCTGGTAAAACTTTCTGCCTGCATAAAAGCTTGCATATATCTGTACCTGTAACTTTATCTTCCAGAATTAAATATTTAAATAAAAGCTTACAAAACTCCCTGTTATCTTCAACCCTTTTCCCAATACTTTCCATTAATATTTTATATACCTCATCAGTTGTAATATATTGCTGTCCAGCATCTACTTCTGCAATCCACCTCTTTTGTATTGCATGCCTTAAAAATTCCCTAAAAGTAATTTTGCCGCCACATTTCCATTTTATATATTTTTTATCATTTTTATCTATTAAATCCATATCAATAATACCGCTTTTATCCACAATAAAATATTCATATTCCTTTAATGCATCAGGTAAATTCTTTAAATAAATTTTTCCATTTGCCAAATCTTTTTTTATTTGATGTACCGCTTCTTTACACTTTTTATTTAGTATTCCCGCAATATATTTTTCAAACTTACTTGCATTATTATTATACAAATTTTCTATCCTTATTATATTATTCTCCACCAGTGCAATATAAACATCATATATTGTAATGCGTATATCTGATGCATCAGAAATCTTTGTTTTATCAAATCTTCTGGCATTTATTAAATTACTTGATATAATACCTGCAAGGTTTTGTTCCAGGATATTATATACAGCATCCTGCAAATCTTTATCAATAGAAAGATATACATCTTTGCCACATCTGGTTTCTTTTACTATTCTCTCCCCGCCAGTTTTTCTTCCCATACTGTCCACTTGTATTTCTATCTCACCATCTGTCCCCTGCAGTTCACTTTCCATATACTTCTCTATTCCTGTTTTGCCAACAACAGAATCCGCCGAATAATTCCCATCCTTATTTTTATCTTCTTTTGTATCCATATATTCTTCCAGTTCCTCTTCTGATATTCTTCCTGTATATCCAATAATATGTGAAAATGCCTCCCCGCCGTCATAAACACGTTTCCATTCATACCCGGTATCAACACCAGTTAAATCTGCACTGTTTTCCTTTATATAAACTACCGTTCTTTCTGATACATCTTTTGCAATAACAGCAGGAAGGTATCTGCGGTATGCATTTAAAGATAACATATATCTTATTCCAGTAATAGTTAAAACCTCCTCCTGTGTATATTTCCCTGGAAGCCCGTATTCTTCCAGTTCTTCCTCCAGATACTTTTCACCATGCCACCCATAAAGCCCGAATTTACTATCCCCTGCCAGAAATTTGACCATTTCACTGGCAGTAATATTTTTCTGTTCATTTGTAAGGTTTCCCGGGTCTGCCTCACCGAATATATCTGCCTTAAACCTTTCCAGTAATCCTCCTGCTACAGTATATTTATATTTTCCATTATTTCCAATTTCTATTTCCAGTTCATTATTTATATTTTCATTATTAGCATCAAGCCTTTTTGCCACATGGTATATAATGCTGTTTAAACTTAACTGTTTCTCCCTTGCCGACTGGTATTTACCGGTATCTGACATAATAACTGTATAAATTATCTCATTATGCGCAAGGACTTTTCCATTGCAATCATATATATTGCCTCTTGCACTCTTTTCACTAATCTTTCTGGTTATATTATCAGCTGCCTCTTCAATATAATCCTGTCCATTTACAATCTGCAGCCCAAACATACGGTAAATTAAAACAGAAAAAAGAGCTATGCAGACCCCTTGTATTATAAAAACCCTTGGAAACCTGACACTTTTCATAACCTTTACACATCCTTCCAATTAATATTAATTCCCTAATTCTTACAAATGTAATATTTTTGGATGTGTTAATCTTACAACAGTAAGATTTAAAAGTCAAGCCCATAAAACAAAAAAGCCCATAACCTGTTACGTTATGGACTTTATTTAACATATGCTGCCTCTTATACAAATATATATTAAAGAGTTTCTATAAATTTTATAAATGCCTCTGTTCCTTTACCATCATTTTTAAATACACCCGCATGTTCAAGTACCTTTTTAAATACTATTCCAATCTCTTTCCTAAGTATTTCTTCGACATTATCTTTATTTATATTATCATACCCAGGTTTAAATTCTTCTACCCAGTCTGCATGTTTTTCAAGTTCCGCATCAGACCTTATATCTTTACCTTCTACAATAAATCCACCAAGTTTTTTCATTTCATTTTTCAGGCGTGCCGGAAGTACCGCAAGCCCCATAACTTCTATAAGCCCAATGTTTTCTTTCTTAATATGGTGGAGTTCTTTATGTGGATGGTAAACACCAAGTGGATGTTCTTCTGTTGTAATATTATTACGCAGTACAAGGTCAAGTTCATAATTACCATCACGCATACGTGCTATAGGTGTAATTGTATTATGTGGCTCTCCATCTGTTTCTGCAAATATAAATACACTTTCATCTGTATATGAACGCCATGTATCAAGAATATGTGCAGCAAGTTTTACAAGCTTTTCACTGTCACTATGGCTTATCCTTATTACAGACATTGGCCAGTTTACTATCCCTGCTTTAACATCTTCATATCCCTTAATAGTAATTTCCTGGCGTATTTTAGCCCTTTCCATTGCAAACTCATAATGCCCGCCCTGGAAATGTTCATGTGTAAGGATTGAACCGCCCACAATAGGAAGGTCTGCATTGGAACCTATAAAATAATGTGGGAAAAGTTTTATAAAATCAAAAAGCTTCCTGAATGCAGATTCATCAATTTTCATAGGGATGTGTTCTGAATTAAGTACAATACAATGTTCATTATAATATACATATGGTGAATACTGGAATCCCCATTTGCCGCCATCTATTGTAATTGGGATGATACGGTGGTTTTCCCTTGCCGGATGGTCAAGGCGTCCTGCATAACCCTCATTTTCAACACAAAGCTGGCACTTAGGATATGCACTCTGTTTGGAATTTCTGGCAGCAGCAATAGCTTTAGGGTCTTTCTCAGGTTTGGAAAGGTTAATTGTAATATCAAGTGTCCCGTATTCTGTATCCGCTGTCCACTTCAGGTCTTTAACAATACGGTATCTGCGTATATAATCAGTATTACAGCTGAAATTGTAATAAAAATCTGTTGCTTCCTGTGGTGATTTTTTATATAATTCATTAAACTTATTAATAACAACACTTGGAGGTGGTACAAGGCATCCCATAATCTTTGTATCCATTAAATCCCTGTATGCTATGCTGTTTTCCTCCATAACCCCGTTTTCATATGCAAAATCAAGCATACCTGCAAGTATATTTTCAAGCTCCATGTCCTCTTTAACATCTTGTGGCTCTGTATATTCATCAAGCTTAAGGACTTCAAGTATACGGTTTATTGTATATGCTTCATCTTCTTTTGTAATAAGCCCCTTATCCAGACCATAATTAACAAGCTGCCTGGTTAATATGTTTATGTTTCCCATAACAAGCCTCCTCATTTTTGAAAAATATTATATAACTTTATTATTCCTTTTCCATTTTACTATATTATGGCAGACAGGGCAAGCCTTACCGCCTGCCCTGGTAGATTTTTAATATAAAAATAATCCGGAATTACTTCATAGTTTTATTCACTGCATTTACAAGTGCATGTATAGAAGCCGTAATAATATCTTCATCTGTAGCCACGCCCCATATAAGCTTTTCATCATTATCCATTGTAATACCTACATAACAGATTGCAACTGCATTGGAATTTCTTGATAATGAATGTTCTTCATATTCAGCCAGATGGTAAACGCTGCCAAAATGTTTACGTATTGCATTATTTACAGCATTAAGGCGTCCGTTTCCTTTTGCTTCAACAACAGTAGTTTTATCACCTTCTTTAATTGAAACTGATGCAATAATCCCGTTTTCCTGCTTAAAATGGCATTCAGGAATATCAAACTTATGTTTGACCATTGAATAGTTTTTCCTGAATATTTTTAACATATCATCTGGTGAAAGTTCTGCATGTTCATGGTCAGATACACCTTTCATAAGATATCCGACTTCCTCACGCATCTTATCCGGAAGCACAATGCCAAAATTCTGTTTAAGCACATATGCAACACCACCCTTGCCAGACTGGCTGTTAATACGTATTACATCTGAATCATAAGTCCTTCCGACATCTTTCGGGTCAATTGGAAGATATGGCACCGTCCAGTATTTGCTTTTGCCTTCATCATGGTAAGCCATGCCCTTTGAAATAGCATCCTGGTGTGAACCTGAAAATGCAGTAAATACAAGTTCACCTGCATATGGCTGGCGCATAGATACTTTCATATCAGTTAATTCCTCATACATATCCGCAATTTCCTGCATATTGGTAAAATCAAGCTTTGAATCAACACCATGTGAATGGAGGTTCATTGCTGTTGTCACTATATCAAGATTACCAGTCCTCTCACCATTGCCAAACAAAGTCCCTTCCAGCCTGTCAGCACCAGCAAGCACACCAAGTTCTGCTGTTGCAACACCTGTACCCCTGTCATTATGCGGATGGAGTGACAAAACAACATTATCACGGTAATTTAAATTCTTATGCACATATTCAATCTGGCTTGCAAATACATGTGGCATTGCATTTTCAACAGTTGAAGGAATATTAATTACTGCCTTTGCATCTTCTTCTGGCTGCCATATATCAAGCACAGCATTACATACATCAACTGCATATTCCACTTCTGTGCCATGGAAACTTTCAGGGCTGTATTCAAAACGCATATTTCCCTTAACTTCCCCTGCAAGTTCTTTTAACAGTTTTGCACCATCAACAGCAATTTTTTTAACTTCTTCCTTAGACTTTTTAAATACCTGCTCCCTTTGTGCTACAGATGTAGAATTATACACATGTACAATAGCATTAGGCGCACCATCAACAGCTTCAAATGTTTTCCTGATAATATGCTCCCTTGCCTGTGTAAGTACCTGTACAGTTACATCATCAGGTATAAGTTTTCTTTCTATAAGGGTACGCAGGAAATTATACTCTGTTTCAGAAGCTGCCGGAAAACCTACTTCAATCTCCTTAAACCCTATTTTAACAAGCATCTTAAAAAAAGCAACCTTCTGTTCAAGCCCCATAGGCTCAATTAATGCCTGGTTGCCATCACGCAAATCAACACTGCACCATACAGGCGCTTTGTCAATAGCATCCTTCTTAACCCAGTCATAACACGGGGCAGGTGGCATAAAATAACTTTTCTGGTACTTTTCAAAACCTTTCATAATCAATAACCATTCCCTTTCTATAAATCCAGGCCTTATGCACAAGGCCTTTTTATTAACATTATTATGTGGAAAGCATGAAAAAACCCGCCTCTTGTATATATAAATATACAGAGACGGGAGAATATACTCACGCGGTACCACTCTTATTCATGGAAAAACCATGCTCTCACAGGTGCATCTGCTTACGCTTCAAAACCCTTCCCCTGTAACGGTGGGACTCCGTCCAAATCTACTTATAATTCAACCGGCAGCTCCAAGGCGAGTTCACTACTTCACTTCTGCTGTTTCACATCAGCCAACAGCTTTCTGGATTCCGTTCCATAGCTACTATTCCTTTTCTTTGCTTTATCTGCATTATACTATACCATAAATATTTATATTTGAAAAGTCCTTTTTTACCGGAATCATACATAAGATTTATCTATTTTAATAACCGCTTTACATCCTGGATATTTTTCTTCCAGTTTTTTACATACCTGCTCTTTTATTTCATAATCTTTTTTATGGTACTCAGGCGGAACTATCATATCAAATATAATATTATCATAATTCTGGCATGGCACTATCCTTAAATCATGTATTGAAAGCTTTTCATCTATTGCCCGGACTATTTTCCCTGCTTCCACACGTATCTCCTGTACCCTGGAATCATTTACATCTACAGGGTCCATATGGATTACACATTCACAATCAAACCTTTCATCTAAATCATTTTCTATATGGTCAATTAAATTATGTAATTCATAAATGTCCCTGTCCCCTGGCACTTCTGCATGAAGTGATACCATCATTTTTCCTGGCCCGTAATCATGTACTACTAAATCATGCACTCCAAGTATATTGTCATGCGAAAGTACAATATCATCTATTGCTTTTACTATTTCTTTAGATGGTTTAGTACCAAGAAGAGGGGATATTGTATCTTTAGCTGCATTATAACCTGCAACAAGTATAAATACTGCAACAAGTGCACCTGTATAGCCATCTATATTTATACCTGTATATTTCATTACTATTACAGATATGAATACCATTGAAGTGGCAACAGAATCACTTAAACTATCTGTGGCAGTTGCTTTCATGGCAGCCGAATTGATTTTCCTTCCAATACTGTTATTATAAAATGCCATGTAAAGTTTTACGGCAACAGATACAGCCAGTATAACCATTGTAATACTATTTGTATCAATGCTTGCAGGGTGCAGTATTTTGCCAGCCGATGTCTTTAAAAGTTCAAATCCCATCAGGATAATAGCCATTGATACAATAAACCCCGATATATATTCAATCCTGCCATGTCCAAATGGATGTTCGTTATCAGGGCTCATTCCTGTAAATTTAAAGCCCACAAGGGTTATTACTGATGAACCTGCATCAGATAAATTATTAAAAGCATCTGCCATTATTGCAACTGAACCGCTGGCAAATCCTGCAAAGTATTTAAAAGCAAAAAGAAGCACATTTAAAAATATCCCTGTGATACTTCCAAGTATCCCATATTTCCTTCTTACACAGGCATCATTATAATTTGTATAATCTTTAATAAAAATCCTACTAAGCAATGAAAGCATACCTAAGATTGTTCCTCCAGCTGTTCACATACCTTTGAAAGTATTGCACATTCTAAACGTTTTCTCATAATTTTACAAGACAACTCATAAGGTTTATGGATATCACCATTATAAATATAATTATTCGCATTACATCCGCCGCTGCAATAAAACTTAGCCCAGCAGTCACGGCAGGAAGTCTTGGAATATACATGGCATCCTGCAAATTCTTTCTTTATATCTTCATTAAATGTATGTTCATAAAGATTGCCCATTTTATATTCTTCATGGCCGACAAACTGGTGGCATGGATAAATATCCCCGTCAGGTGTAATTGCTACATATTCATTGCCACTGCCACAGCCTCTCAGCCTTTTTATTACACAAGGCCCCTGGTCAAGGTCAATCATAAAATGGAAGAAATTTATTTTTCCATTATTTTTCTTTATTTCTGCAATCCTGTCAACAAGTTTGTCATATTCTTTATATATCTGGTCTAAATCCTTTTCAGTAATCGCATAATTAATACTTTCATCTTCCATAACAGGCTCAACAGAAATCTGGTCAAAGCCAGTGTTATAAAGATGTATTACATCTTCTGAAAAATCAAGGTTATATTTTGTATATGTCCCGCGTACATAATATTCTTTGTCACCACGTTTTTCTATAAGGCGTTTATAACCACCAATAATTTTATCATAAGAACCACTTCCGTCTACACGCACCCTCATCTTGTCATTAATTTCCTTGCGCCCGTCTATTGAAAGTACAACATTAGACATTTCCTCATTGATAAAATCAATTTTATCATCTGTAAGCAGCATCCCGTTTGTAGTAATTGTAAACCTGAATTTCTTGCCATATTCACTTTCTTTGCTTCTGGCATAATTTACAATTTCTTTTACTACTTCAAAATTCATAAGCGGTTCCCCGCCAAAAAAATCCACCTCTAAGTTTTCACGCCCGGCAGATTTCTCCAGAAGGAAATCAATAGCAGCCTTGCCTGTTTCAAGCGGCATAAGCTTTCTGCCTGTACCAAAATCACCAGTAGCCGCAAAACAATATTTGCATCTTAAATTACAGTCATGTGCAATATGGAGGCACATTGCCTTAACTGGTGATTCTACTGCTGTATCTGCATAATCACCATAAATATCCTGGCTGAATAAAAGCCCGCTTCCATATAAAGATAAAACCTCATTATATGCCTCTTTTATATCCCCACTATTATATTTGCCATTTAACTTAGCAATTATTTCTTCTGGACACTCTTTTTCAAATGGAGGCTCTATATAATCAAGAAGTTCATATGTAACATCATCAATTACATGTACACCGCCACTATTTACATCCAGTAATATATTTATATCTTTTGATTTATACTTATGTATCATATTATACCTGCTGCCTTTCTTAATTAAATTTAATGTTGTATAAACTTAATGGCTGCTACAGATATCTGCAACAGCCATTAAATCCAGCCATAACCAATTATATACTACTTATTATCATCATTATTGGCACACTTCTGGTTTCCAACTGTACATGATGTTTTACAAGCTGACTGGCATGAAGCCTGGCACTTGCCACATCCGCCCTTCTTAGCTGTGGCACTTAAATCTGCCCTGTTAATTGTCTTAATATGTTTCATATCAAAACCTCCATTTAATTATAAATATTAATACAAATATTTAGATTATATCACAAATAAAAAAAATTACAACCTTTTCCCTAAAAACTACCAACATAATTTAATTTCTGTTGTCCATAATAATACCATGATAAGTCATAACTTATCTGTAACCAGGAAGATATCAATCCATTAATATATGGAATCAAATCAACCTGGACCAAATAAAAAATAAAAGGAGGTATGAAACTATGACAAACAATAATAGTTCAAGAATGGAAGTGCCACAGGCAAAAGAAGCAATGAATAAATTTAAGATGGAGGTAGCTAACGAAATTGGTGTGCCTCTTAAAAACGGTGGTTATAATGGGGATTTAACATCTGCACAGAATGGTTCTGTTGGTGGTGAAATGGTGCGCCAGATGATTAAGCGCCAGGAAGAGGAAATGTCAGGCGAACAGCAGTAATAATCCCTAAGACTCCAAAGTAATTTTTAATGAATTGCGGGGTGTATATTATATCAGAAAAGACATAATATACACCCTGTTTTTTTATCATTATATATTTTTTTATGGTGTAAAACCAGCAGTTTTTATTTTACTTATATTCGTTGCATATGTTATTTTTCTATAACCGTAAAGAATAATTTTTATAAATTGCCATATTTATGCAATAAAGGATTGATATATTAAGATTACATTAAGATTTTATAATTCCGTTTTAAATATATATTCCACAAGGAGGCAAATATGGACAAAACTCTATACCTGCATATAGGCACCCCAAAGACCGGAACCACCTCATTACAACATTTTTGCTATGATAATAGTGATATATTAACGGAAAAGGGATACCATTATCCAGATTTTCCTTTTAAATATCCCAACAAAGGCCTTGCCCGCAATGGCCTTTTCCTGGAAGCAACCCTTTTTGATGACGAAGGTATAAGGCAGAAAGAAGCCGAAACCCAGAATTTCTATTCAGGACTGGCCAAATTAAGGGAACTTTTTAAAACCCACAATAATATTATATTATCAGATGAAGGAATATGGACTGCATGTTTTAACAGGAAAAGGGGTATGCCTCTTATACGTAAACTACAAGAGGATGCCCAGGACGCCGGTTACCAGGTAAAAATTATTGTATACCTCAGACGGCAGGATGATTTTCTGCTGTCATGGTACAACCAGCTTGTAAAGCATAGTATAACTGTCAAAAATACTTTATCATGGGAAGAATATTTTAATAATTATGAAACATATTTAAAACTTGATTATTACAGCTGTTTAAAGAAACTTGAGAAAATATTTGGCAGGGAAAATATTATTGTAAGGCGGTTTGATAAAAAGTATCTTAAAGACCGCTCAATTATTCCTGACTTTTTAAGCATATTCGGGCTGGAATTAGATGACAGTTTTACCATAGAAGAAGAACATTCCAATTTCAACCGGAAGATGTCAGAGAACGCATGTGAGATTAAACGTATAATAAATGGTACAACTGAAATGACAATTAAAGATATACGGAGGTTTGAGTGGATTCTGCGTGAATTTTCACCGGTCTCTGAAAAAAACTATCCATGCAGCATGATGTCAGATGAAGAATCACGGGACTTTATGCAGCTTTATGAACTTTCTAATAATAAAGTGGTAAAACGGTATATAAAAGACGGGCAGCCACTTTTTAATATAGAAAGAAAACCAAAAGAAAAATGGAAAAAGAATAATATTTATATGACAGATGATATAATACGTTTCTCCTGTATGTCAACTTTATGCACTATACAAATGATTGAAGAACGTGATGCCCAGATTAATGAAATAAAAAATACACTACAGAAAGCACTGGACCATCCTTTCCGTTTTATGCTTAAGAAACTCCTTCCATTTGAAAAAACATTATAAATTATAAGACAAAATTATTGGAGGCAGCAATGCCTCCAATAAAATAAAATTCCAGATAAAAATTAAAACTCTACATACTTTCCTTCTGCCTTATCATTAATTACATAATAAGCTTTTCCGTCATCAATGTTCATATATACCTGCAATTTTTTAATAGAAGAAATCCTGTGGCCTTCATTTTTATATGCCTGCCTGATTTGCTCAAGAATATCTTCTGAAAGCACTTTCTTATTACCAAATTCAAGATATACTTCCTGGATACTTTCAGCTTCTTTAACATCCTTTTTATTTTTCTTTGATGCTTCCTTTTCTGTTTTGCTTTCTTTTGCTGCCCTTTTTGTATACTTTCTTTTTTTACGTACAGGTTCTTCTGCTCCGGCATTATCTTCTTTAACCTGCTCTTCACCGGAAACTTCAATTCCAGCTTCAGGTTCTGTATTTGCAGATATTTCTTCTTTAGCTTCTTCCTGTACAACTCCGGCTTCTTTTTCCTCTTTTACTTCAGCCTCAGTTTCTAATACTTCAGCTTCATTTACAACTGGTTCTTTTACTGTACTTTTTTCTTTGTCTGCTTTTACTGTTTTCTTTTTACTGTTAGCCATTTTCCTGCCATTCCTTTCTCTGGATTTGGACTTTTAAATTTACATGTCCAAATGTTTTCTGATACTAATTCTTTTATATAAAAAATTCTATATCTTTTTTGCCAAACTTGCAAGTAATTTTTGCAATTTTTTTCTATTTTTATCAAATTTTTTTTAATTTCCTGGAAGTTTATAAAATTACACAATAAAAACAGAACCCGGAAAAACATTTTATACTATTTATCAAACAGATTTTTACGTAATTATAAAAATCTTCAAATTTATTTAGTAATTTTTTTGTTCCAGGTTCTGTCCGTTATTCTTAATTTTTAAAGACCATAATATAATTTTATGATTTCATTTTTGGTTTAAATACAAGTGATGCAATATACCCCCACAAAAGTGCAGTTGAAATTCCTACAGCACTTGCTGTAAACCCTCCTTTATAAAGGCCAATAAAACCTTCATTGTCTATAGCATCTTTTACACCTTTAAAAAGGGTATTGCCAAATCCAAGTAATGGTACAGTTGCACCACTTGCTGCCCATTTCTCAAATGGCTCATAAAGACCAAGTGCACCAAGCAATGCACCTGTGCATACTAAGATTACCATTATCCTTCCTGGAAGAAGTTTTGTATTATCCATTAAAATCTGTACAATAACACATATTGCACCACCTACTAAAAATGATAACACATAATTCATCTATATCAGTTCCTCCTTTCAAGCAGTACCGCATGTGCAATACCTGGCACGCTGTTTCCTTCATTAAAACTTACTTGTGACAGAAGTGCACCCGTAGGGACAAAAAGAACCCTTTTCCATTCCCCGCTTTCAAGCATTTTTAAAATATAGCCTGCAAACATAATTGCACTACAGCCACACCCGCTTCCGCCAGACTGTACATTCTGCTCTTCCCCATAGACTTCAATTCCACAGTCCATATAATTTTCTGATATATCATATCCTTTTGCCCTTATTATATCAATTAATATATCTTTTCCAACAAGCCCTAAATCGCCTGTAATAATTTTATCATACTGTCCCGGACCCTGCCCAAAATCAATAAAATGCTGCACTATTGCATCCGCTGCCGCCGGTGCCATGCATGCCCCCATATTCATGCTGTCCTTTACCCCGTAGTCAACAATTTTGCCTGTTGTAATACCTGTAATATGGACTTTGTTCTTCTCTGCAAGCACCTTGTCCGGGAGTTTATGGCCAGGCCCGCCTGCTGCCTGGATATTGCTTGCTGCTGATACAACCACAGCACCGCTTCCTGTAACTGTCCATGTAGCAGATTTATTACGCTGGTTTGCATAACCAAGAGGAAACCTGAACTGTTTCTCGGCACTTGCAAAATGGCTTGAAGTAATTGCAAGCACATTATCTGCAAAACCACCCTCTGCTATTATAGATGCAACAGCCAGTGATTCACCCATTGTAGAACATGCCCCATATACCCCGAACAAAGGCCTGTCCAGCTTCATAAGCCCAAAAGAAGATGCCATAAGCTGGCCAAGTAAATCACCTGCTACAATATACCTCATATCTTCTGTCTTACAGCCCGCATTTTTTATTGCAAGTTCTGCTGCCCTCTCCTGCAGCCTCCCTTCTGCATCTTCCCAGCTGTCACCACCTGCCATCGGGTCTTGCTCTATCTCATCAAAATACTGGCCATAAGGCCCATCCGCTTCCTTAGTCCCTGCAACAGATGCCGCACCACGTATAAACGGCGGATTGGCAAATCTTATGCTTTGTTTCCCTAATTGTTTATTCTCTGCCATAATTCCCTCCAGATATAAATTTAAACTTATAATTATATTCCCAGTTTTTTAAAATTACTATACATAATGGCAAATAGAAAACTTTGGTTATTTTATAATTAAACTTTTCTTAATAAAACTGGTATTGCAGATATGGATTTTTTTAGCTATACTGTATTATAGTAGTGATTGTAAAGAGAACCACAATATAAGGAGAATACAGATTATGGTAAAATATATAAATTTTAAAAAAGAAAAAATTATCTTGAAACTTGCTGCTTCTGCCACTCTTTTTTCAATATGCACAAGTTTATTCCTTCCTGCCACATATGTTTCACAGGCAGCAGTTTCTTCAAACCAATATACAGTAACTCCTGCTACCGGCAGTTCAATTACTGGTTTTGATGATATAGAGGAAAGCCAGATTGTCAACCTTGCTTTAAACTATTCTGTACGCAGGATTATATATGGCTCATGCACATATCTTACAGATATTGAAGCATTTGATGCAAATGGTGTAACTATTGAACCCGGCGAAGCAGAATGGCGTTCCAGTGACGAGTCTGTTGCAACAGTTAAGTATGGCACTGTTTTTATAAATGGCACCGGCACTACTATTATCAGTGTTATATACGATGGAAATGTTGCTTCCATGGAACTGCAGGTCGTAAAACCTAAAGTATCTATTAATAAAGAAGAATTAGAGGACAGGATGGTGGGTGACAAATGCACAGACTGGTACACTTCCACTGAAGATGTTAAAGTAACTGTCAAATCAGGTAATAAAAAAGTGGTTAAAGCCAATGATGATGGCAGCCTTAAAGTACGTGCACTTGGCAAGTCTGTTATTACAGTTAAGGCAAAGAACGGGAATACTGCCAAATATACAATGAATATTAAGAAACGCCATCTTTATATGAATGATGATGAAATTATAAGCCTGGATAAATACATCAAACATATTAAAAACTACCAGGATGCAGTATGGACAGTGCAGGACCCGTCAGGTTTACAGATTTCCAAAGAAGGTTATATAAAGCCTTTAAAATGTGGGAAGTTTTCTATTAATACTAATTTAAATGGAAAGAAATATAAAATAAATATACGTATTACCAATTATGAATTAATGAAAGGGCTTGCAATGGATGCACTGAAAGATACCCTGCGTTATCCTGCTTCTGTTTCCATTAACAATATTGTACATGACGGGCGCAGCATAACGATTGATTACAGCTCCATGAATAAATATGGTGGTTATGACAGGGATAAGTTTATTATGGAAGTAAATATGAAAGGGGAATATAAATACGAAACAGTAAGTATATATAATTAACTTAAAGCATAAATATATAAACAAAACAAAAAATGTGTAAGGGCCTGTTTAAAGGCTTTTACACATTTCTTAAAACCAGTTATATTTTGGAGATTATTTATGAATAATTTTATAAAGAAAGCCAGGGTTATTATTGTTCTGTTATGCATAATATTTCTTGGCATATTTGTTTTTAACCAAAATAATTTTAATTTTTTTAAATCTTTACCAACAATAAAACATTCTGATGACAACCGTTCCCCTGAAGAAACACAGAAAGATTTTGATGAATTTATTAATTCTGTCTTTATTGAAGAAGTATCAGATGACAGCATTACATTGAACTATTCAGTTAAAAACAAACAACAGTACGGGCTTGCCGGGATTACGCCAACATTAGGTGAAACCAGCCTTGAAAGCATGAAAGACAGCCTTTTTATATCTGAAAACCGTCTTGCCTCAATGGAAAGTTTTAACTATGATAATCTTACAAGTGAACAGCAGCTTATCTATGATATACTATATACTATGTTAAAACAAAACCTTGAGTCCTCTGGTATACTGGAATATTCCGAATGCCTTGGCCCTGTTTCAGGCATACAGGCACAGCTTCCAGTCCTTCTTGCAGAATTTAACTTTTATGAAAAAGATGATATTGATACATATATTGAACTGCTGCGCCTTGTGCCTGCATATTTTGAAAGTATAATTGAATTTGAAAAAGAAAAATCTTCAAATGGGTTGTTTATGGGTGATACAACTGTACAGGCAATTATAAGCCAGTGCAATGAATTTATAGAAACCAATGACGAAAATTATCTTATAACAGTATTTAATAGTAAAATTAAAAAATTCCAGGGATTAACTGAAGAAGAAATTGCTTCCTATATAAACAGTAATTCAAAAGCCGTCACAGAATGTGTAATCCCTGCCTATAAAAATCTTGTAAATGCACTTGTAAAACTTAAAGGCACTGGCAAAAATGATAACGGGCTGTGTGGTTTTAAAAAGGGCAAAGAATATTACGAATATCTTGTTAAGGCAAAAACAGGCTCATACAGAAGCATAACAGAAATAGACAGGATGCTTTCCAATGCCCTCTCAGGCTCACAACAGCAAATGGCAAAAATAATGACCGCGACACCAGATGTATATTATAAAGCGCAGGAACTTGAATATCCTTACAAAGAACCTGAAAAAGCAATAGGGTATTTAAAAACGGCAATTAATAAAGACTTCCCTGCACTTGGAGATGATATTACCTGTGAGATAAAATATGTTGACAAATCACTTGAAGAACATTTAAGCCCTGCATTCTATCTTACACCAGCAATTGATGCATATAAAGAAAATGTAATATATCTTAATAAAAATGAAAAATATGATTTAAGTGAGGCATTTTCCACAATAGCACATGAAAGTTACCCCGGGCATTTATACCAGAACTGCTACTTCCAGTCACTAAACCCTGCACCCATAAGAAGTGTAATTAACTGCGGCGGTTATTCAGAAGGCTGGGCAACATATGCAGAACTGTACAGTTACAGCATTGCCGGAATAGATAAAGATGTTGCAAACCTTATGGTGCAAAATACAATCGCAACATTATGTGTATATGGCAAAGCAGATGTCGGTGTTAATTATATGGGCTGGGATTTTAAAAAATTACAGGAATTTCTTTCTGATTATGGTTTCAGCAAAAGCCAGAGCCGTATGGTATTTGATTCAGTTGTGGCAGAACCAGCCGATTACCTGCAATATACATTAGGATACCTTGAAATAGAAGAATTAAAAAAAGAAGCACAGAATAAACTTGGTGATAAATTCAAACTAAAAGATTTCCACCAGTTCCTTTTATCAACCGGGACAGCACCATTTTCTGTTATTGAAGATTATCTTGGCAAATGGATAGAAGAAATGCAAAATGATACAATATAGATATTGATTTATAAAACCAGAAACCTTATAATATAAAATTGTATATCATAGTTATGTAACAATAATAAAAGACAGGAGCTATTACATATGGATAAATATGGCAACAAAACAAATAAAACTAATGGGCGCTTTATTATTTTAATTATAATGCTGTTTATTATTGCTGCTATTATAGTATGGGCAGCTATACAATCCGTAACGGGTGTTAATACCCCTGCACCTGCTACAGGTAATAATGCTGCCACAACCCCTGTAAATACACCTGGCAGTACAGACAGTACACAGCAATCCCTGCAGGTTGATATGGATAAACTTGGCAAAGATATTTTATCAAAAGTAAAGTTTGAAACAGAATTACAACAGATAGATAAAACAGTTGCTGAGGGTCTGCTTAAAGTTTCTGATGGTTCCAAACTGCAATTATATATGGGAAATGGCAATTATTCTGATGAATTAATACTTATTACTGCCAAAGACAAAAAAAGCGCAGAAGCTGACCAGGAAACAGCTGTACAATACCTTAAAGATATGAGGAAATCATTTGAAGCATATATACCTGAACAGGCAAAAAAGATTTCAGATGCATTTAATATGCGCAGCGGGTGTTATGTGGTTGTATGTGTAACAAATGATATTGATACTGCCAAAGAAGTTATTCTGAAAGCTTTTGAATAGGGGATTATTATGAAAACCAGATATACAGCCAGTATATTACCAATATTTCTTTTGTATTGCATTGCACTTCATGGATGTGGCTTAAAAGAAGATAAAGAACCATCAAAAGGTGAAATTATAATATCTGATGAACTTAAAGACGGAAACAATACAGAAGATAACCCTGGAAAAGATAATATAAATATAATAAGGCTTCAAGATGAAGACGGGAATACTGGTGAAAATACAGATTTTAAAGAAATATATTCAGACGGGGAAATTACTTCATTCCCATCTGGTGTTGTAATTACTGGTAATTCTGCATATGAGCAATACACTTATGTAGATGGCATTGCCCTAAAATATACAGACACAATAAATAATATAGCAGACAGCCTTAAAGGCATGTCAGATGTATATAGTATCGTTATACCAACAAGTATAGGCATAACTTTTCCTGATAATAAAAAAAATATGGAAGGTTCATCCAGCCAAAAAAAGGCACTGAAAAAAATTGCTTCAAAAATGTCTGGCAATGTCCGGTTTGTACCATTATACAATACCATGATGAGCCACAGGAAAGAATATATTTACTTCAGGACTGACCACCACTGGACTGCCAAAGGCGCTTACTATGCATATGACGCCTTCTGCAAAGCCAGAAAAATTATGCCAGTTAAAATTAAAGACTTTAAAAAAGTTTCATTTGGCACTTTTACTGGTTCATTTTATAAAGATACAAATGGAAATACTGCACTTAAAAAAGATACCCTTTATGCATATTACCCTGCCAGTTATGAAAATGGCAGTATATCACTTAATTATACCAACAAAGACGGGGTACAGGTAAAGGGAAGTTTAATAGAAGATGCCACAAACTATGGTGAAAGCCTGAAATATCTTGCATTTATAGATGGTGATAACCCGTATACAGTTATTGAAAATAATTCACTAAAAGATAATTCCTCATGTATTGTAGTTAAAGAATCTTTTGGCAATGCCTTAATACCATTTCTTGTAAACCATTACCAGAAGATTTATGTTATTGACTACAGATACTGGGACGGAAATATTATAAAACTTGCAGAAGAAAAAAAAGCTGGTGATGTAATTATTGTTAATAATATTTCAATGACAAGAAATTCTTACCAGGTTGGTAAAATGGCATTATTGGCGGAGGATTAAAATGGTATTCAGTAGTATAATTTTTTTATGTGTATTTATGCCAATAGTGTTTATTGCATACTATCTGTGCCCTGCAAAAGTAAGAAACCTTTTCCTTCTTCTGGCAAGCCTTTTTTTCTATGCATGGGGAGAACCAGTCTATATACTGGTAATGCTTTTTTCAACAGTTTTTAATTATTTTGCCGGCAGGCTGGTTATGATGTTTAAAGAAAAACTTATGCCAGTTAAGGCTAAAACCACATTTATAATTTCAATTATTATAGATACCAGTATACTTTTCTTTTTTAAATATACAGGATTTTTTATACAAATTATAAATAGTACAGGATTTAGCCAAATCCCCCTTATTAATATTGCACTTCCAATAGGGATTTCCTTCTACACTTTCCAGACTATGTCATACATAGCTGATGTGTATACGGGCAATGCAAAAGCACAAAAAAATATAATAAACTTTGCAATGTATGTGTGCATGTTCCCGCAGCTTATAGCAGGACCGGTTGTAAGATACGGGCAGATTGAAAAAGAAATATATTCAAGGAAACTTTCAAGTGAAAATACAGCACTTGGGTTCCAGAAATTTATAACAGGGCTTGGTAAAAAAGTTATATTTGCCAACCAGGCAGGCGCACTTTGGGAAGAAATATCAACAGTTACAGCATCTGGCAACAGCGTATTGCTTGCATGGCTTGGTGCAATAGCCTATACATTCCAGATATACTTTGACTTCTCGGGTTATTCAGATATGGCTGCCGGGATGGGGCAGATGCTTGGCTTCCACTTTCCAGCGAACTTTAACTATCCATACCAGTCAAAAAGCATTACAGAATTTTGGAGAAGATGGCATATCTCACTTAGTACATGGTTTAAAGAATATGTCTACATACCACTTGGCGGAAGCAGGAAAGGATTTTTAAGACAGACCCTGAACCTGTTTATAGTATGGACACTTACAGGATTATGGCACGGCGCAGCATGGAACTTCGTAATATGGGGCATATATTTCTTTATAATTTTATTTATAGAAAAATGTTTTTTATTAAAACTCCTGGATAAAATACCTAAAATATTATGCCATTTATATGCAATGTTTTTTATTATCTGCGGCTGGATAATATTTGCATGTGAAGATTTAAATTCACTTGGCAGTTACTTAAAAACAATGGCAGGAGCCGGTGTGCCGCTTATTAATAATTATGCCATGTACAAGCTTTATACAAATATTTTGCTATTATTAATAATGGCTGTATGTTCAACAAAACTTCCAGTATATGTGCTTGGTAAATTAGCTGGCAGGTTAAAATTAAATGAAATAGCCGGGTTCTGGATTAGGGCAGTATTTACATTTATTATATTAATAACCAGCATGGCACTTCTTATAAGCGGGAGTTATAACCCATTTTTATATTTCAGGTTTTAAAATGGAGAGCATTATGAAAAAATCATATAAAATATATTCTGCTATAATGTTTTTAATGCTTTTTATCCCTGGCATACTTGTACTTATAATGCCAGGGCGTGATTTCTCTGCCAATGAAAACAGATATTTAGATAAGCTTCCTGAAATAAACGCCCAGGAAATATTTTCAGGGGAATTACAGGAAAAAGTTTCAGATGCTTTTAACGACCAGTTTATTGTACGTGACTTTATGATGGGGCTGTCTACATCTTTTAAGAAAACAATTGGTTTTAAAGATATTGGTGGTGTATATCTTGCTAAAGATAAATATTATATTGAAAAAATTACAGATAATGACATAAAAAAAGACCAGTTTGTACAAAACCTTATGCATTTAAGCTACTTTGCAGAAAAACAAAAAGCAGAAGTTTACACAATGCTTGTACCTTCCCCCGGAACTGCCCTTAATGGTAAACTGCCAGCCTTTGCACCTTTTTATAACCCGGATTCTGTTTATAATACTGTAAATACAATTCTTGGAAAGCAGGGTATTATTGATTTACGTGAGGTTCTTGGAAAATCCAGTAATAAAAATAATAATGGAAACCTTTATTTTAAAACTGACCACCACTGGACACTACAGGTTGCATACGCTGCATATAATGAATACTGCAAAACAGCTGGATTAAAACCACAAGATTATAATTCATTTAACCCTGTAAAGGTTAGTGGCAATTTCTATGGCACACTCTATTCAAAAGTAATTGACTTTACAGCAGAACCAGATAGTATTTACGCAATACAGACAAGCCAGACAGACAATGCAGAACTGGACTGCGATGGCAAAAAACGCACAGGTATATACGACAAAGAATACCTGGATAAAAAAGATAAATACGCTTACTTTTTCGGTGGTAATTATGGCAGGGTGGATATCAAAACAGGCAAAAATGCAGGGCTGGAACTTCTTGTATTAAAAGACTCCTACGCCAACAGCTTCGTCCCGTTCCTGCTTAAAGACTACTCACAAATAACAATGATTGACGCAAGGTATTATAATAATTCTATAATAGATATTACTTCATCCGGCAATTATGACCATATACTTATCCTTTATGAAATAAATAATTTCGCAGGGGAGAAAAATATATATAAGTTTATAAAATAAAACGTTACTTTGCCTTCATAGGAATAAAAAGTTCTAAAACATATATAACAAATTAAAAGAAGGTTTGCCAATCCCGGACTAACACCTCTGGAAAAGGAAACAATTCCATAAAGCAGCAGTAAATACTGCTGCTTTATCCAATATTAAATAACTCCTCAAAAGTAATTTTTAAATCTGGAAACATAACAAGCTGTAATTCTTCTTTATTCTTTTCTGTTATTTTTTTAAATAAATATGAATAACTGGTGCCATCTTCCTTCCAGTCAAACATATAAATCTCCACCTGCTTTTTTCTCCAGTCTGTAATCCAGTATTCAGAAACACCCGCTTTCCTGTATATATCCATCTTCTCCGTCCTGTCATATTCTTCAGTTGAATCCGGTAATACTTCCATTACAAAACGTGGAACTCCTGTAAATGAAATATTTTTTCTGTCACGTATATTACACATTATAGAAGCATCAGGTATTACTATCTTATCATCATTTTCCTTCCACTGGTATTGCACCCCGTCACTAAACACACGGCACAGGCTGTCTTTAATCTGGTTTCCTATTTTAATAACAAAATTATCAATTACCATAGAATGTTCTATATATATTCTGCTCATATCTTCTATAAATAAAGAATCCATTTATACCACCTCCATTTTTTCTGGCAGATTTATTATACAACAAAATAAATATTATTGGTATATTTCATCAATTTTAAAACCTTCACTTTTTAAAAATGGTGTTCAAGCGCAAACGGGCTGTTCTGGTTTGCCGGGGGACATTTTGGAATTGCCAGCCCATTAATAATATTGTTTACAATAAAAAACCAGGAAACTCAATTATTCCATTATATAGAATTTATATTACTTAAAATTTAAGGAAATTGTAAAGACTTTTCAATTAAATTGTATTATAATCAGAATGTACAAAACCATTGGGAATTTTATAGAAACTGATAATTATATTTTTAAAATGGTGCAATATTATAAATACATAATATTGCACCATTGTTTTAATTACCTATATAGAATTGGGAATTTTTATTATAAAGGCTGTCAGCCTTCTATAGCAATATATTTTGCTTCTTTTGTTTCAGGAATTGCTTCTTTCTTAGGAATAGAAAGTTTAAGTGTCCCATCCTCAAATTTAGCCCTGATATCTTCCTGTTTTACATCTTCACCTACATAAAAACTTCTGCTGCAGGTTCCGCTGTATCTTTCCCTTCTTATATATTTTCCATTATTATCTTTCTCATCATTGCTAGTGTTAGTTGTTGCTGTAACTACAAGATAACCATCTTTTAATTCACCTTTTACATCTTCCTTTTTAAATCCTGGAAGATTAATTGTTACCTCATAACCATTACCAGTATCAGCTATATCTGTCTGCATCAGTCCGTTTGAACTGCTTCCTCTTGTGTATCCCATTCTTGGGAAATCAAAGAAATCATCCAATAAAGTTTCTCCAAATATACTAGGCATAAACATATGTCATCTCTCCCTTCAACTGATTTGGTTTGTTTTTTTGTTTCTGTAGTATGTTATACCACAATTATTAGCACTCGTCAATAGTGAGTGCTAATAATTTTTGTGAAAATTTTGTGAACATAATGGAAATATAACTTGTACCTTTGTACCTTTTCCTGCCACACTCTGTAAATCTATAGTCCCGTCATGGTATGCTGCTGCATGTTTGACAATTGAAAGCCCAAGCCCTGTCCCGCCTGAAGCTTTTGAGTGGCTTTTATCCACCCTGTAAAAACGTTCAAATACCCTGCTGGTATGTTCCTGTGGTATCCCGATTCCTGTATCTGAAACAGTTAAAACTGCATTGCCTTTTGTTTTTTCAATATTTACTTTTACTTTTCCGCCATCAATATTATATTTAATTGCATTATCACATAAATTATATATTATCTCATACAATAGTTTCCTTACCCCGCAAATTACTACCCTTTCACCGCTTATTTTTATATCTATATTTCTTTTCCTGGCTATATCACCTAAATTTTCCACTACTTCTTCTGCTATTTCATATAAACAGGTTTCTTCTTTTACATATCCTGTTTTTTCGTCAAGCTGCGAAAGTTTTATAATATCTTCAACCAGTGCAACAAGCCTTGCCGCTTCCCTGCGTATATGCCCGGTAAAACGTGGCAAATCTTCTTGTTTTACCATGCCGTTTTCAATTAACTCTGCACTCCCGGTAATTCCCTGGAGCGGTGTTTTAAGTTCATGTGAAACATTAGCAGTAAATTCACGCCTGTTGCGTTCTGCCATAACTTTTTCAGTAATATCAAATACCAGCAGGACAGCCCCCATTACCCCGCCAGCAGATTCTATACGGCTGGCATCAAACTGGTATTCACGCCCGTACCCTGGCTGCTGTGTTTCGCTGTGCCCTGTTTCCATTGCATTTTTAATACACTGTGCAATTTCATGGTTACGGTAAACTATAAGGAAATCCTGTCCTGTACTGTCCTTTGTTAATCCAAATATTTTATTGGCGGCGGGGTTAATGCTTAATATTATTCCATGTTTATCCATTAATACCAGCCCTTCTTTCATACAAGCAGTAACCTGCGTAAATTCTGTCTCCCTTTGCTTTAATTCCTTAAATTGTTCTTTAATTTTATTATTCTGCCTGCTGATACGGTTTAAAAGAGGGGAAATCTCCTCATAGGTATCATTTTCAAGCGGATGCTCTAAATCTAAGTTATTTAAAGGTTTTACAATGCGCCTTGAAAGCCTTCTTGCAAGCATCCCCGACATGGCAAGTGCAATAACAAAAGCTGCCATTACAGGCGGCAGCATACCAAGGGCAAGCCTTCCTGCTGTTGCGCTGCTTACTGAAATACGCAGTACCGTTCCATCTTCCATGCGTTTTGCATAATAAATTGTCTTTTCAAGCAATGTGCCAGAATAGCGGTTGCTCTGCCCCTCCCCTGTTTCCAATGCACTTTGGACTTCTGCACGCCCTGAATGGTTTTCCTTGCTTTTGGTACCTGTAACTGTATCATAAAGGACTGTCCCGTCAGATGCAATCCATGTAATACGGCAGCTTCCGGAACGTACTTTTTCCAGATAACTAATCCCGCTATCCTCCACAGCTGCTGCCGAAAGGGCAAGTTCATCTTTTAACCCGTCCTCCCTTACATTTTCAAAATAATTATACAGGCAGCCCATAATAATAACAGCACTTGCAAGCAGGACTATCCCTGCTACGGTAATAACCGAATTAAATATTTTCTTTGTCATTGCCCTGCCTCCAGGCGGTATCCTACACCCCTTACTGTTTCTATAATTTTCCCATAAGTGCCAAGTTTATGCCTGAGGGTACGTATATGCATATCCACAGTCCTTGTTTCCCCACAGTAGTCCATCCCCCATATTTCATTAAAAAGCTGGTCCCTTGTATACACAATGCCAGGGTGTGAAAGAAATAAACGCAACATTTCAAATTCCTTAAATGTAAGTGATATACGGCTGCCATCTGCTGTAACTGTACGTTCATCTGGATTAACATAAAGACCGCCTGTTTTAAGGATATTGTTATTCTTTTGTGGGCGGCATCTCCTGAGTACCGCCTTTACACATGAAACAAGTTCCATAACGCCAAAAGGCTTTGCAAGATAATAATCTGCACCTAAGTCAAGCCCCTGTATTTTATCATATTCTTCACCTTTGGCAGTAGCCATGATTACGGGAATATCCCTTAATCTTGAATCTTCCTTCATTTTTTTAAGGATTGTGGTCCCATCCATTCCAGGCAGCATAATATCAAGCACAACAAGTTCAGGCTTCTCATGCCCGATTTCTGCCCAGAAAGAATTACCATCTTCAAAACCACGTGCTTCAAAACCTGTTGATTGTAAAGTATAAACCTCAATATCCCTTATGCTGGCATCATCTTCCACACACCAAATCATTAATCAGCCCTCCTTATGGACACCTGTAACTGAAAATTCCACCCATTCTGCAATATTAGTTGCATGGTCGCCTATACGTTCAAAATATTTTGCAATCATAAGCAAATCAATGGAACATTCCCCGTCCTCCGGGTTTTTTATAATTTCTGCAATTAATTCCTGTTTTATCTGGGTAAAATAATTATCTACAATATCATCGTCAAAAATAACCTTTTTCGCAAGTTCTACATTATGCCCGACAAAAGCATCTACACTTTCTGTTACCATATTAATGCTGGCTTCTGCCATTTCATGCAAAAGTGAATCTGCCTTTGCCGGACGGTTTACAACAAAAGGTATTATCTCTGCAATGTCCTCTGCCTGGTCCCCTATACGTTCCATATCTGTAATCATCTTAAGTGCAGCGGAAATCTGCCTTAAATCACCTGCCACAGGCTGCTGCTGGAGAAGAAGTTTAAGACATAAGGTTTCTATTGTCCTCTCCTTCTGGTCAATCTCTGCCCCTAGTGTAACAATTCCATTTAAAAGCTGCCCGTCCCCATCTGCCAGCACTTTAAGGACTTTTGAAATTATTTCCTCACAAAGTGCCCCCATTCCAATCATTTCTTTATTTAAAAGTGCGAGCTGTTTATCAAACTGGCTTCTCATTATCCGAACCTCCCTGTAATATAATCTTCAGTCCTCTTATCTGATGGTGTGGAGAAAAGTGTTTCTGTTTTCCCATATTCGACAAGTTCCCCAAGGAGGAAAAATGCTGTCTGGTCAGATATACGGACTGCCTGCTGCATATTATGTGTTACCATGATAATAGTATAATCTTTTTTTAGCTTACTACTTAATTCTTCAATTTTAGAAGTAGAAACCGGGTCAAGTGCGGATGTTGGTTCATCCATCAGGATAACTTTCGGCTGTACTGCCAGTGCCCTTGCTATACAAAGCCTCTGCTGCTGCCCGCCAGATAACCCAAGTGCATTCTTTTTCAGGCGGTCTTTGACTTCATCCCATATAGCTGCATCTTTAAGTGACTTTTCAACAATAACATCAAGCTTAGCCCTGCTCTTAATCCCATGTGTACGCGGACCATATGCAATATTATCATAAATGCTCATAGGGAACGGGTTTGGCTTCTGGAAAACCATCCCTATCTCCCTCCGGAGTTCATTTACATCCACAGATGCATCAAAAATATCTTTATCTTTATAACGGATATCCCCTGTTATCTTTACCCCTGGTATTAAATCATTCATACGGTCAAGGCTTTTTAAAAATGTAGATTTGCCACATCCCGAAGGTCCAATCAGGGCTGTAATGCTTTTCCCAGGTATATTTATATTTATATTATTAAGTGCCTTATGTTCCCCATACCACAGGCACATATTTTTCACTTTTATAATATCACTCATATATTTCTCCTTCTTTTGAAATATTTCCCAGTAAGCATTGCAGACAGGTTAATAACAAGTGCCAGCACCATTAAAATAGCTGCTATTGCAAAGGCAATGCCAAACTCACCCTGTTCTTTTGCGTATACATACAATGCAACAGTAAGTGTGGCACCTGGACTGGAAAAACCTTCAAATATCCCATTTAATGCATGTGCAAACCCTGCCGTAAATAACAGTGCTGCCGACTCACCCAAAATACGCCCTGCGGACAGGATACAGCCAGTAATTACCCCGTCTACACACCCGGGCAGTACAACAGTACGTATTACACGCCATTTGCCCGCCCCAAGCCCAAATGCGCCTTCACGGTAGCTCTGTGGCACAGTTTTCAGGCTTTCCTGTGTAGTACGCATAATAGTTGGAAGGTTCATAATAACAAGTGTCAGTGCACCCGCTATAATAGAAGTTTTCATATTTAAAAACTGGCAGAAAAATAACATCCCTACAAGCCCGTAAATAATAGACGGGATACCTGAAAGCGTTTCAGCTGCATACTCAATAACAGCCACTATCCTTTTATTACTGGCATATTCTGTCAGGTAGATTGCAGCCCCTGCCCCTAACGGAATTACAATTACCAGTGTAGCTATTAATATATAAACAGTATTCATTATATCAGGCAGAATGCCAATCCCGCCTGACAGGTAGCTTGGCTTTGTAGATAAAATTTCCCATGAAATATTTGGAATCCCTCTTACAGATATATAGACAATCATAAACAATGCCAGCAGGCATGTAACCGCCACAGAAGCCCACATAAGCACCCTCATGGACATAATATATATTTTACGTGCCTTAGAAACCCCGTTGCCATACATATTTATTTACACCCCCTTACGGTCCTTCAAAAAGAAACCCAGCGTAGCATTAATTAACATAATAAACAAAAACAGCACCAGTGCAATAGAAAACAGCGCCTGCCTCTGCAGGCCGCTTGAATATGACATTTCACTTGCTACTGCTGTAGTAAGAAACCTGACACTTTTAAACAGCCCCGGCATATTTGCTACATTACCTGATACCATCATAACAGCCATTGCCTCACCAATTGCCCTCCCTATACCCAGCACAACAGCCGTTGCAATACCGCTTCTGGCTGCCGGGACGGACACCCTGAAATAGGTTTCAACAGGAGTTGCCCCAAGTGCAAGCGAAGCATCCTCATACTCCTTTGGGACTGCATCAAGTGCCGTAGTTGAAACCTTTATAATGGATGGCAATATCATAATGGCAAGAACAACTATTGCTGCCAGAAGGCTTGCCCCGTCTGCAACATGGAAAATCCTGCGGATTCCCGGTACAAGGACAAGCATACCTGCAAGCCCGTATACAACAGAAGGTATCCCCGCAAGAAGGCTCACTATTGTTTCAACTGTCTCCTTTACCCCTTTAGATGCTACCTTAGACAAATATACTGCTGTAAAAAAACCAACAGGCACGCCTGCCACAATAGCACCTGCTGTCCCATATACACTTGTCAGGATAAATGGAAGTATCCCATAAGACGGGTCTGATGAAGCGGACTCCCATTTCTTCCCAAATAAAAACTTTAACAGCCCTATTTCCCTTATGGCAGGGATTCCTGAAATTACCAGATAAACCGTAATCATTAACACGCATCCTATTGTAACCAGCCCAAGTATAAGAAATATACCATGGACTGCCTTTTCAAAAACCTTTTTATTATTATTCATGGTGTAACCCCTAATTTGCCGGGACAACCCCTGCACTGGAAATAATTTCTGCTGCGCTGTCTGATGTAATATAATCAAAAAATTTCTGTGCAGTTCCAGAAAGTGCTTTATCTGTCCTTGTAACAAGTACAAACGGACGCTGTACAACATACGTGGAATCTTTTATTGTTGCTTCAGATGGCATAATTCCGTTTACGGATACTGTTTTTACATCCGCAGACACAGACGCCAGCGAAGCATAGCCTATGGCACTTGGATTACCTGCAACCGTTGTGATTACGTCCCCTGTTGATGTTAATTCCTGGCGGTATTTACACACATCCTCTGTACCTGTAATAGATTCAAAACCATC
>DKYP01000133.1 GCA_002499945.1 Lachnoclostridium sp. UBA7097
GGGACAGGCAGATTAATTTTTATATATGTAAATATATATTATATATAATGTTTTCGTTCGCATAAATAAAGCTGGTTTATATTTTTTAAGTTTATAATGAATAAATATACATAATTATTGCATAAATATACATATACTGATACCTGGTGTCCGCTATCTTTTATACCACAAGTCCACACCTGTATAATTGCCATATACTGCCAGTCTTATCAGCCATATCCATTAACCTGCCAGCAATATCCATACCACACCTGTAACCTGCCAGACAATCCGCTTGTACCACCACATTACAATAACCACCATAACCCATACCACCCCGTTTAAACATTCCTGCAAACCATACAGGACCATTTCTGCATATTAACATAAAAATATACCACATAATAACAAGCCTGCCTGTATGAGCCTTTAAACGTGTTTAAAACCAACATTATATGCCACCATACATTTATATGCCATCCATATTACAGGATATTCACATCCATATTGTAACACCTTGTAAGCCTTATATTCGGCATGTTTATAAAAAAGCATACCACCTACACCATTACAGTCCAAAGCCCTGTATAAGCCTTATACACGTTTACAGCACCATATATACAATACCAGCAGATATTTATACCAGTTATATATCCATACTCCTGTATTGTCTTGCCTGTATTATGGCAGTACCATCAAGAACCAGACTAGTATCTATAGTTATAAAACCAACAGGCAATAAAAAAGAGTGCAGCCATTTATACAGCCACACCCTTAACATGGATTTTTTTATTATGCCAGTAATATTTTTTGCTCTGGTTTTACGGATGTACTTCCGTAACAATTCCTTATGTCGTCCATGCTTAAAACTTTCCTGCTTTTCTTCCTGAATGTTTCAGTATGGAAATACCATTGTTTCTTTTTACCAGCCCATTTAAAGCCCGCATCCTTTAATGCTGTTTTGTGCATATAAGTATTACCGCTTATCCATATCCATTGCCCGCATATTTCAATATCCAGTCCATCCAGCCCAGCAACAGCGGATAATGCTTCACGTAATGTTTTGTCATTTTCCCAGTCATACATATTTTTGTTATATTCTGTATCATATGTACTGCCATTACCTGCATTATTGCCTGTATGCTTATCTTTCAGAAGCTTAAACAGGCTGTCATATTCTGCATTGACTGCCTGCATATCTGCCACGTTTCCACCGTTGTCAGGGTGGTGTTCTTTTAAAAGTTCCTTGTATTCTTTTCTTAATTCTTCCAGTGTATTTACATTTTTAAAATATGACATAGCCTGTAACCTCCTAAAATAAAAAAGTGTAAAGCCCTTGATAATTTAGCAGACCTTACACTCTTTGTTGTTATTTAGTTACTTTTTTGTTTTACCCTTATAATTATTCTTTTATCTTATCAATATCCATAAGGGTTACACCCAGACTGTTAAGTAATGCTTTTAAGGATATATATTTATCTTTTAATCTGGCATATGTCCTGGTTGCATTTTCTTCTCTTGCTAATAACATATAATCCTGTACTTCCCTGAAATCTTCCAGTGCCCTTTGTATGATTTCTCCATTGTTCATTTCGTCCATCCTTTCACCGCCTTTTTATAATTACTGTTTTTTATAAATTGTAATTATTATAGCAGATGTGCCAAAGAGTGTAAAGCCTGTTAAATTATCAAGGTGCCGGTGCTTTGTGTTACTGTTTTTCTTAACTTGGATACATTATACACAAAATATTTGTGTATATTTTGTTATATTTATACACTTGACTTTTGTGTATAGCCTGTATTATAATACGGATAATGAAAAAGGAGGTTTTTTATATGGCTATAAGATACAAGATGAACATTCTTGAATTGTTAAAAAACAAAGGATATACAACATATAAACTTCGTAAGGAAAAAATTCTAGGGGAATCTACATTGCAAAAAATGAGAACCAACACACTTTTATCATGGGCAGAGTTAAATACAGTTTGTGGTCTGCTTGACTGCCAGCCAGGGGATATCCTGGAATTTATAAGGGAATAAAAACCAGGGTTATTCCCTGGCTTTTCTGTCTGGAAGCTTTAGGCTTTTATTATTGAATTGCAGCTATTAATTTATCACAGGCTTTAATATACTGCCTGCTTAAATTTTCATCTTTCATGCAACCACCGTCTGCCCGCCATCTTAAATGTTTTAAAACCTCTTTTTTATTATCTGACAAACATTTATAAAATTCATCCACACTTGCAAAATCTTCATTTTTCACTAATTCCATAATCTCTTTTTTCATAATTTTGTACCTCCTGTATTTAAAATTTATTTTTTTGTTGCTTGCTATGGTTATATAATAACACTGATTTTAGTGTTTGTCAACACTGATTTTAATGTTTTGATAAAAAATATTTTTATTGATTTTTTAGTGTTGATAATATATAATAAAAACACCAAAAGGAAAGGAGGCAAATCATTGTATAGTTATAAGATGGATATATTAAAAGAATTGTCAAAACGTGGGTATACATCTACAAGAATGAGAAAAGAAAAGATATTAAGTGAAGCCACTATGCAGAATTTAAGAAAAGGTAAGGGTATAACAACAGATACTATAAATACAATATGTATTATATTAAGATGCCAGCCATCAGATATTATAGAAATAGTTCCTACAGATGAAGAAAAAATAAAATATTTTTAAAAAACACTAATTTAAGTGTTAACAACCACTAAAAAAGATG
Source organism: Lachnoclostridium sp. UBA7097 (assembly GCA_002499945.1). GTDB lineage: Bacteria > Bacillota > Clostridia > Lachnospirales > Lachnospiraceae > Butyribacter. The sequence goes on from DKYP01000133.1 coordinate 2,715, forward strand.
TTATTATAATATTGTCAAGAGGAAAACCGATTGACAATAACCAATATGTGGAGGGCAAGCGAAGCATTGAGGGGAAAGGAGGACACATGGAGGAAATGACAGAAAAAGAACAAGCAACATTACTGATAGATGAATATACAAAGTTACAACGAATCAAATCAGCAACAGACAAAGAGAAGGAAATAGAGTACCAGCTGAAAACAACAAAGGCAAAACTTGAAGCCCTGGGAATTATAGCTGAAAATTTAGATATTGAATAAATTTAAAAAATATTCACAAAAAGGGCGGGCTTGCCACCGCTCTTTTTTTTACCCATAAAAAATAACAGGGAGTGTAAATCCCTGCTGCATGTTTCTGGCTTATAACCATCTATCTCCAATTTGTGTTCCAACGGCGGGTTGCATATAGTTTTCTGCTTCTGTAAATATCACAGTACATCCCGCCTGATTCCAGTTCTAAGTCTGCATGTTTTTTTACATATGATACTTTTACATATCTTACAGTTTCTTTCCCGTCTACAACCACTCTAAACATTTCATTTACCTCCTGTATTTAAAATTTATTTTTTTGTTGCTTGCTATGGTTATAGTATATCACTTTATAAAGTGATTGTCAATACTTTTTGTAACTTTTTTAAGAGATGTTTTTTCTTGACTTTTTATGTCTAATATTATATAGTAGATATTAAAAGGAGGAATTAAAATGCTGAAATATAAAATAAATATTGCTGACGCTTTGGAGCGTAAAGGCTTTAATACTTATAAAGCAAAGACCACCAAAATATTAAGCCAGGATACATTAAAAAAAATAAAAAATGAAAATACCAATATATCATTGGAAAGCATAAACAGAATTTGCATTATACTGGATATGCAGCCGAAAGACCTTATAGAATATGTAGAGAATGAGGAAGAAAAAAAGAAATATAACTTTTGAAATATTTTTAAAATATCTCTTTACAAAGTTATAAAAATATGTTATTATAATATTGTCAAAAGGGAAACCGATTGGCAATAACCTACAGGCAGAGGGCAAGCGAAACTTGTAGGAGAAAGGGGGGTAAATATGGACGATATGACAGACAAAGAAATAAAGGCAGTTGAAAAGGCTACCATTTACGATTTGAGAAGAATATTCACAAGCGGAGAAAAGAAAGATTACACAACAGAAGAAATTGCTGAATTGCTTGATAAGATAGCAGAAGCGAAAGGGCAAGAATAAAAACAGGAGTTCACAGAAAGGGCGGGCTTGCCACCGCCCCGACTGTAAAAATAGTATACCATATAATTAAATAAAGAGCAATATATAATAAAAAGGTCTTGCCATAATGCAAGGCTTTTTATTTTCTACTGGTATGATGCACAACTACCATAAAAAGTATAGACTGAGTTATGCCAGATGCCACGCATCTATATATTTAGATATTATTTTTTTATCTGGTTTCTTTAATTAATTCTAATTACTATAATATACTTCCTGTATAAGATATTTATATTATATACCATGAAAAAGTAAAAAGCAAAGAATAAATATGCATAGTAGAAGCATAAAACAAAATCTGTTATAATGTATATATCAAAAAGCAGGAAGGTGAAAATTATGATAACTTATTATAAATTATTGGATATGCTCAACCGTAAAGGAATGACAAGGGACCAATTACGTATAGCAATAGGAGCCAGTGCAAATACAATTACAGCTATTTCAAAAAATGAACCAGTTACATTGAAGACTATTAATAAAATATGTAAGTTTTTACAATGCCAGCCGGGAGATATTTTAGAATATAAGGAACCAGACAGTGAAAAGTGGCTATAATTTTCTAAAAAAATAGAAAAAATATATTGACTAATAGAAAATATTATGATAAGATAATATACAAGTTAAGGGAATAAAGAAAAGCGGTTCACTCCGACCAAAGACTGAAACCGCTTCTTAATCTTACAACAGCATATAGCCATTGACATCTTTTATTATACTAATCTATTCAGGCTATGTCAAGTCAATGAAAAATCCCAGAACTAAAAATTAAATCCTGTAAGCGTCCACAAAAATAATTCCTTACAGGTGCAGTGCATTGCCAGAGCAGCAATGTAAAATAATTGCCCGTGACGGTTGCAAGGAGTACACGCAAACCAGGAATTGCAAAACAGCAAGGGAACGGCTTAATACTCCCAGGGGCTCAGGAGTGGCAATGCCTTTACAATTGTGCCACCACAAGGCAGCCTGTACACCTGCCATACAAAACAGATTGTACACGGTTTACCGTAAGTAATAGTTACCCGTAAAAACTATTGGAGCAGGAACCGGGCTTATAAATAAACCTGGATGCCAGCTTGCATGGCTGTACCTGGAACAGGACTAAACGCAAGCCGTGAAATAAGGTTACACGTAAAAACTCTATCAGTCCTGTAGTATATGGACAATACTGGTAAAGATGCCAGACACAGGAACTAACAACGGATATACCAGTGGAAAATTTTTTGTACCTTGAAAAGTGGATAATGAAGTGTTAGAAAATTAATAGACTTTATGCCCTGGTTATGGTATACTTTTTATATTAAATAACAAGAGATATAAAGCCATTACAGGGGAAACAAAATTTATAACGTTTACGTGTAGGGACTTACAGAATAATTTATATAACAGATAATGATAAATATATTATTTGTGTTATTAAAGCACATAACAGTGGTGATGTATATAAAAGAATATAACAATAAAGGGTGTAAAGTCTGTTAATAATAGAAGTTATACCCTTTTAATATAAGGAAGGGTATAAGAAATGATAAATTATAATAAATTGTGGTCAATTCTTGCATTACATGGGATGAATAAAGGTGATTTAAAAAAAGCATTAAAATGCAGTAATGATACAATTACTTCAATGTCAAAAAATCAATATGTAAATTTAAAAACCATTGATAAAATTTGTAGTTTGTTTGATTGTCAACCAGGTGATATCCTGGAATATATAAAAACCGAAAAAACAGAAAAAAATTCCTAAAAATAGGTTGACAATCATTTTAAAACATGATAAAGTATAATCACAGCAAAGGAAATAGGAAAAGCTGGTTCTTACCGACCAAAGTATACACCAGCTTTTCAACAAGAACCACTTAAAAGTGATTATGCTAACTATTCTAACATTTCATTGTCCACTTTTCAAGTGTTTTCACACAAAACTTCAATTAGTCTTTTGAAAA
>DKYP01000183.1 GCA_002499945.1 Lachnoclostridium sp. UBA7097
CTGTTCAGAAAGGAAAATCTAATCGTTCGTGAGTATAAAAGAACATGAATCTGGCAAATTTATGCGGTGGCTTTAACCTGCATAGGAAAGGTATGGTTATTTTATGAGGAAAACAAAAATTATTTGCACATTAGGCCCGTCAACTAAAAAGGATGGTATTCTGCGTGAACTTATGTTAAACGGAATGAATACTGCAAGAATTAATTTTTCGCATGGGACAAGGGAAGCACATTTAGAAACTATTAATGAAGTAAAAAAGATGCGTGAAGAATTAGGGCTTCCTGTTGCAATACTTCTTGATACAAGCGGGCCAGAAATAAGGCTTGGCAATTTCAAGGAAGGGAAAGCAGAGCTTTGTGAAGGCGGGCTTTTTACACTTACATCAAGGGAAGTGGAAGGTACAGAAAGCCAGGCATCCATAACATACAAAGGGCTGCCAGGTGACGTAAAGAAAGGCACAATTATCCTTATTGATGACGGGCTTATAAAGATGGAAGCGGAGGAAGTTACAGATACAGATATTACCTGCCGTGTACTTAACGGGGGCATTGTATCAGACCACAAGGGCATAAATGTGCCTAATGTAAATATCAGTATGCCATATATCAGTGAGAAAGACAGGCTTGATATAATATTTGGCATTGAAAATGATGTTGACTATATTGCAGCATCATTTGTAAGAAGTGCAGACGATGTTATCCAGATAAGGAAGATTTTTGAAGAAAAGAATTGTAATAATATTAAAATTATCTCCAAAATTGAAAACAGGCAGGGTGTTGACAATATAGATGAGATTCTTGAAGTTTCTGACGGGATAATGATTGCAAGGGGTGATATGGGCGTTGAAATACCGCTACAGGAAGTTCCTGTAATACAGAAAAAGATTATCCATAAAGTTTATAATGCAGATAAAATAGTAATTACTGCTACACAGATGCTTGAATCCATGATGAAGAACCCAAGGCCTACAAGGGCAGAAGCAACAGATGTTGCCAATGCAATATATGATGGTACAAGTGCCATAATGCTTTCAGGTGAAACTGCTGCCGGGAACTATCCTGTGGAAGCATTAAAGACAATGGTGGATATAGCAGAATGTGCAGAAGAGGACATTAATTATGATAAGAGGTTTAAGACACTTGATAAAATGGACCAGCCTGATGTAACAGATGCAATATCACACGCAACATGCATGACAGCAATAGATATTGACGCCAGTGCAATAATCACAATTACAAAGTCCGGCGGTACGGCAAGGATGATTTCAAGATACCGTCCATATTCACCAATAATAGGCTGTACACCATCAAGAAAGACATATTACCAGATGAGCCTGTCATGGGGCATAATGCCGGTTATGATTAAAGAAGAAACAGATACAGAAGAATTATTCCAGAACTCCATGAAAGCGGCACAGGAGAATGGCTATATAGAAAAAGGAGGTCTTGCAGTAATAACAGCAGGTGTGCCGCTTGGCATATCAGGGACAACTAATATAATAAGGGTAATAACTGCGGAATAATCTATTATAAGCAGTGAAAGTTCCAGTAAATATCAATATCATTGTTGCCACCTATTTCAATTTTTTTAATGAAATTATGTAACAGAAGTTCTTTATAAGATAAATTGCAGGAATTGCCATACACCAGAGGGTTAATTATGGCATCCTGCCTTTTAGCGGGGAAGCTGCATTTTAAAAATTCATTATTTATTCTTTCCAGGCAGATTGCAAAAAGAGTATCTGCCTGGATTTTTTTAACTTCACCAGGACGGCAGTGGCAGCAGCATAGAAAGTCTTTCTGCCTTCTGCCAGCACATAATGCCTTATGGCAGGTTTTGCATTTAGTAATTCCATGGAAGATATGCCGCCTGCCCTTTGGCGGGCTTCCAGGCACTTTATGTTTTACACTGTTATACAATCCAGCAGATATAATTGCGTCATGTTTCCCGGTTCTGGTTTTCCAGCATTCTTTAGGAAGCCTTTTGCCAGATTCATATTTATGCCATACATGCAGCCCTGTATAAAACGGGTTATTAATTATAGTCCATATATAAGAAGCATCCCATTCAAGGTACTTCCTCCCGGCAAAATACCCCCCTTTATTTAATATATCTGCAATTTCACGGCAGTTAAGCCCTTCTGAAGCAAGAGTAAAAATCTTATATACTATTGCAGCCTCATTTTTATTTATAATAACCGCCTCCTTATCTTTGCCAAAAACCTTATTATACCCAAAAGGCACATTTGCAGTACAGTAACCACCGGCCTCCTTTTTCGCTGCCAGCATACTTTTTACCTTATGAGAGATATCCTTGCAATAATATTCATTAAAAAGGCTCTTAAAAGAAGACACAAGGCCTGGGTCCTGGCTGGCACTGTCATAACAATCTGTTACAGAAATAAACCTTATGCCATATACAGGGAAAACCTGTTCAAGAAACTCAGACATTAAAATATGTTCCCTGCTAAAACGTGAAAAATCTTTAACAAGTATAATGCCAATCTCACCAAGTACAGCCTTTGCAACCATTTTCCGGAAAGCCGGGCGCCTGCTGCTTCTGCCGCTGTACCCGTCATCAATAAAAACCTGTATTCCATTACCGCTGGTGCCAGGAATTAAACCAGAAACAGCATCACGGAGTATGCCAAGCTGGCTGTTAATACTATTACTTAAAGCCTGGCGGCGTTTATCTGCCTTTGAAATACGTGCATAAAAAGCAATTTTACTATACATATGTATATTTCCTTAAACAATAACTTAAATCCATCTGTGGATATAATATGTTGTTTCCATTGAAAAAATACTTCTGGCAGGCTATAATAATTATGCCAGAAAAAATATGGCTGGACAGACATGTATGGAGGTATACAAATGGTCATTGACAGGGAAGATATGCTTGAACTTACAAGGCGCATGACAGTTAAAAGAAATTCTTTTACAAGGATTGCAGGATGTTACATAAATAAAGATGGTGAAAACGAAGGAACATTTAATACACATTTTCTTGATTTAAAATTAAAAGAAAAAGAGGATAATTTAAAACTTGCCAAAACAGTCCCTTTTTCAGCAACTAATATTAACCTTAAAGGATATGGATTTAAAAAACAGGATAAAGGAAAAGGCAGCGTGTGGCAGCTTTTAATGGGAATGAACGCCTGCGGGCTTAAAAATGATGCACTTATGGAAGTTTTCTATGATTTGGTGGCAGGGCACTATAAAACAAACAAAGATTATGCAGTATTTGTATTCCATGACTGCTACGACGTTCCTGTAAAAGCAGCAGACAAAGAAAGGCTTGGGGAATCAGAAGAAGTTTATAATTACATTATATGCGTAATATGCCCGTTGGCAGGTGATTTTGAACCAGGAGAACCAGAATGTGGGTTCCTGTTCCCGGCATTTACAGGCAGAAGCAGTGACATACACCATATTGCTGTATACAATGCAGACGCAGAAAACCCACACACAGAACTTACCACTGATATATTAAAAATACAAACTTCTATATAGCTAAATTATATCCTGCTAAAAAAAATTTAGAAATATTTGAAAAAGTTATTGACAGAACCAGATTTATGTTGTAATATATGTATCGTGCTTGTGAGAAACAAGCAGGAAAATATATATGGCTGCACGAGTGGCTCAGTGGTGGAG
>DKYP01000138.1:0-28349 GCA_002499945.1 Lachnoclostridium sp. UBA7097
TAAAACACAAGAATTAACTAAAAACTATGAAGAAGTAATTTCTTATTATAAAATTGGACTAAAAAATATAGAAAATGAATTAGAACAAATTAATTCAAATTGTATTATTAAGTATTACTCTTTTTCGGATTATGATGGGATTACATCAGAAGATTGCCAAAATGAACTTTCTATATTAAAACAAAAAGAAAAAGAGCTAAGAAAAGATAATGAAGATATTGCATTAGCATGGTATTTTAATTCAAACAAAAGAACGGAACAAAATATAATTAGAAAAATATTGCGTACCTTTAATGCAGAATGTGACAATATTTCTTTAAATATTACAACTAAAAATATTGATAAGGCAAGAAAAAAAATTGAAAACTCATTTGAAACGCTAAACAAATTATATAGTGATAGTGGAATTTCCTTAACTACAGATTTATTAGAACTGAAATTAGAACAAATAACTACAATTTATACATATGAATTAAAAAAACAACAGGAAAAGGAAATACAAAAAGCTATTAAAGAACAGATGACGGAGGAAGCAAAAGCACAGAAGGAAATTGAAGATGCAAAAAAGAAAGTTGAAAAAGATTTACAACAACATTTAGGTGAAATAAACCGTATGATGAAATATATACAAAAGACACAAATAGATGCAGAAAAACAACTTTATATAGATAAAATAAAAGAATTAGAAGAAAAAATAAAGGTGCTTGAAGCAAACAAAGAAGTAATAACAGAAAGAGAAGCAAATGCTAAAGCAGGATTTGTTTATATTATATCAAATATTGGTTCTTTCGGAGAAAATATTTATAAAATCGGCATGACAAGACGGTTAGAACCTATGGATAGAATTAAAGAGCTAAGTTCTGCTTCTGTCCCATTTGAGTTTGATGTACATGCCATGATTTTTAGTAGTAACGCACCAGAACTTGAAACAACACTACATAAATATTTTGCAAATTATGCAGTAAATAAAATTAATCCAAGAAAAGAGTTTTATAATATAGATATTGACGAGATAGAGAAAGTTGTTAAAGAAAACTATAATGATACAGTGCAATTTACAAAGATACCAATAGCAACGGAGTATAGACAATCTATAAATTTATCATAACAAACGACAAAAATTTAAAAATTCTTCTTGACTTTGTACGTGCATTTTGATATATTAAAGATGCACAAACGCAATCATAATCGAAAGGAAGTGATAAGATGTCACCCAAAATGGGTCAAAAACTTACAGATAATCCCCGGAATGTCAGATTAGAGATAAGATTAACTCAATCTGAAAGTGAAAAATTAAGCGATTGTGCAAAAAAAATGAATACCACAAAAACAAACATAATTACAAAAGGGATTGAATTAGTAAGAAAAGAATTGGATAAAAAATAAGAAGTTGCCCGACTACCAATCAAAACAACTTCTTATAGTCCACCAAGAAGCTAAAGCAACTTGATAGATATAATATATCACAAGTTTTGGCTTCTTTCAAGAACCAATTTTTGAAAGGAGTTATTTTTATGCACTTTTTTAAATCCAACATACAGAATAATAATATAAAGATTGTTTTAAGAGGAGGTGCTGCCATATGGAACAGATAATTAACAAGTATTACGCTGATAATGCAAAGGAATTACACAGGGTGGTTGATAAGATACTGATGAATTTTGGCGGCACTGTTGGAAAATACATACAGGCTTACTACTCTTCTATCCTGTTGAAATCAGGGTAGATTTTTTAAGAAAGTTTAAAAATGGGTATTGACTTTTTGAGCCACATTAATTATAATTCAATTAGTGGTATATAGAAAAGGGGGAACAAAATTGTCACCACGTACAGGCAGACCTAAAGCCCGAAATCCTAAGACAATAGAAGTTAAAGCAAGAATTGACGAGGAAACAAATAAAAAACTTATTGATTATTGTAATAAAAACAACATAAATAAAACAGAAGTTGTCAGAAAAGGAATAAATATGGTTTTAGGAAATAAAGAAGAGTAATCGTTGTAACTTTGGTCGGTCGCACGATTACTCTTTAAGCACAGAGAAGTTTCAAGAAGTCACTCTCCGTATGAAATATTATAACATATGGAGTGACTTCTTTCAAGTACCAATTTTTGAAAGGAGTTATTTTTATGCACATTTTTAAATCCAACATGCAGAATAATAATATAAAAATTGTTTTAAGAGGAGGTGCTGCCATATGGAACAGATAATCAACAAATATTATGCTGATAATGCAAGGGAATTGCACAGGGTGGTTGATAAGATACTGATGAATTTTGGCGGCATATCCAATAAAGATGTAGATGATTTTTATTCACTTGCAAATGAGGTTTTTACAGATATTGTTAAGAAATATGACAGGAACAGGCCGTTTGAAACATTCCTGTATTCCTGCCTGTCCTATAAAATCAGGACAGAAATAACAGCAAGGAACTGTTACAAACGCATGGCGGACAGGTTTTCCGTCCCGATTGACCTTCCTGTTTCTGGTGATAAAAATTTTACTATCGGTGACATGCTTGCAGACAGTTATAATCTTGAAGAAGAAGTAATTGGGAAAGAAGAAGAAAGATATAACAGGAAGATGCTGTCATACCTGGACAGGCTTTCAAAAGTACAGAAAGAGGTACTTAAATTAACAATAGCAGGATATAAACCATGTGAAATACGTGAAAAATTACATATTTCAGGAAAAGAATATTCAGACGCAGATGCAGCAATACACGCATACAGGAACATATCATTATTATTTTAGGAATACAGGAGGGGTTAGTTATGAAAAGGCCAAGGAAGAAAGTTTACACACTGGACACATACCTGGACAGGATAAAAGAAAATGACATACGTACTGACCAGGATGTACAGAGGTTATCAGGTGCATGGGATAAAAGCACAATAAATGAACTGCTGGTAACAGTCCTTACAGATGATTATATCCCTCCTGTTATCTTAGGTGAAGAAGAAAATTCACAGCTATGGATTATTGACGGGCTGCAGAGAAGTACCGCCCTGCTTATGTTCCGCTATGGGAACTACAGGGTTACACCATCTGTTGAAGACCCTGTAATATACTACAGGGCAAAAGCAAGGGACAACAATGGTACTTTGATTAAAGACAGCAATGGTGACATCATATGGGAAGATGCAAGCTTTGATATTAAAAACAAGACCTATGATGACCTGCCGCCAGAATTAAAAAAAGCATTTGGTGAATACCAGGTTGAAACAGTGATACATGAGAACTGTGATATGAAGCGCATATCAACACTTGTAAGGAAATACAACAACCATGCCCCTATGAAAACAGCACAGAAAGCATTTACATACCTTGATAATTTTGCAAGGGTTACAAGGGATATCCTTGACAGCAGGTTTTTTAAGGACTGCGGGGTATATACAGAAAAAGAAAAGATAAACGGCACACTGGAAAGGGTTATCATGGAGTCTGTAATGTGCATGTTCCACTTAGACAACTGGAAACGCCAGCCAAGACAGGCAGGGAAATACCTGAATGAAAATGCAACAAAAGAACAGTTCCATGTACTGGAAGACAATATACACCGCCTGGAAAACATAATTGATGGCGGGCTGGAAGATATTTTTACATCAAAAAATTCATACATATGGTTTGCCTTATTTAATAAATTCACAGAATCAGGGCTGGAAGACAGGGAATTTGCAAAGTTCCTGTATGCTTTTAAGGACAAGGGGCTTGATACAGTACAGGTTGGCGGCACATCATTTAAAGAAATGGACATGGCACACCGTGGCACAAAGGACAAGTCTGTTGTCAATGGTAAACTCCATATCCTGGAAAGCCTTATGGACTGGTATCTTTGTATAAATACACAAAATAAAATAAAACAGGAAGACCATAAGGGAAATGATACCACAGAAGTGGTCAGGGATATAATGGAGGACTGTGCTGGTATCAGTGGTATAGATAAAGAAGATGTAGAATTATTTGTAATGGTTGCAAATGATGTATCAGAAATGGGATTGCTGCCAGGACATGAAAAAATACCATTTATTGCACTTACAGGATATGCCATGCGCGAAGACAAGGAACACCTTTTAAAAGAATGGCTGTCTGGTTATGGTGAAGGACAAAAGCCTGGTGGTCTGGACATAAAAGAAAGGTTTTTGAAGATGAAGGGGGATTTTGATAAATTTGCCAGGAAAAAAGAAGAAAATATATACAGGGAAGCAGGCTGATAATGGTATAGACATTGCATATAGAAATAAGGACAGGACTACTCTCCTGCCCTGCCCTTATTTGTGTATGTAAATACACAGACTAAAATTCTTAGGAAAGGTGGTGGTTATTATTATGTTTATTTAGAATATAATGATATTCTTTTTCTGGCATCAAACGTAGAATGTGTTGATAAAATTCATTTCCTTCTACATCTGCTAGTTTTATTTCATTATATTTTTCAAAATAAATATATGTGTGTGTTTCATCATGTTTTACAGTTACGTTTTTAATTTTATTCATATCTTTTCTGGAACCTATGATTGCACCTGTTTCTCCTGCGATAAGTCCACCAATAACTGCACCAGAAATAGATATATTTTTGCTATTATTAATTATTTCATTTGTATAGCTGATTGTCCCATCCTTAGTATAATATTTAATTTTGTCGTACATGATAGATATAATATTGTCTTCTATATTAATTGGATTACCACAGTTAATTGAATCGGGACAAAATATTACATTTTTGTTACTAAACCATATGTACCCTGGTACTTGATTAACCAATATTTCACTTGTTTGTGTGATGTTCTCTTTAAAAATAATATTATTTTTATTACACCATGCATGTAGCTTTTTTTCATATTCATTATTTATTGAGTTTATTGGTTCCAGCCTTTTTTCAACTGTTTTTTGATCTATTTGCCTAAGTTTTTTTGCTAACAAATATAAAACTAAACATATAATACCAAGAATTATGATAATTTCCATAGATTTATACTCCTTACTTTTTAATTATGTTCCTTTTAATTATACTTCTCCACAAAGTATAAATCAAGTGTATCCCTAATATACACAAAACATAGTACGATATTTAAAACAATAAATGACGAAACCACAGGGGTAATTAAATCTATTGGCTTATTTGGGAAAACTAAATCTGACTTGGAAAATATCATATCTTCTATAAAATCACAAGGTATAATAAATTCATTTTTTAATGCCTCAACAATCAATACTGATGCTATAAATAAATATAATACAGCTATTAGAAATGGAGTAGATTCGGAAACAGCATTAAAAAATGCCAGCAAAGGTGTAAACAGGGCTACAATAGATTTAATGAACTCTGCAAATGGTGCTACTGTATCAACAGAAGCATTAACAGCAGCACAGAAATCTTCTACACTAGCAGCAAGGGCTTCATCCGTTGCACTCAAAGGGCTTGCGCTGGCTGGAAACATGATTGCAGGGATTGCGATAGCACAGGGGATATCCTTTGCCATAAAAAAGATACATGACTTTGCCAATGCTTCAGAAACAGCCAGGGAAAATGCAAAACAGTATGCGCAGTCAATAAGCGAAAACTTATCCTCCATAGGAAGCAGTTCCAAAAAATTAGAGGGCTTAAATGATGAATTACAGGCACTTTCAAAAGGTGTGACAGCTACAGGACAGAATATTAACCTTTCTGCAACAGAATATGACAGGTACAAGGAAATCATTTCTGAAATATCTGGGATAATGCCAGACCTTACTGCATATTTTAATGCGCAGGGTGAAAAAATAGGGTTTGTCAAAGGCAGGATTACAGATTTAAATGCAGAATACAGGGATTATATCAGGTTACAGGCGCAGGAGGCTGTTACAGGGGATGAAAACCAGCAGGCAATAAAAGATGCCATAGCCACATATAAAGCAAAAGACGACAAGGGTTTTTGGGGCAACGTATGGAGCAGCTTTAAATCAAGGTGGGGTTTTATTGGCATAGATTCCCTTCCAAGTGTCAAGATTGCCAAAGGGCTGGAAGACATATACAATGCCCCGAAAGAGGCAGTTGCCAAAGCACTTGAAAAAGGCGGCAGCAACACAAGTTCTGATGAATATAAATTATCAGGCATACTTAAGAAAATGCTTGATACCACCCCGGATGAAATACGGGAAATGACTGGTGAGGAATTTAATGTACTCCAGGAAACAATAAAAGCCAATATTGACAGCCTTGTTGCTGAAACAGAATCCAATTTATCCAACATTAAGCAGATTTTACTTAATTTTGTAAATTCCAGTGAAGATTTTTCTGGTATCGGGGATGCAGATATACGTAATAACATTACAACTTTTATATCCTCACTGACAACTGGTGTGTTTGACCAGCTGGATATAAATAAAGACACCGCAGTGGCTGACATAAGGCGTTTTGTTAATAAAATCATTGCTGCTATGTCAGATGAAAACGGGAAATTTGCTAATGCCTGGGAAAAACTGTTCAAATTAGACCCTGACAGATTAAAAACAAAAGAATATACTGCCAGGGTACAGAAGTACATTTCCACACTATGCGGTGTACTTGGGATTGATGATTCAGGGACACAGAAGGAATTTGCCATATCACTTGGTTTTGACCTTGAAGGGTTACAGGTATCAGAAAATGCACTTAAAGCTAAACTTGAAGGGTTCAGTGATGATATCAAGTCCAGGGTTTTAAAAACCCTTTCTGTAACAGAACTGCAGGACGCAGTTAATACAGGTATGGTTGACTGGTCTGGTTTAGTGCCACATGGATTTAAAGGCACAGCAGATGAGATTGCAGATAAAATAATTGGCAATATCCGCAATGCAATAAAAGAAAAATCCAGTGCCCTGGAAAACAGTGGTGAACAGATACTTTCTACATTAAAAGAATCCTATAAAAGCGCATCAGAAGATATGGAAAACCTCGCTTCTGTTTTTTCAGAATCCATATCGGGCAAAGGTCTTACCCCTGATTCTGTCAGTACAGTAACTTCCATATTCAGTGGCCTTAAAGGATATAATGAAGAAAGGCTGCTGGATAAAACAGCAAACGGCATACGCCTTAATACCAGGGAACTTGAAAAATTAAAAAAGGAATATGACGATAAGACTGCAAAAGAATTTTATGATGATGCCAGGGATGCATATGATGCATGGCAGGATGCCTTAAGGAACGGGCAGGAACAGTCTGTTACCGACAGCCTTTATAACCAGTACCAGCAGACTGCACAGCTGGCAGACCAGTATGTGGGCCTTACATCTGCATATAATAAATGGCAGGATGCACTGTCCACTGAAAATGAAGGCAGCATGTATGATTCCATTTATGATAACATCAAATCTGTAAAGGATTTATACAAAAAGGGGCTGGTCGGGACTGATGATTTCAGGTCATATGTGGACTTGATTTCACCCAAAGACTTAACAGGTGCAGGTACAGATGAGGTTGTACAGGCATACCATGCAGGCATTGGCAAAATCAAGAGGTATTTTACCGAAGGGCAGGAAGGTGCTAAAAACTTCCTTAAAGATGTCCAGGAAATCAATTCTGAATGGGCACATATGAACCAGGACGGTTCATGGGAAATCAACTTTGGTGCAGGTGGTACAAATGACAAAGATGTAGCTAAAAAACTTGGCATTGATGTTGAAGCTGTACAGGCAATACTAAGAAAACTGTCTGATTACGGGTTTGACATAGATTTAGGAAGCAGTTTTGATTCAGTGACAATGCTCGGGCAGTCTGCTGACAAGGCATATAACAAACTGAAGAAATTAGGAAAGATTGGTAAAAATACAAAAATTGAATTTGATACCGGTGATATTGCAGAGGTAAATGCCCAGATTGGACATGCGGAAAAACTGCTGGGTAAATTCAGGGATAAAAACGGGAATGTAAACTTAAATATTGAGGGTGCTGCCGAAGCCCAGTCAGTGATGGTCAAGCTTCTGACTGAAAAACAGGAGCTGGAAAAACCAGCCATACTTACTGTAAACACGGATGAATTAAGCGGGAAATCTGCAAGTGTCATAACCATGTTACAGAAAATACAGCAGGATATAAACACTTATGATGTCCAGGTTGCAGTTGGCGCAGACACTACTGAAGCTGAAAAGACAATAAACAAAGATATCAAGGCAATCAAGGCCAATTATTCCGGGGAGCTTGCAAATATCAACATCAAACTTGCCAATATAGATGCTGCAAGGCAGGAACTGGCAACACTGACAGCTGATGATATCAAGGTAATGGTAAATGCCATTGTCAACCACAAGGAAGTAGATAAATACAAAAAGGAAAAAGAAGAAAAAACATTAAAGGTAAACTGTGAAGTCAATGATACTGCTGTCAGTGCCTTTATGTCAAAACCGCTTGAAAAAACCATCAGGATAAAGACATCTGTTGATTCTTCTGGTACAGATGTTAAAACAGATGCAGACACAAAAAAGACTTCCGGCAGTGGCAAAAAGAAAAAAAGCAGTGGTAAAAAAGCATCTGCGGACGGGACATTTAACCTTTTGCAGTCATCACTTGCAGCGCAGGGGTTTGCAAATGCATCAGGTAATATAAGCATCCCAAAAGACCAGACAACACTAATCAATGAATTAGGCGAAGAACTGGTTGTCCGTGATGGCAGGTGGTTTACTGTCAAAGGCGGTGCGCAGTTTACTGAACTTAAAAAAGGCGATATAGTTTTCAACCATAAACAGACACGGCAGTTACTGGAAAACGGGAAAATAACTTCATCTGATAACCGTGGGAAAACTGCACTGGCTTCTGGTTCAGTGGGTCCTTCAAATGGCTATGGCAGGTTCTATGGCAGTGGTTCATCTTCCAGCAAAAGTAAATCTTCTGGTAAAAGCAAGTCTTCCAGCAAAAGCAAATCTTCTGGAAGCAGTAAAACAAAAGAAGACTCTAAACAGACTACAGACTGGCTTGAACGTGCCATTGAAGTAACCACAGACAAGATTGACCTGCTTAAATCAAAGCTTGAAAATATTTTTGCTGTAAAGAAAAGTAACAAGGTACTTAAAACCCAGATTAAAGAAACAGGAAACCTTATCACTTCCCTTGGCAAAAAGATTAAGAAATACAGGAAAGAAGCAGCTGGGAACAGGCTTTCATCAAAGCTTAAAAAGGAAGTACGCAAAGGAAATATCAAGGGAAACCATAAGGAACTTGTCCAGAAATATGGTGGAAAGACAGCAGGGTTAATTGAAAGCTATAAGGAAAGCCGTTCAAAATATACAGGTGCACAGAAGAAGAAAAAAGAAGCTGTAAACAAAAAGAAATCCTTACAACAGGAATTTGATGTAAATAACGGCAGGGCTGGGAAGTATTTCAAAAAATATAACAGGCAGGTAAAGGCTGGCAGGAAAAAGGCTAAGAAGTACAAGAAAAAAGCGGACAGTGTAAAATTATCTGAAAAGCTGAAAAAACAGATACGTGACGGCAAAATCAAGGGAAACCGCCAGCAGCTTGAAAAGACTTATGGCAAACCAAAAGCAAAGAAAATACAGGAATACAGCACAAATTATGCAAAGTACCAGGATGCTATAAAATCAAAAAACAAAGCTGTACAGAAAAAAGAGGGGTTAAAACAGCAGGTAATTAACAGCAGCACTGCAAAAAAAAGAAATGCCAGTATTGGCCAGCAGATAAAACTTACAACAGAGTTAATTAAAGAGTATAAAAAAGCTGAAAAAACATATGCTGCCAAAGCAAAGAGTGTAAACCTTACAGAGGATTTAAAAAAATTAGTACGTAATGGCAAAATCAAGGGAAGCCATAAGGACCTTATAAAAGAATACGGAGAAAAAACAGCAGAAAAAATTGAAGAATACAAAAACTATTATGATAAATATAAGGAAGCTAAAAAATCCAGGGAAGAGGCAAAAACACAGAAACGTGAACTGAAACAGCAGAAACAGCAGAACATCATTGATGATGCACAGGCACGTATTGACAAGCTCAATGCACAGGCGGAAAACCAGGGCAGCGCAAAGGAAAAGAACAAATATTTACAGAAATCCGTAAAATGGATTAAGGAATCCTATGACGCACAGATAAAGCTGGCAAAACTTGAAAAGGATTCTGTCAAAGTTGCCCAGCTTAAGGCTGAAAAGGAAAAAGAACTCCGTGACTTAAAGATACAGCAGCATGAAAACCTGCAGGATGAATATGACAGCTATGTTTCTTTATATGCAACGGAAGCTGAAAATGCAAGGACTGCGAAAGATAAAGAAGCTGCAATTAAAAACCAGATAAAATCCATAAAAGATTCATACAAGGAACAGATTAAAATTGCAGAGCTTGAAAAGAATGCTGCCCTTGCAGAAGAACTTAAAATCAAGAAAAAAAGTGAAATACTTGGCCTTAATACCCAGATTTTACAGAACTATGCAGATGAACACAATGCCAGTGCCACACTTGCAGAAACACAGGCTAAGAATGCAGCATCTGCAAAGGAAAAAAACTGGTTTGAACGTGAAGCACTTGAAAGCACAATAAAGGAGTATAAATATTTATACCAGATTGCAAAGCTTAAAGGTGACATAGTGGAAATGAACAGGCTTGAAGCTGAAATACAAAATACAGCAAATGAAAGTGCGAAGGCACAGATGGACAACATTTCTACAGAATACCAGAGAAAGCTTGATGAAACTGACAGGAAGACCAGGTTCATTAACCACCAGGTATCACTGGCAGAGGCAAGGAACGGTTTTATTGCAGCAGGGATGTATGAAGAAACAATTAAATCTGAAAAAGAACACCTTGAAATGTTAAAGCAGGAGAAAACAGCCCTTGAAGAAAATTTCAAAAATGTCCAGGTTGGAAGCGACCAGTGGTATGAAATGCGTGACATCATATATTCTGTTGATGAAGCAATACAAAGCACAAATGAATCAATAGCAGAAAACACACAGAAGATACGTGAGGCAAAACGTGGACTGGAAGACCTGGGACGTGGTGTAATTGATGATATTAAATCAGAGGCAGATTTTTATATAAAGATACTTTCATATAAAGATATGTTTGACCAGGATACTGGTACTGTTACTAAAGAAGGTTCTGCTACTTTTGCACTCCATGCTGTAAATGTAAGCAACGGCATAGCACAGAATAAAATAATCCAGGAACAGATAGAAGCCCTTGATAAAGATTACATGTCTGGCAGCGGCATGGCTTTCAAGGATTATTATGAAAGGCGCAAGGAGCTTACAGGGCTGCAGCAGGATTACATACTCGGGTGCTATGAAGAAATGGATGCAATAAAAGACCTCTGTAAAGAAGGGTATGAAAACCAGAAAGATGCAATGGATGACCTTATAAACAAATACAAGAAAGCCCTGGATGCAGAAAAAAACCTGCGTGACTACGAAAACAAGGTTAAAGACAAAACAACAGACATTGCTTCAATTAAAAAGCAGATAAAAGCCCTGCAGGGAAACACAACCGAAGAAGCAAGGGCAAAACTGCAGAAGCTTACAGTACAGCTCAGGGAAGCAGAAAAGGATCTGGAAGATACTGAATATGACAAGTATATCAGTGACCAGCAGGAAATACTTGACAACCTGCTTGATGAATTTGAAGACTTTACTGACAGGCAGCTTGCAGACCTTGAAGGGCTTGTTGAAAAGGTAATAAAGACCATGCCATCAAGTGCCAGCATTGTAAATAACTCCCTTAATGAAATTGCAGACATGTGGGGGATAAAGCTTTCAGAGGCACTGGACTCTTCCACCCTTTCAGGCAGCTACAGCACAATTGCAGAACAGGCGTCTGAAACAGCTGCAATAGCAGACAGCATATACAGGGCAATAACTGGTAATTATGCTGCTATAGGTGATACCCTCCAATCCCTTTCAGCAGGTATGCAGTCAATGCTTCTCTGGCTGGATACGCATAATTTTACAACAGACATAGAAGAAGCAATAAAAAATACAAAGGATTACCAGCCAGAAGATTACAAAGACATACCAGAAAGCAAGCCAAATATCACTGACCCTGACACAGGGCATACATGGGATGAAGACCCTTACCCTAACAGGGCACATACATTTAACGAAAACCTTGTAAATTCTGCAACAGACCTGTCTGGCGGGAAAGATTCCGGTATACAAGGAATACAAGGGCTAAAACAGGATATCCTTGAAAACCTGCATTCTTCTGTTACTGGTACCATTGATTTAAGTGACAGGCATAAAGACAGCCTTACAACGTTAGGTTCTGTAGTTAATAATGGCAGTCCCGCGTCCTCACTGTCAGCAGCTGTTGAAGGCAATACCAAAAGCCAGAATAAAAAATTAAACCTGGCAACAAATTTTATAACTGCCAATGCAAAAAAGCCAGGTGACGAAAAGAAAAAGTCCCTTTCTGATGACCCGCTCAATAAATACATTTACTCCAGGACAAACAAAGTCCTTAACAATGCAGACTCAAAAGAACTTGCAAAAATACTTGGCATTGACACAAAAGATTCCGCATGGAAAACAAATGCAAAGAAAGCATTAAAAAATATCGGCTATTCTGAAGGCGGCATTGCTGAAACCCTGAAAACAGTGCCAGGCAGGACAGGTGATGACGGCTGGTGCGTTGTACAGAAAGGCGAGGCAATACTTAACCTGCCACAGACAGAAATGTTCAAAGACCTGGTAAACAAACTTCCTGAATTAAACAGAACCATGGAATTAATACCAGCAGGGGTAAAAGCACCTTCATACAATACTGTTACCAACAATGACAGCAATGTAAGCATGGGCGATATGGTGTTTAACATTGACGGCAGCAAAATACGTGACCTTGACAGCCTGAAAAAAGAAATCCAGCATGATATGAAATTCAGGAATTTTATGACAGATGTTGTGCTTGGCAAAGTTACAGGCAATAACTATGCACATATGAGGTATTAATTTTGTATAGCAGATGAATATTACTGGGCTGGAAACAGCCCTGTAATATCTGTTAATGAAAGAAAATAAAAATATATATATTGAAATCTGGTATAATATATATAAAATTGTATACAATATAAAATAAATCTGGATATTTTATCGGAATTAATATATAATAAGTTGTAATAACTGGTATATTTTATTACAAAAAACGATAAAAAATATATTTTAATGGAATGGAGTGTGTTGATATGGAAGAAAACAGGCTGGTCAGGATAATAGAATCCAGGTTAGAAAACTTTAAAAATGTTGCCTACGGTGATATTAAATATGTCAATTATTCAAATGCTGAATACCGTGCAGAAATAAAAGGGTCTGATATTAATGGTATTTATGGCCAGAACGGTTCTGGAAAAACAGCTGTCATTGAATCATTAGATATAGTACAGCATGTAATGAGTGGAAAAAGTGTATTTTATGATGCATATGCAGGTATGTTTGATGATAAAAAAACTGTAAAAATAACAAATACATTTTATATAGAATGTGGAAATAAAAAATATAAAGCCGAATATGAACTGGAATTAAAAAGAATTACTAAAGAAAAGAAAATCCAGATTAGTTCAGAAAGTATAACATACTGGCAAAGAGGGTCTTCATGGATAAAAAAAAGAACAGTTGCATTTTCAAATCCCTATTATAACACACAATCTATTTTAGAAAATGCACAGGCAGAAATTAAATCAGATGATGAAAAAGCTGTTGGAAAAATTAGTTTTTTCAAATCTGTCCAAAATCTTGCTGTTATGTGCGCCCAACAAAATATATCATTGTTTTTTAATGAAATAATAAATAAAACATATACAACTAAAGAACAAAACGAGGAAGAAACTGCATTTTCTGATGTTGTACAGGCATTGTTTGAATTTGCAAATATAAGATTCCAGGTAGTAAAAGTAAACCAGTTAGGAGCTAATTATTCCAATGATTTCATACCTGTAAATGTGCATGTTGAATCAGATAATGAAATCATGCAGGGCTGCATTCCTTTATTTGTAAATGGAAGAGGTGAATTTCCTGAAATAATTTTTGATAAACTTAAAGTCATCATTGAAGCAGTTAACATAGCGGTTAAGTCTATAATTTCTAATTTATCTATAGAAATTATAAAGATTAATGAGGAAATGAACAGGGATGGAACCAAGATGATTCAGGCTGAAGTTTATTCAAGAAGGGATGAAAACAGGTTTCTTATCAAATATGAATCTGAAGGAATAAAAAGAATTATTTCCCTGTTGAATTATTTGATTTACCTGTATAATAACCCAGGTGTTTGTCTTGTTGTTGATGAACTGGATGCAGGAATTTTTGAATATTTATTAGGTGAACTGGTTGGCGTTCTTGCACAGGAAGCAAAAGGACAGCTGATATTTACATCCCATAATCTCAGGATTATGGAAAAATTAGATAAAAAGAATATCATATGCTCTACAATAAATCCACTGGACAGGTATATTTCATTAAAAGGAATTGAAAAAACAAATAATAAAAGGGACTTTTATATCAGGACGCTTGTATTAGGTGGCCAAAAAGAAAAACTGTATGATGATACAGAACTACAAGATATTGGATATGCATTTAAAAAGGCAGGAAATCCCAACAGTAAAAGTGCAAAATTAGATTTTTCGGCAGATTTTCTGGATTTGTTAAACCAATATAAACAATAATACAAAAAAGGAGATGAAAACCCAAGATGGAGAAAGCAGTAGTTTTTATTGTTGAAGGTGCTACTGATAAAAAGGCGCTTGAAAATATATTCAAGAAAATATACCGCCATAAAGAAATTCATTTTGAATTTACTTGTGGGGATTTATCATCTGATGAAAATATAGATGTTGAAAACGTAGAGAGTGAAATTTATAAATTTGTAGATGAATACAGAAAAGATAAAAAATTGAAAACCAGCGATATATGGCAGATTGTCCATATATTTGATATGGATGGTGCATATATTGATGACACCCATATAGTCCAGGGAAACAGTCCAGACTTTATATATTCAACAAACAATATATACTGCAAAAATATAGAAAAAGTTAAAAACAGGAATGAACATAAACGCAAGCTGATGGATTATCTTTTAAAATGCCAGAATATTAAAAACATTCCATATAAGTGTTACTATCTTTCAAGTAACCTGGACCATGCTTTGTATAGTAAATTAAATTTGACAGATGATGAAAAAACGGAGTATGCTAATGCGTTTTATGAACTTTTTATGGGACGTGAACAACTATTTATAAATTTTTTAAGAATGGAAGTGGTTAATGGGGTTCCAGACAGCTTCCCTAAATCATGGAAATATATTAAAGAAGGTTTACATTCTTTAGAAAGACATACAAATTTAAATCTATATTTTGAAGATAATCCTGTTTTATAAATTATAAGTAAAAATAAAGTTAATAATATTTACATACAAGGGCAGGAAGAAAACCAGCTGGTTACTCTCCTGCTCTTTTTGCCAGTATTTAAAACGAGGTAAACATAATGACTAAAAACCAGAAAATAGAAATGCTTTCCAATGAAGTGAAAACTTTACAACAGAAATTAGATGTCCTTACAAGGGCAGAAAACCACAAGACAAATGATATAAAAAGTACCTATGATGAAAAAGTTTCAAGCCTTATACGGGAACTGGAATATGAAAAGATGCAGTACCAGGGTTTAAGGGAAGAATTAGAAAAAACAAAAAAAATTATGAAGAATTATATACCAGGCAGCTGAAGTTTTACAAGCCTGGTATTTTTAAATTTATACGCAGGATTAAATACAGGTTTATAAAATCCTGATGTAACCGGAAACAATATATCCATGCAGCAGGGAGGTGGTATCCTGGATGGTTGCTACAGATTTTGAATTTAATGGTGTGAAAGCCAGTGATGTAAACCTGGCCATAGTGGATTTTGGTTCACCTTCAAGGGAAGGTGTGGTTTCTTCCGGCGGGGAAACCACATTCAATACTTCCAAACCAGCAAACAGTAAAAAATGGAATTTCCACGGCTCACATTATGAGGAACAGCTCTCCTTCTCTTTCCAGGTGGGGAGGATTAACTTAAACAGACGCCCGCAGGAGGTGCTTCCTGCCAGTTCTTATGAAAAGGCTTATTATATGCGTTGGCTGTGTAGGAAAGACGGGTATAAATACCTGCGTTTCCTGCAAAACGGATATGAAAATATCTTTTATAATGCAAAAATTGACCTGGAATGGATTGATTACGGCGGCTGCACATATGGTGCAGAACTTACAGTTACATGTGATGCACCCTTTGGCTACTCACCCCTGCAGTCCTGTGGGACACGCCTTTCATCTGGCAGTTCCTTCACTATATACAATGATTCGGATGAAACAGGTGCACTCATACCCCAGCTGGTTGAAATAGAAATATTAACTGGTGGTGATTTCAGGCTGTCCAATTCCTTAGACCCGCTCCTCATGGTAAATTACCTTGGTTTAAGCGGTGATACTGTAATCAGGGGCTGTAAAAAAGGTGAAACCATTACAATAAACGGTGTAACGAAACAGATTGCAACAAACCTCCCGTCACATGACATTGCAAACAGTTTCAACTATGTTTACCCACGTTTAATCAACCTTGATGAGGTTTATCCCGGGGGACTTGGCACAGCAAAATCCATTTCCAGCCTGAGAAAAAATGTTTTTACACTGTCAGGGTGCAGTGCAGCAATTAACATGGCTTACAGGACTATAAGGCTTGCCATGGCCTGAACATGAAAGGATATGTTATTAAATGGCTAATGTTTATGAATATGACCAGATAAAATTTAAATACAAGCTGGACTATGACGGTTCGGTCACAGAACCAAATATATATCTTTGTAACAGGCAGCTTGGCAAAAAGGGGCAGGTTATTTATGAAGGCCTGTCCGTTACAGTTAATTTTGCATCTGCCAATGAATGTTCTTTCCAGTTCTTTAAATACCTTGGTTTTGGCGTGAACCCTTTATGGGGACAGTTAAAAGATACTTCTGTTATTTTAATAGAGGGTTTTGGGTATTTTGAGGTATCTGTACCTGGCACTGAAACAGACACAATAGTAAAAAATGTTGAAGGGAAATCCCTCCAGGAAACTGAACTCGGGCAATGTTACTGTACACTGCAGATTAATACAGAAGATGACGTTGCAAGGACTGGTTATAATGCAGACTTCCCAACCCTCTTTTACCGTACAGACGGGCATACAGAAGCATCACTTTTACACAGGGTACTTACTTATGCCCCGCACTATTCCATAGGGCATGTTGATGACAGCTTAAAACCCCTTAACCGTATATTCAGCTGTGAAAATACATCTGTATGGGACTTTCTAAACCAGGTATCAGAAGAGGTTGGATGTATTTTTATATGTGACCCTTATTCAAGGACAATCAATGCCTTTGATTTGTCAGAGCACTGTAATAAATGTAACAGCAGGCATATTTTTGCAGGGGTATGCCATGGCTGTAAGAGTACAGATATCGGGCAGGGGTATGGCAGGGATGTTTCATTGTACATTGATACAGAAAACCTTGCAGAAGAAATAACGCTTTCAGGGGACAAAGACAGCCTGAAAAACTGTTTCAAACTTGAAGGTGGTGATGACGTGCTTACCAACCGCATTGGTGAAAGGCTTCTCGGGAATACAAACTATATATGGGCTTTTTCTGATGAAATGTATAATGAAATGTCAGATGCCCTGCGTACAAGATACATGGCTTATATTTCATATGCCAGCAGATTCCAGGATGAATTTAATTCATTGTGGGCTGAAAGGGACAGGCTGGTTGATGATACACTGATGTGGGAACATACCAGATTCCCAGAACCGAGTGTCCAGAATTATACACCAGCAGAAGCATGGGGCATTGTTGCCAATAAAATTACTTATACCTGCATAAGCAGCAAATTTACAACACTGGACAGGCTTTCAGGGAATATTTTAAGCTATGTAAAATTAGTGCTCCCTTCCGGGTATGGGTGCAGGTTCCAGATAAACAGTGATGGTACAGACAATTATGGATGTACTTATGTAAATGATGGCGGCATGGATGTCATTAACACATGGTGGGGGTATCTTTATATTTACCTGAAAAACTGTATTGATGACAGCGGGAACGATATCCATTATTACAACACCGGGAGATGGCAGTTAAGTGTAAAACATGGGTATAATTCAACACCTGCCGGTGATGTTTTTGGGAATGATTACTTCCTCTACCTGAAACAGCAGCTTGACATTGCACTTGCAAGACTTGAAGTTGTAAAACCGCCAAAATATGATACAGATTATAAAGATGGTGTTTCAAACCATTTAAGTGACAGTGATTATTATAAAAATTATTTCAGGGAATATTCCATTGCACAGCTTTCATCATGGTGTGATGCATATGACAAGTGCAGCGTGGTAATTTACACCTTAAACCAGGATATTGTAAGCAGCAGCCACAAAACTTTTTACTATGCCATAAACAGCAGCGGTTTAAAATCATCTGAAACAATTTATGATGCCCTGTTGAAAAAGTATATGGATTTTAAAAATTATATAGAAACAGTTATTAAGGAATACCAGGGATATGTAAAAAAAGATACTGACAGGATGAAAGCCATAGACATCAGGCTTGGTGAAATAAATGCTGCCTGTAACATTGAAAATTACCTTGGAAAAACTTTATATAATGAACTTCTCTCCTTTAAACGTGAAGAAGTATACAGTAACCCGGATTTTATATCTGACGGGCTTGATGATGCACAGTTGATGGTGCGTATTGAAGAATTTATTGAAACAGCAAAAGAGGAACTTGCAAAAGCCTGCCACCTGCAGTATACCGCAACAGTGAAAATGGGAAACCTGCTGTCAGACCCGGGTTACAGGGATTATTATAAATATTTTGTACTTGGCAATTACATAAGGGCAAGGTTTGACGGCAGCCTTGTTAAAATGCGCCTTACTGGCATAACTTTTGATTTTGATTCGGTTGAAAACATCAATGTGACATTTTCAGACATAATAACCGGCTCTTCCTTAAGCAGTTCTGTGGAAAAAGCACTGGCTGGTGCAAAGTCAATGGCTACAAGTTTTGGTTATATAAAACACCAGTCCACATCCAATGACAAAAGGCTGGATTATTTTAATACTATGTTTAAGGACGGGCTTAATGCAACAAAAATGCTGGTAATGAATGCAGACAACCTTTCCACTGTGATAGACACCCACGGGATACTGACAAGGCAGTATAATTATGATACTGGCAGCTATGACCCGTGCCAGCTGCGTATTACAAACGGTACAATAGCATTCACTGATAATGGCTGGCAGACAATAAGTGCTGCATTTGGCAAAATAATCTGGAATAACCAGGTGTGTTATGGCATTATTGCAGAAAAACTTATAGGGCAGGCCATAATCGGCAACACTTTTGAGATTAATAATGAATCAGGCACTTACACAATCAATGATGACGGCTTTAAGATGGCAAACAACGGCAATTCAATTTCATTAAATGCAAAGGGCTGCTCTTTCATTATTGAAAAACAGGGGGAAAAGGTACTGTCTTTTACACCAGAAGAAGGGTTATACGTTTCTGGTAAAATCAGGGGCGGGAGCATTAACATAAATGACAAGTTCATTGTGGATGAAGACGGGAATGTAACAGCAGCAAACGGGAATTTCAGCGGCAAGGTCACAGACAGCACAGTAAACATAAAAGATAACCTGGTAATTGATGAAAACGGCAGGATAACAGCAAAAAACGGGAAAATTGCAGGATGGGAGTTTTATACTGACGGGTACAGCAATTACCTTGACGGGAAAGACATGGTGGACTGGCTGTATTCAAAGAACCAGTTAAACATACATGGCAATAACGTATATATATCAGCAGATGAAGACGGTGCTGTTTATCTGTCAGGGAAAGTATACATAAACGGGAAACTTGTTGATTTTTCTGGCAGCGGAGGCACTGGCGGGACTGGTGGTGGTGATGATGGTACCGGTTCCATGAAAGCAAAAATAACCAGCACAGGTACAGGCAGTGCAGACGGTGCAGGGACAGCTTATTTTAATTTCCTTGTAGAAAATATACCATCTGGTGCAGGGTATTTAACATTCAGGTATGGTTTTGACGGGACAAATTATGACAGGCTTGCAGAAGACAACATTAATACCAGCGGGAATACAACATTTGAAGGGATAATAAATACTTCAGGTACAGCCAGCCCGTCCAGCATGGTATATTATTTTGAAGTTAAAGCATATACGGTTTCTGGCAGCCTCCTCGCAACGGCATATGCAGACAGCGGTACAGGCCCTGGGGAAACAGAAGACCCTGGCAATGACAGCCATACACCCCCTGCAATAACAGATTTCATACAGGGGTTCCACACAGTTTCTGACATAACGTTCCATTTTACACTGCCAAATGATACATACTACAAGGTAATGAAACTGTATTACCTTGAAATTCCCGGCGAAGACGAAAATATCACGGATGAAAAAATAATATCAGAAGGAAAAACAGTCCCATATATGATACAGGAGAATGCATATGGTTATGTGGCAAACCTTGTACTTACACAGGACATGCTTGTACCAGGGCAATGGTACTGTGCTGCTGTAACTTTACTTAAAGACAAAAATTCCCAGACAACATTTTTATCAAATATTATTAAATTTATTGGATAAGCAAAGGAGAACCAAATTATGGACAAACCAGTACAGTTAGTTATCGCTGATTTAAAATCAGGTTTAAGCAACGTTTTAAACAATGCACAGCTTCCAATGGTATGCATCACACCAGTGGTAAAAGAATTATATGAAAACTGCATGTTGATTGAAAGGGAACAGTACATGCAGGCAAAAGAAGGGTATGAGAAAAACCTGGAAGCAGAAAACAATAAAAACAGCCAGGAAGGCAAGGATATACAGAAACCAAAATAAGACTTTAAATGTTTATGGCATATTGCGGGCAGGGTAAAACCTGCCCTTTTATATCCCAAAAAGGAGGTATGGGGAATTGTTAAACACCATAACCCATGAAATAGACTTAAACATGTCACAGCCAAACAACTTCCAGTATGTGCATGTAATGCAGAATGATTATGATGCAGAATATATAAAATGTACCCTGTATGACGGGAATGGCCCCTACACTGTTTCCTGCCCCAGGGACAGCATAACAGTCAGATGCCAGCTCCCCAATGGAAGGGAAACTGAAGATGTGGTCGAAAGCACATCCGGGAACACTGTCACTTTTAAAGTGTCCGGCAAAATGACACAGGTTAAAGGGAATGTCCTTGCTGCATTAAGTTTGTTTGACACAAACGGAAGGAAATCCCCCTTCCCTTTTGTAATAAAAGTCATTGGCGCACCAGAAGGGGTGACTGATGATGACATAATGTATGGCAAACTTGCAAAATATTATGCAGACCTTTCAAAGTCATATGCTGTTGGTACAGGTAATGAAGTGCGTGATGGTGACGCAACAGACAACAGTAAATATTACTGTGAAAAATCTGCAGGACATGCCAGGGAAGCAGCTGAAACTGCTTCAAATGTAAAAGACAGTGAACTGTCTGCTTCAAAACATGACAGTAATGCAGGCAAAAGTGCAAAAGAAGCGGCAGACAGCGCAAAAGAAGCAGCAGACAGCGCAAAGAAGGCAGCACAAAGTGAAAAAAATGCAGCAGACAGTGCAGATAAATCTGCACAGAACAATAAAGACAGCAAAAAGTATGCAGACCTTTCAAAGTCATATGCTGTTGGCACAGGCAATGAAATACGCAGCGGGGATGCAACAGACAACAGCAGGTATTACTGGACACTGGTGAAAAATGCCATAGACAGCGGGCAGCTTGCAGAATTTGAATATTTTGAAACTTATGCAGATTTTGAAAAAGCTTTGCAGAATAATGAAATAAGGGAAGACATGCTTGCTGTAATAAAAGAAAATATTTACAAACTTTCTGGTACTGGCAGCAATGACATACAGATAGATGCTTCTCTTTCAGACAAGAGTGAAAACGCAGTCCAGAACAAAGCCATAACAGCTGCAATAAATAAGATTGAAACACAGGTTGAATCACTTATAAAAGAGCTGGCTGCCTTAAAAGAAAGCATCCCGGAAAACCCTGGAGGAAGCAGTGCCAGCATTGACACTGCCCAGTGGACATTCAGCTGCAGCGGGGAACAGAATTTCCTTACAGGCGGGAGCAGCCAGAATTTCATAACATCAGAAGGCAGCCTTGAAATGGTTTCCCATAAAAATGCTGCTGTGTATGGTACAGACAAAGTTGAAATTGCTGGCAGGGAAATATACATTACAGGTAACAACAACGGTGATATCCGCCTTGACGGCAATGTATATGTGAATGGAAAGCTTATTACATAAATGAGGTATTGTGTATGATAATTTATTTGGACAAAAATAAAAAACCTAATGTTGTATGTGATGGTGACAGCGTTTTAACAGATATCCTTGAAGGTGAAAACATTGTTATAGAGCGTGACCTGGAAAATAAAACAATCACCATCAGTTCAGATGCCAGAAAAAATATAATGGAAAGCATAAAAGCTGGTGAAAATATTTCAGTCACATGTGACAAAGACAAAAAAACTGTAACCATCAGTTCAGATGCAAGGAATGATATCTTTAACAGTATCAAAGCTGGTGAAAATGTTACCATCACACATGATAAAACAAACAAAACCATTACAATAAATTCTGATGCAAAGAATGAAATAATGAACAGCATCAGGGCTGGTGACAATATTGTAATTATGGATGACGGTTCTGGCGGTGTGATAGTCAATGCACTGCTGGACATACTAGATAAAAACCCCTCAAACCCTAAGCCTGGATATATGTGGATTTTAAACAACGGAGGCAAAAACCCTGGCAATACAGGAGAAGATACTGGCAGTGGTGAAGGCGGGACAGGAGGGAATACCGGAGGGGGTATATCTGTAACAGACGGCACATTTGCCTGTTTTGACGGATATGGTAATTTCTACTGTTCAGAAGATGGCGGCGTTTCATGGCAGAAGCGTGGGAAAATAGAATGTGACAGCGGTGTTTACCCTGTTGCTGGCATTGCCCTTGGAGGGGGCACAATGGTTTCTGCTGCAGGTTCACAGCTGTATTATTCAAATGATGGCGGCAGTACATGGGACAGGTGCACACAGTCTGTTTATTCATATATACGTGGCATAGAATATATCAATGGCAGGTTTTATGCCTGCTGTGGTTCTGCAACTGCCACAACACATGCGCCGTCTGTGCTCATGGTTTCAAACAATGGCATTACATGGAAAACAGCTTTACAGAAATATAACACTTCCAGGTATGCGTTTGAAAAAATCCAGTATATAAACAACGCATATTTTCTTTTTGCCGCAAATATGCTTGGCGGGGGAAGCAGGATACTGTATTCTGCAAATGGAAGCACATGGACAGATAATGATAATAATACTTATACACTGTTCCCAAAAATTATTTATAATGGCACAGTTTATATTGCTGCTGTAAACAATACATTTGAAATATATACATCCCCTGATGGCAAAAGCTGGGAGCTGTCTGGCGGAAAAATAGTTAAAGAAAGCCCTGGCAGCAGTTCATGGATGACCGGCCTGGAAAAAATTGGTGAAAAATTTTATGCTGTTATCAGCAACAAATGGGATACTTCCGTTTTTGGCAGGGCTATAAGTTCTTATAACGGGCTGGAATGGGGGAATATTGATGCAGGTGATGAAACAACAGCAATCACTATGGATATTTCAAACGGTTTCTGCAGGCATAACGGCAGGACATACCATTTAGGCAGTGATGGCGGGCTGGAATCTTCTGGAGGGTTTGCACCCTGGGAAACCACCGGGACAGTACCGCTTGAAGACCCTGGCAATGCCCCTGTATCCTGTTTTTCAATCCTGCAGCAACAGCCTGCATAAATGTCTTTTATGTATATGGAAGGAGGTGTATGTGTCTGGCAGTAACAGTTTTACAGCCAGGGTCTGTATATGCAGACCTGGAAGATGACACCACTTATATTTTAAAATGGGAAAATGACATAAGCGGGCAGTATGCTTATGAAATAATGTATAAATTAAAAAAATCTGCGGACTGGTCAACACTCGGGATAAACAGTTCCACAGGCACGTCATTTGATTTAAGGGAAATATACAATGTTACAGGGCTTGATATCCATGAACTCCATTACAGGGTCATGGTTTATTTTAAAAATGAAGGGCTGGAAGGCAAAGAATGCAGCAGCACATTTTCAATCATATTTAAAAACAGGATAACAGCATACCTTGGCACATATGACGGGAGCTCCATCTCCCACTACCCTGCCTTTGACAAAATAAACAGCACAGATATAGAAACAATGGATGCTGCTGTAAACAACGGCATAAAACATTTCCCTCTTGTGGATGAAGATTCACCGTTAAACAGCCATTTAAAAGTAAGGACAGAAAAAAGTATCAAAAGTGTTGCCTCACAGTATGCAAAGTTCAGGCGGTCTAATATATACGGGCATGGGGAGTTTAATAAATATGTACAGCAGAAATACCAGTATACAGATTATGTTTACAGGAATGATGCCTATGATTACCCTTACCAGTATGGTTACACAGGTTATAACAGCGGCACATATAATTACTCATACACAGAACCTTACAGCCGTGCAGATTATTCTGTCGGGAGTTCACCATATTACAAACCTGTTTCTTACATCTATGCCGGTTATTCTTCAGGGACATATTACTATAATGATACATCTTCTTATGAACGTACTTTATCTGCTTATGATAAAACTTACCTTTATTATTACAGGGAATCATACAGTTATGGACGCTATTATTATAATAGAGGCTATAATTACTACTACCGGGGTTCATATTATTATAGAACTTTTTATAATGTTATACATGCTGGTTATTACTTAGTCTATATACAAAATGGAAGATATCTTTCAAGGCCAGTCCCACGTGATTATTACTGGAAAACTCGTTATTATTATATTTCAAATAATACAAGGGGCTATGGATATTATAAACACTTGTCTTATGCCTATACCTACAAGGATACTAGCGGGTACAGGTATTACAGGTACTCCTATAATGGCTATGCTTACAGGTATTACAGGGCTTACGGGCACTATTATTATATATCTTCTTATGCATGTGGCTACAAATATACAACAGAATACGAATATTACAATTACATCTCATCTTATTCATACCTTTATAAATATGCTTACGGGGATAAGCCTTATAATTATGCTGTCACGAATTATGGATACAAATACTTAACTGGTTACAGAAATAACAGTTATGAAGTACCTGTATATGGTGATAATTCATATTCTTACAGGTACTATACAACAAATAAACAGGAGGCTTCTTAATGGCAAACATAGCTATAGTTAATTACTGCAACTTAAAATGTAAATACTGTTTCGCTGATGACATGATACAGGAGAAAACAGTAACCATAAGCCTGGAGGATTATGGCAGGGTCCTGGAATTTATGTCAAGGACACCAAATAACCATATTGGCATTATCGGGGGTGAACCCACATTACACCCACACTTTGATGGCATACTGAAGGAAACAAACAGGTACTGCCGTGAATGTAATACTGATTCAACACTTTTTACCAACGGGATAGAACTGGAAAGATTCCTGCCATACATAGGTGACAGGACAGGCCTGTTAATAAACTGCAATGCACCAGAATACCAGACAACAGAAATTTACCAGAAACAAAGGAAAACTTTAGACCACCTTTATGATTTAAGCTGGTTTGACAGGAAAGCATCATGCGGCTGTAACATACACCCTGGCTGCAAGGATTACAGTTATATGTGGGATATTGTGGACAGGTATAAATTAAACCATATACGCTGTTCTGTTGTTTCCCCTGCTGCATGTTATGAGGCATGGCGTAAAGACAAGGAAGGCTATTACAACATGATGAAACCTGTGTTTTTACAGTTCTGTAAAGATGCAGCAAAACATAACTGCCGCCTTGGCATGGACTGCGGGCATATACCAATGTGTTATTTTAATACTGAAGAACGTGAAACAGTGGAAAGCATATGTGATAACTTATACCAGGACTTCTGCAGCCCTGTAATTGATATCACCCCTGATTTTAAAGCAACTGCTTGTTTCGGTGCATATGACCCTGTGGACATAAGGGATTTCCATGATATTTTTGAGCTTGAAAGATACCTGATGTTAAAAAAGACATACCCGAAAGTACAAGCCAACTGTACAGGGAAGTGCACCACATGCAGGAAACACAAACTCCTGCAGTGCCAGGGCGGATGCCTTGGTTTTGCAGATGCAGAGTAAACAGCGTTTTACAGGAATGAGGTAATATATGGAAATTTTGAAAATTTTATCAGTTGACTTTGACTATATAATGTACCCATGCATAAAACTTTACAACAGCCATGTTTCCGGGACAGAAAACCAGACTGTTACCTGGGAACGCCTGGAACAGCTTTTGGAAATAGATAAATATTTATGCTATGATGCAGATGCTTTAAAAATGATATCAGGCCTTATATTAAAAAATATAATGAACAAAGCTTCATTTATCCCTGTAACAGACCATGAAGAAATTGTAGATATCCTGAAAAAAGACAATGGCTACCCTTCCACTAAGTTTGACATAGTAAATATAGATTTCCACCATGACATGTATTACAGGGAAGAAGACATTGCGGAAATAAAGGATTTTGGGCAGTATAACTGTTCTGACTGGCTTGGTTATTTATATTTTACGGACAAACTGGAAAGCTGCCACTGGTTTAAAGCCCCTAATTCAGATGTTTATAATGGCAAAGCGGAAATAAAAATATCAGGCAAAAAGGATATTGAAAACCTTAGAAATAATTTTGACATGGTGTTCTTATGCCTGTCACCACAGTGGGTACCTTATAAATACCACCATTTATATGAACTCCTGTGTAACGTTTTCAAGGAGGTGTCCAGTAAATGATGAATATACTTATGAGTGGCAATGACCATGTATACCCCGGGATGGAACTTGCCATATATTCAGCCCTTACACATAACAAAGGCATCAACTGGTATATATTCACAATGGATATTGAAATTGATATGGGGGACGGCGGGGTAATGGTGTTCTGCGGGCTTAACAGCTGGCAGAAAAACAAGTTAAAGAAAATTGTGTTATACCTTGACAATACATCTAAAATTACATTTATTGATATGAAAGACATGTATATGGAATACCTGGCAGGCAATATAAATGAAACATCCCCTTTTACACCATATGCGGCATTAAGGCTTCTTGCTGATGTTGCACTGCCAGATACCAGCCATGTGCTTTACCTGGACTGTGACACAGCAGTCCAGGGTGACATATCAGGCATAATGGATTTCCTTAAATCCGGGAAAGACTATTATGCCTATGTATGCCCTGATGCATGTGGCTATGAAGGTGAAATGGTAAGCGGTGTAATGCTGATGGATTTAGGGCGTATAAGGGAGGACGGTTTCCTTAAAAGGGCAAGGGAAAACATACATAAAAACTTGTACCAGTACCCTGACCAGGACGCTTTAAGGGATGCGGGGAAACCTGGCCCGCTCCCTGAAACATACAGTTACCTATATGAACTTGAACTCTGTGCATATGAGCCGCTTATCCTCCACTTCACAAACAAGCTTTCGCCTAAGATATATGGTGATGAAGGGCGTACTGTTTTTTACAGGCGTTACCCTTTCCTGGATTATGTGAAAAAGGGTGTGGAATTAATTGATACAATTAACTTTGGCACAAAAGAGGAGTTTTAAAAGGATATATTCAGAAAGAAGGTGTGGGAATGTATGGGAACACCCCTGTGTGGAAAGATTTAGATTTAAATGGTATCGGGTATTTTACACAGATGTATGTAAAGGATAGTCCTGCAGGCTCTGGCACAGGTACAGGAAGCAGCGGGATATCCCCAGGGGAAACACCAGGGTATGCGCTGCTTTCAAAATCCTATGCAGTCGGTGGTACTGGAATAAGGGAAGGTGAGGATACAGACAATGCAAAGTATTACTATGAATTTATAAAATACCTGATAGGAAGCACAAACCTGATGGATGGTGTAAAAATTATTTATGGTGGGGACGCTTTTGAGGATTTTAGCGGGAAATAGGTAAAATATATATGAAGAGTATATACATATAGAAATATCAGCAATATTCAGGCTACTCCACAATTCAGGAAGTCTTTGCATATATTATTTGTATTTTTTGACCCCAATTTTGACCCCAATTATAACGGTTTGATGTGGTCTGAAACGGTCTGAAATGGCATTTTTGCATTTAACACTATATAGCAAAAGCCTGTAAATACTGTATTTACAGGCTTTGTGTTAGTG
>DKYP01000138.1:28707-28897 GCA_002499945.1 Lachnoclostridium sp. UBA7097
CAATGTACTTCTACTGTCATAGCAGGTGTTTTAACATTCCCTCCGGGCAACGCCCGCCAGCAGGCTTTACCCTTTAGTAGCTTCATAAATTTTCTACTGCCTCAAAGCTTTGGCAACAGAGTGTTCCGCAAAGGTGACACCGGTTACCCCTGCCGCGGAAAGCAGGGACCAGTGAGCTGCGCTTAGGCAG
>DKYP01000093.1:0-9523 GCA_002499945.1 Lachnoclostridium sp. UBA7097
CTATATAAATAAGTGATAAAATTTAGAAAAAATATAATTATATAAAATTTACCGGTTTAATTTTATTTAAGAAGAGGAAGGGGAATGTATTATGAAGAAATATTCAAGGCGTATTTTAGCAGGAATAATGTCGTTTGTCCTGCTTTTGACAATGGTATTTCCAGTACCAGTACGGGCAGACGATAGTCCTGGCGATACAACCACAAAATTTAATGAAGGCAGTATTGGGGGTATTGGAAGTGGCAAAAGTTATGCAATTGCTTTAAAGGGCAGTAATAAGGCAGTAAAAAAGATTACAACGTATTTTTATAATGAAATAACTAAAGTTACTGGATATGTGGATATTGCTGGAGGGAAAGTTGGAAATGATGCCCAGGCTTTTATAATTAACGTATGTAGTGCCAGTGATAAAAAAGTAAACATATTAGTAGAAGATAAAGATAGCGCTGGAAAGTATAGATATTTAAAAAAGGAAGGAACAGGTGCAGCTCCCGAAGCAGTATATAATGCATTTGTTGACCCTGGTGATACCACTTACTATTCTGAAACAAATAATAATAGTGAAGTTTTTCAGTTTATTTTAGAGGGTGATGGAAATGATTTTAAAATTAAGTCAGTAGCAGATTCTGGTAAATATGCTGTTGTTGAAGGTGATGATTTAAAGTTTATTGTGCCTGATGATACTAATAAAGCAGCTGAATTTACATTTATTGAGGTTACAGATAGTAATGTTGTAACCCCAAAACCAGCAGGAGATTCTGCAATTAAAAGCGGGAAGTTTGTAATTATATCAGAAACCAAAAATCGTGCACTTAATGCTAAACAAGCACCGTGGACACAAAATGATTTCTTGGCAGATGCTTCTTTTGATGTTACAGCAAAAAAGATTGAATCTGAGAGTGCAATTTTTGATATTAGTGAACCACCAAAGAGTAAGGAAGATAGTAGCAAAAAAGATAATGGTACAGTAGTTATAACATGCCATTATAAATATGGTGATGCCGAAGAACATTCGATGAGAGTACAGAATGGCGAAGAGGTTGCATATATTGATATTGAACATCGTGATTATGAGGATGCTAATAATTTTGTTATAGAAAAAGCTGATAAGGATGGCAATTTCTATTATATTAAAACATATGCAGGAAAATATGCAGTTATTGAAGCAAGTGGTGCTTTGAGGTTTAAAGATAAAGATCAAGCAGAAAAATTTAAATTTGTAGATGCGACAGATGTAAAAGTAGATAGCAGCGGAGATAATTCTGGCAGTAGCGGAGGTAACACAGGTACAGGTGGTGATAACCAAGGTGGGAACACAGGCGGTGGCAGCACAGGTGGTGAGGTAGCAGATTTAGACCCAAATGCTGAATATGCTATTATATCAAAGACTACAGGGCGTGCTTTGGATATTAAGAAAAATCAATCCTTTGTAGAGAGTGGAGTAATAGCAGATGCACTTTATTTTTCTGGTTCAAAGAAAATTGCAGGTATAAATGTAAGGTTTAGTGTCCAAGAAATAAAAGATGGTAATGGTAAAGTAAAGATAATAGGTTATTTTGATGGAAAAAAGTATAAACTCAGGTCAGAACCTGGAAGAGAAGTTGGATTTTTTTACTATGGAATTGATACACCAGATGATAATGATGATTCTTTTATTATAGAAAAGGCTGGAGAGGATACTTTCAAAATTAAATCGTGTGGAAGTAATAGATATGCAAGTATTGATTCTTCTTTAAAAGGACTTTTATTTAAGGATAATACTACAGCAGAAGAATTTACCTTTTTAAATATGAATGGTTTTAGTTCATTTGACAATTCAATTTCCATACAGAGTAAATCAAATGGCAAGTATGTTAAGACATATAAATCAAATGGCACTGCATTAA
Source organism: Lachnoclostridium sp. UBA7097 (assembly GCA_002499945.1). Lineage (GTDB taxonomy): Bacteria > Bacillota > Clostridia > Lachnospirales > Lachnospiraceae > Butyribacter. The sequence goes on from DKYP01000093.1 coordinate 1,887, forward strand.
CTGTAAATGGACAGAAAGGTGATGAAGGTACAGTTTTCAGTAAAGTAGTATTTGGAACTAATAGCACAACAGCAAGTGGTGAAGAATATGTTACAGCATCTTTTGTTTCAAAGGATTATGAAAACGGAATTAAATCTGTTATATGGGATAAAGATGCAGGTAATCCTGATGGTGCAAAATTAACACAGGTTATTACTGATGAAAAAAAAGTGGGAAGCGAATGGGAGTCAATACGTATTATTCCTAATGGTGATGGCACTGTTTCATTTAGGGACAGTTACTTTGACCGGTATATAACAGTACAGGGAATTAGTCTGGCATGTGGGAAGATTGCAGAAGGAACAACAAGGGATAAACTTACGGATAAAGAAAAGTTTATTATCCATACAGATAGTATTCCAGAAGCAGTAACTGATTTTAAGATTAATGACAGAACCAGGACAAAAACAACATTGGATTTAACATGGAAGAATCCAACATGTATTTATACAAGTGCTGTTATTGAACAGAAACTTGCTAGTGAAGCTGATTCACAGTATAAGGAAATTGAAACATTAGGTGATGAGGAAAGTTATACTGTTACAGGTTTGCAGCAGAAAACAGATTATAGTTTCAGAATCCGACTTGATTTTTCTAATGGTACTGATACTTATTCATCAGAGTATGCATATGTTTCAGGAAGTACAATAGAAACAGACAGGCCAGCAGCACCATCAAATGTGCATGTGAAGGAAAGTGCTGATGGCGTTTTTGAACTGACATGGGATGAGGTTGCAGGTGCAAATGGTTACAATGTTTACCAGGCAAGAAGCAAGTATGATAAAGAGGGATACAAATTATATAGTTTTGTTAATGGAAATAAGGCAACAATAACCACTGAAACAGGCAGGGATAAATACAGTTATTATTTCTGTGTCAGGGCTTTAGCAGGTTCCGGGGGCAGCCAGGTGGATTCAGAGGAATCTGAAATTGTTTCACTTGAAACGGAAATGTTTGGGGAACATACAGTCTTTTTTGCACCAACGGATGATGTAAAGAAGATAGACAAAGTATTAGCAGATATTTTTAAAGATGATAATGATTTTGATAAAGATGCACAGTTTAACAGGCAGCAGTGGCAGATTTACTTCAAACCAGGTGATTATACAGAAACAAGCTGCATGTATCTTGGCTTCTATACATCATTTAACGGGCTTGGCAAGACACCTTATGATGTTAAATTAAATAATATTGCAATACCGGCTTACCTGCCTTCTGGTGAGTTAGGTGGTGATGGAAATAATGCAACATGTAACTTCTGGCGTTCTGCAGAGAATCTTTCTGTCATGTTTACAGGAAATGAGCAGGGAAAGGCAAAGGAAGGTTGTCGTGAGGACAGGGAGGAGGATTTTAACTGGGCAGTTGCACAGGCAGCACCTTTAAGAAGGGTTTATTCAGAACGTCCTGTTGCGTATGACTGGAATTATGGCTGGGCAAGCGGCGGTTATGTAGCGGACTGTTACTTTGTAGGTGCAGATAGTAACAGGAACAGTGCAGGCACAGCTTCAGGGCAGCAGTTCTTTACAAGGAACAGCAGGGTAGAAGGCAATACATATGGTACTACACTGAATAACTTTTTTATGGGTGTGGAAGCAGAAAATAACCTGACAAGTGAAAACGGTACAGCATTAAAGAATAATAACGGATATACTAACTGGGGAATTGCTGGAAATAAAGATGCAAATGGCAAGATACCACAGCAGGTTGTAACAGAAATTACAAGTACACCAAAGATTAGTGAAAAACCATTCCTTTACCTGGACAAAGGGGAATACAAGATATTTATACCAGCTGTACAGGAAAACAGGATAGGCATAAGCTGGGGTGAAGGCAAAGACAATGAGGGAATGGGCAAAGGCACAAGCCTTTCATTATCAGATTTTTATATTGCAAAACCATCTGATACCGCAAAGGAAATAAATGCACAGATTGAAGCTGGAAAGAATATTTACTTTACACCTGGTATTTACCATGCAGAAGAACCTATTGTTGTAAACAGGGAAAATGCAATTTTACTTGGTTCAGGAATGACATCAATTATCCCAGATAATGATGATATGGCAATGAAAGTTGGGGATGCAGATGGTATAAGGATTGAAGGTTTAATCTTTGATGCAGGTCTTTCTTCAAAATATTTATTACAGGTAGGTGGGAAAAAGACTAATGTAAGCCATTCAGCTAACCCAATTGTATTACAGGATTTATTCTTCCGTGTAGGCGGTACAACGGATGTTTTAACAAAAGCAGATGATGCAATGGAGATTAACTGTAATGATGTAATCTGTGACCATTTCTGGATATGGAGGGCAGACCACGGTGCTGGTGTTGAGTGGTATGGTAATGAATCAAAACATGGTCTTATTGTAAACGGGGATAATGTTAACTGTTATGCGTTGTTTAATGAACATTTCCAGGAATACCATACATTGTGGAATGGTGAAAACGGTGCAACATATTTTTACCAGAATGAAACATGTTATGACCCTATTTCACAGGATGCATGGATGTCACATGGAGGTACTGTAAATGGTTATTCATCTTATAAGGTATCTAATGATGTAAAGAACCATTATGCGGCAGGACTTGGAGTATATAATGTATTTATATATACAGGGCCTTTGTATGATGCAAAGAGTATAGGCATACAGCTTGATAATGCAATAGAAGTCCCGAACAGTGAGAATGTACTGGTAGAGAATGCTTGTATACAGACTTTTGCAAATGATGATGGTGCGCTTGCAAGGATTAACCATATTGTTAATGGTGCCGGCGGAAGTGCAAGCAGCGGCTACAATGAGGAAACGGGTGAGAGAGGTGAAAGCTGGTCAAGGAAATTCCTGCTTTACTATAATAATGGCCTGGCTGAGTATGGAAAAGAAACAGACCCTGCAACATTTAACTTTACCAATGGAAATGACCCTAAAGACCAGCGCAACCAGTTTATAGGCACAGAGAAGAGGACAACGGAGAATCCAGTTGCAGAACCGGAAGATGAGAAAATTTTCCTTGACAGAATAGAACAGCTTGTTAAAGAACTGTCTGCGGCTGTTGAGTCAGATTATACTAAAAAAAGCTGGAGAAATGCAGAACTTGAAAAAGCGCTTGCAAAAGCCAGGGAAATGATTGAAATTGGGAAACAGATATTAAATGGCACTTATAATGATACATCAAGGCTGCGCAGGGCTGCAAATTATAACCAGTACCTTATAAGCAAAATCCAGTCAGAAATTAACAAAGCGTGTACAACGCTTGAAGCAGCGGGAGAAAAACTTGTGTATATAGGGGATGCGTCAAGGCTTAATAATGTATGTAATGAAACTATTAATGAAGCAGATTACCAGAAAAATGAGGCATGGTATGCTTATTTAAATGCACTGCGTAAAGTTGAAGAAATCCTCAAAGAAAGTGAAGAAAGGGATATATCAACCACGAAAAAGGTTTATGAATTAAACCAGGAGATTGAGGCAGCATATGAGGCTTTAAGGCTTGCAAGGCTTAAACTGACAGGTGAGGATTTTGGTTTAAATGTTAAAGAATTAAAAGAGGCATATGATAAATATTCAGCTTATAAGCAGTCTGATTATACAAGTGCAAGCTGGGCAGGTTTTGCGAAGGCTCTTGCAGATGCCAGGGCAGAACTTGATAAGGGTACTAAGGCAGTACAGGCAGATGTTGATAAAGCTCTTGCAGCATTAAATGCGGCAGCAGGAAAACTTGTCAAAGCATCATCTGGCGGCAGCACAAATCTTTCTAAATTAAAAGAAGCATATAATAAGTATGCAGCTTATAAGCAGTCTGATTATACAAGTGCAAGCTGGGCAGATTTTGCGAAAGCCCTTGCAGATGCCAAGGCAGAACTTGATAAGGGTGATAAAGCAGTGCAGGCAGATGTTGATAAGGCACTTGCAGCATTAAATACAGCAGCAGGGAAACTTGTAAAGAACAGTAACAATGGTAACAATAACAATGGCGGTGGTTCTGTAATTTATCCAGGCGGCACAAGCAGTATTGATAAATGGCTTGAAACAATGTTATATAATGCATTGGCAAATAGTAATTATTCCAATGCTGACAGGGATAAAATCTTAGAGGCAATAGCAGGTCTTATAGATTCAAAAGCAGATATGGATGAAACGCAGGATAAGGCAGACGCATTGCTTGACGCAATAAATAGTATTATTAATTCTAACAGTGGTACAGTCCGGGTAGAGGGTATAGTGCTTGATAAGTCTTCCCTGTCACTGGATAAGGGAAAGAAGGTTGTTTTAAATGCAACTATAACACCAGAAGATGCAACTAATAAAGATATTATCTGGAGCAGTGATAATACTAAAGTTGCAACTGTTGACAAGAACGGTACTGTAAAAGCTGCAGGCAAGGGAACTGCTAATATTACAGCAACAACAGCAGACGGGTTAAAGACAGCAGTATGCAAGGTAACGGTTAAAGTACCAGCAACTAAAGTTACCATGAATACTAAGAAAGTATATATTGTTAAAGGAAGCACTATATCACTTAAGGCTGTAATGGCACCATCTGGCACAACAGATAAAATTAAGTGGAGTACATCAAAGTCTTATGTAGCTACTGTAAAATCCGGAAAGGTAAAGGCAAAGAAGACCGGGACAGCAGTAATTACAGCTAAGGCTTCAAGTGGAAAGAAAGCAACATGCAAAGTATATGTAGTTAAGAAGGCAAAGAAAGCAGCATCAGTTAAATTAGATAAAAAGAAAGTTTCTATTAAGAAGGGCGGATGGATACTTCTTAGTGCAGTATTAAAACCAGAAAGTGCAACTGATACTGTAAATTGGAAAAGTTCAAATAAGAAAGTGGCTTCCGTAGATGCATATGGCTTTGTTAAAGCTAAGAAGAAAGGTAAAGCAACAATAACTGTAACAACAGGGAATGGCAAAAAAGTTACGTGTAAAGTAACTGTGAAATAATAAATAATATAATATTTAAGTGTACAAGGGCAGAACTGGTGTTTTGCCCTTGTCTGTAAAAGAGAGGAGAAGATTATATGAAGAAATATCTAAGTAAAGTGATATTATCTTTCCTGTTTGCCGCGGCAGCACTGGCAATACTGCCATATATGCCGGTAAATGCCGCAACAAACCCGGTAATAAACGGAAGTTTTGAGTATGGCTGGGAAGGCTGGGATACATATTTTAATGAACGTTATAGCGGCAAAGGGGAAGTTACTAAAGATTGCCGGGCAGCAATAGATATAAGCTTTTTTGTAAATTTCTATGGGGCTGACGGGACAGACTACGGTCCTGTTGACTGGTCGGCACAGCTTACCCAGAATGGTATTAATGTAGAAAGAAGCAGGAATTATAAACTTAAGTTTACAGCATCATCAACAGTTAAAAGACCAATTGCCCTGACAATGAAGACAGGGGATTATACAAAGAAAGAGCATTTCCTGCTTGATACAAAGGAGCAGACATATGAGATGGATTATACTACACGTGACACTTACCTTGACATTGCTTTTATGATGGGGCAGTTTAGCAGTGAACAGTACCCGGATTACCCATATACATCTAATGAATGTACAAAACATACTATTTATATATCAGATGTAAGGCTTATTCTTGCCGGCAGTACAGAAGATGAAAAGCCTGCCCCAAGGGTTATAGGAATAGAGGATGGGGCAAGTTATTATTCACCGGTGTATGCAAAGGTAAATTACAGGAATAAACCATATACATTAGAGATGGTTAAGGATGGCAAAAAAATTGATTATAAAGAAGGGGCACAGATATGGGAAGACGGGGATTATACTTTAACTGTTACAGACAGCACCAATCCATCTGCCCAGACTGTAATGCATTTTACTATAAAGCTTGGAATTGATTTTAATAAAAAATGGGTAGTTATAGCTAATAAATCTACAGAAAAGGTTATGGAAGCAGGTGGTTCTTCAGGTAAAAGTGTAATGCAGGGGACTTATAAAGGCAAAGCAAGCCAGTTCTTTGTTATAGAAGAAACCAGTTCAGGATATGTTAAAATCCGCTCCATGTCATCAGGATACCTTGTGGGTATTACAGTACAGGGCAAGCTGGAACTTGCAGCTGACAGTGGTACAGACAGGCAGTTATGGCAGATAGATACTTCTGTGCCACAGGGTTATGTAAAGTTTATTAATAAAAACTCCCAGAAAGCTATTGAAATAGGCGGTGCATTAAAGACAGAAGGCCAGATTCTTTCTATGGCAGATAAAAGCAGCAATGATGATGAAGGACAGGAAAATGCTGACCCGCAAAGATGGGATATTATCCGTACAATAGATGCTAAGGAAGCTATACAGGGCAAGGCAAAACCAGATGTATCTACACCTGCAAAGTGGGCAGCAGATGCAGTTATTACTCCTGTCATTAATGGATTAAACCCGGCAGGGGCTCTTACAGTGGAGTTTTACCCACTTGAAGGGGCTGGCTCATATGATATTTATTTTGATGGTGAAAAGACAGCAAGTGTTACAAAAGCACAGCTTGAAAGTGCATCTGTAAAAGATAATTATATGCTTACAGAGGACGGGACAATTAAACTGTTTAGGGCGGCATACAGCACAAAAGTTTCCAAACATACACTTTATATACAGGCAGATACAGGCACAAAGACTAATACAATGGAATTTTACCTGGCAAAGAAGGGCGCCTGCTGGGGGACACTTCACCGTACAGCAGATATGGATATAAGCTGGTATTACCACTGGGCAACAGATGAGGCATTAGGAACAGATGAATATCTGGAATTTGTTCCTATGATGTGGGGGAATTATGGTGATGAATGGCTTAAGGACGCTTCTAATAAAAAGTATGGCACAATTCTTTCATTTAATGAACCGGACTGGTCTGACCAGTCCAATGTACCAGTTACAATAGAAGATGCAATAGCATGGACCAGCCGTTATAATAATGCGCATGGAACAAATATAGAACGTCCTTCCACTATAGAGGAAGTATGGCAGTCATTTATGGATTCAGGGCTGCGCGTTGGTTCCCCTTCTACAGCAATAGCACCACCTTATTGTGACGGCAGGGTTACAATGAACAATGTTGACGGACCGGATACATGGTGGTATGACTTTATGGATTTAATGAAGAAGAACAGTCCAAGTGGCTGGGATTATGATTTTGTGGCGGTACATAGTTATGATGGCGGCTGTGATGCAAAGGGATTTCTGGAAATGGTAGATAAAACCCATGAACTGACAGGAAAGCCAATATGGATTACAGAATTTGGCGTGGCAGAATGGGGCAGTAAACAATGGCAGGGTGGCAATGCTGCTACTATTGGGAAGGTAAGGGATTTTATGGCAGAAGTCATACAGGGTCTTGAAGAAAGGGACTTTGTAGAACGTTATGCATGGTTTCCCTTCAACCCGGATGATGAATATGGCGGGGCATCTGGCATTTTCAATTATAGCACCGGGGAACTTACAGAATTAGGAAAGTTATATAAGTCACTTGGAGTCCCTCAGGGGTATGACCCAGATAAGAAAGGGGACAATAGTAATAACAACCCTGGCAACAACGGTGATAACAATAATAACGGTAATAATAACAGCAATAATAATAACAACGATAATA